>NZ_CP108086.1:3945573-4249079 GCF_036186745.1 Microbispora hainanensis | reverse complement strand
GGCACTCCTTTGTGGTCGCCCCGAGCATCGCGGGCAGCGACTCGGTCACGAGGATGCCCGTGCCGCTCTCCAGGACCGCCGTGGCGATCCGCTCCCGGTTCGCCCTGGCCGGCTCGGGGTCGGCCTGGGCCTTGGTGTCGGCGAGGATCAGGCCGCGTACGCGGTCGGGGTGGCGGCGGCACAGGGCCATCGCCACGTAGCCGCCCATGGACAGGCCGCCGATCACGGCGCGGTCGATGCCCTCCTGGTCGAGCAGGTGCGCAACGTCGTCGGCCATGAGGTCGATCGAGGGCTCGTCGTCACCGAGCATCGTGCCACCGAAGCCGCGCAGGTCCGGGGTGATCACCCGGCAGACCGGCGCGAGGCCCTCGCGCTGGGCGAGCCACATCGCGGAGGACAGGGGGAACGCGTGGAGCAGGACGACTGGCAGGCCGCTCCCGGCGGAACGCGAGTAGAGCTGCATCAGGTCACGGTAACGCGCCACGCGCCCGGCACCGCCGTTCGTCACCGATTCGCGACCCCGGCGGCCCGTCCGTCACGTTCAGACCGTGGTGGGCAGTGGCGCGGCGGGCGGGTTCACCCGCTTGACGATCTCGTTCAGCACGATCCGCACGTACGGCTCGCCGACCCACAGGTGCTTGGCCCCGTCCACGCCGACGACCTCCGCCTGCGGCACCGCCGCGAACCGGCGTACGGCCTCCTCGGGCTGCAGGTAGTCGTCGTGCTCCGGCACCAGGGCCACCAGAGGGCGGCCGAACTCGCCCCAGGCGACGAGGTCCTTCTCACCGGCCCGCTTCAGCGGCGGCGACAGCAGGATCGCGCCCTGCACGATCGGGTCTCGACCCCACTTCAGCGCCAGCTCCGTGCCGAACGACCAGCCGAGCAGCCAGGGGTTCGGCAGGTCGTGGAAGTCGGCGTACTCCAGAGCGGCGGCCACGTCCCACCGCTCCCCCTCGCCGCCGTCGAAGGCCCCCTGCGAGGTCCCCCGGTCGGAGGTCGTGCCACGGGTGTTGAAGCGCAGCACCGCGATGTCGGCGAGTGCGGGCAGCCGGTAGGACGCCTTGCGCAGCACGTGGCTGTCCATCATCCCGCCGTGGGTGGGCAGGGGATGCAGGCAGACCAGCGTCGCCACCGGCGGCCGGCTCTCCGGCACGGCCACCTCGCCGACGAGGGTGAGCCCGTCGGCCGTCTGCAGCTCGATGTCCTCGCGCCGGGCAGGCAGCACCGTGGACGCCCTGATGTCCATTCCCACTCCGAAAGGTCGTGTCAATAACGGCTGCGGCCCGGACCGCGGTTGGCTCGGTTGCGCCAGCACGTGGTGTGCCAGTGCCGCCGCTCGTCCTCTCCCCCGGCCCAGGCCGGCCAGCTCACCACGTGCGGCAGTCCGGGCCTGATCTCCTGCTCGCACCCCGGGCACCGGTACGCCTTGCCCTGGGCGGCGCCGGAGACGTTGCGGACGACCCAATCGCCGTCGTGCGCGCTCTCCACACGGTCCACCCCGGCCACCTGAGGGCCCACCGGCCGTACGGCACTGCCGTCCGGGCGTTCGAACGGGCCGCGGCGGCGGGCACGTCGGGGACTCACGGCGGGCATCCTTCCGGGGGGCTCATGTCAGGCAGAACGGGAGAAGACGGCCCATTCTTCCAGCACCCGGTCGGGCGGCGTACAAGCGGACGCCTCGAACCCCGCGCACCGCGCCAGCCCACCCTCCGGCCTCCTCCCCCGCCCGGGCCATGCCCGACAGTCTCCCAGAACGCCTCGGGACCTCCGCGATCCCGGTAGGGTTGGCGCACATGCGGCTGGTCATCGCGCGGTGCAGCGTGGATTACGTGGGACGGCTCACCGCCCATCTCCCCATGGCCCCTCGGCTCATCCTCATGAAGGCGGACGGAAGCGTGTCGATCCACGCTGACGACCGGGCGTACAAGCCTCTGAACTGGATGAACCCTCCCTGCAAGGTGCGCGAGGAGGAGATCGACGGCGTGCTCACCTGGTCGGTCGTGCACGGCAAGACCGGCGAGAAGCTCGTGCTGACGATCGAGGAGATCCTGCACGACTCCAGCCACGAGCTGGGCATCGACCCGGGCCTGCGCAAGGACGGCGTCGAGGCGCACCTGCAGGAGCTGCTCGCCGAGCACATCACCACGCTCGGCGACGGCTGGACACTGGTGCGCAGGGAGTACATGACCGCCATCGGCCCGGTGGACATCCTGTGCCGCGACCACCTCGGCGGGGCGGTCGCCGTGGAGATCAAGCGGCGCGGCGACATCGACGGCGTGGAGCAGCTCACCCGCTACCTCGAACTGCTCAACCGCGACCCCCGCCTGGCCCCGGTCAAGGGGATCTTCGCGGCCCAGGAGATCAAGCCGCAGGCCCGCGTGCTCGCCGCCGACCGCGGCATCGAGTGCGTGACGCTCGACTACGACGCCCTGCGCGGCATCGAGCCGGAGAACCCGACACTGTTCTGAGCCCGGCCTGTGTCGACCCTGTTCAACCCCTGTCTGAGCCTGGTCAGCCCGTGAAGTCCGCCGCGTGGTCACGGGCCCACTCGGCGAACGTGCGTGCGGGCCGGCCGGTGACCTGCTCGGCGGTCGGCAACGGCCGGCGTTCCGGCGCGGGCCGCGCGCCCGCGTCCGCGCCCGCGCCCGTGTCCGCGTCGGCGTCGGCGTCGGCGTCGGCGTCGGCGTCCGGCTCGACCTCGCGTCCCCCGTAATCGGTGAACCCGAGCAGGAAGTCGGCGTTCGCCGCGGCGAAGCCGCCCATCCGGAGGTAGAGCTCGCGCGCCTCCTCCCGGCCGACCTGTTCGAAACGGATCTCCCGGCCGATCGCGGCGGCGATGGCGGTCACCTGTTCCCGCCGGGTCACCCACTGGGGACCGGCGAGGGTGTACGCGGCGCCGGCGTGGCCGTCCTCGGTCAACGCCAGCACCGCCACGTCGGCGACGTCCCGTTCGTGCACGGGGATTCCGGCCTGCCCCGGGAAGGGGTCGCGGACCACCCGCTCGGTGCGGATCGACTCCCCCCACAGTTCGAGCCTGTTCGTCATGAACTCGCCTGCCCGCACGTGCGTCCACTCCAGCCCCGACTCCTCCACGGCGCGCTCCACCGGCAGGTGGAAGTCCGTGTCGAGGCCGAAGGTCACGGCGCCCGAGGACAGGACGACGACACGCCGCACCCCCGCGTGCTTCGCCTGCTCCACCACCGCGTGGGCGGTCGCGGGGTGCGGGAACAGGTAGACGCGCTCGACGCCGGACAGCGGCCCGGCCAGCGTCGCCGGATCCGCGAGATCACCGAACACCACCTCCGCCTCCGGCGGCAGCGTCGCCTCGCCGGGCCGCCGGGTGAGCGCGCGCACCCGCTCACCGGCCCGGATGAGCCCTTCGACGACGATCCGCCCGACGTTGCCCGTCGCACCCGTGACCAGGACAGTCATGCTCCACCCCATTCTCGTATGGCGTACGGATAGAATAACCGTACCGCATACGAAAATGTAGGATTCACGCTCATGGGAGTGGAGCGCAGCGGCGGCGGCGATCCGGAGCGGACGCTGGCGCTGCTCTGGCGGGACCACGCGGCCGCCGGACGCGGCGGCGACAAGCCGGCGAAGGGGCGCCGGCCCCGGCTGACCGTCGACCAGATCGTCGGTGCCGCACTGTCGGTGGCCGACCGCGAAGGGTTGACGTCGATGTCGATGAGCCGGGTCGGGGAGGAGCTCGGCGTGGGCACCATGTCGCTCTACACCTACGTTCCGGGCAAGGCCGAGCTGATCGACCTCATGGTCGACGCGGTGCTCTCCGAGCGGGATCTGCCCGGCCCGGGCGACCCGCGGCCGGAAGGCTGGCGGGAGCAGATCGAGCTGTACGCCGAGCGCACCCGGGAGGCGTACCGGCGTCATCCCTGGCTGCGGCAGGTCTCCACGGTGCGGCCGCCGTTGGGTCCGGGCCTGATGGCGCAGCAGGAGTATCTGCTGTCCGCGCTGTCGGACATCGGGCTGTCACCCCGGCAGATGACCGCTGCGGCGGGGGCGATCGTCACCTTCGTCGACGCCGCCGCTGCCGTCAGCGCCGAGTATGACCACGTGGAGCGGACGACCGGGGAGTCCGCGGACGCCTGGTGGGCGGCGCGCGGCTCGTTCTGGGACGACTACTTCGACACGACCCGGCATCCCGCGATCACCCGCGTCTGGCGCGAGGGCGGCTTCGACGCGCCGGCCGCGGAGGCGAACGCCGAGTCCTACCGGTTCGGCCTGCGGCGGCTTCTGGACGGCATCCAGGCGCTCACAGGGCAGCTCCAGTAGGCGCGGCGTATCCGCCGTACGGAGGATGCCGATCATCGTCCTGTGGGGGGTGTTCCGTGATCCTTCCGCGATGCATCCTCTGGGCATGGAACACGCGATATGTGTACGCGGCCTGACGAAACGGTACGGCGACGTGCAGGCCGTCGCGGGCCTCGACCTCGATGTCGAGCACGGCGAGGTGTTCGCCGTCCTCGGCCCGAACGGCGCGGGCAAGTCGACCACGGTCGAGATCCTGGAGGGGTATCGCCGGCGAGACGCGGGAGAGGTCACCGTCCTGGGCAGGGACCCGGCCCGGCCGACCCGCGAGTGGCGGTCCCGGATCGGCATCGTGCTGCAGAGCTCCGACGACCGGGCGGAGCTGACCGTACGGGAGACCCTCCGGCACTTCGCCACCTACTACGCGAACCCCCGCGACCCGGACGAGCTCATGGAACAGGTCGGGCTCGCCGACAGCGCGGGCAAACGCATCCGCCAGCTCTCCGGCGGCCAGCGCCGCCGGGTGGACGTCGCCCTCGGCGTCATCGGCCGCCCCGAGCTGCTGTTCCTCGACGAGCCGACGACGGGTTTCGATCCCGAGGCGCGGCGGCGGTTCTGGGAGCTCATCGAGGGGCTGGCGCACGACGGCACGACGATCGTGCTGACCACCCACTATCTGGAGGAGGCCGAGACCCTGGCCGACCGCGTGGCGGTCGTGGCGCGGGGACGCGTGGTCGCCCAGGGCGACCCCGCCACGCTGGGCGGCCGGGCCACCGCCAGGGCCAGGGTGGCCTGGTCGGACGGCGAGATCGAGACCGACACCCCCACGGAGGTCGTCCTGGAGCTGTCGCGCAGGTACGACGGGGAGATCCCCGGGCTCACCGTCACACGGCCCACGCTTGAGGACGTGTATCTCCGCCTCATCGAGGCGGAGGAGCCATCTGCCGGCAGCGCCCCGGAGACCCCCGCCGAACCCGTGGAGAGCACGCCATGACCACCCCACTCCGTCACATGATCACCACCCCGGGCGCCGCCCGCCCGTACGGAGAGGGCGGCATGACCACCACTCCGGCCGACGTCCCGCCTGTGGAGAGCACGCCATGACCACCACCCCCGCCCCCGATGTGGCCCTGCCGTCCCCGCTGAGGATCGCGCTGGCCCGCGCGGCCGTCGAAACGAAGGTGCTCTTCCGGGAGAGGGACGCCGTCGTCTTCACCTTCGCCCTGCCGATCGTGTTCCTGGTGCTGTTCGCCGCGATCTTCTCCGGCAGCGCCGAGGGGACCGGCGTCACCGTCGCCCAGCTCTACACCGCCGGGCTCATCGGCTCGGGCGTGATGGGCACGGGGTTCCAGAACCTCGGCATCGGCATCGCGGGCGACCGGGACGACGGCACGCTGAAGCGGCTCGTCGGCCTCCCGATGCCGCGTGCGGCCTACTTCATCGGCAAGATCGCCAGCGTGCTGGTGATGACGGTGCTCCAGGTCGCAATCCTGCTCGCCATCGCGGTGCTGTTCTACGACCTGGAGCTGCCCTCAGAGGTGTCGGCCTGGCTCACGTTCGCCTGGGTGTTCGTGCTCGGCGTGTCGGCCGCCTCGGTGCTCGGCATCGCCGTCAGCGGCCTGCCCCGATCGGGCAGGAGCGCGACCGCGGTGATCAGCCTGCCGTTCGTCGTGCTGCAGTTCGTCTCCGGGGTCTTCATCCCGATCACGGAGCTGCCCGACTGGTTGGTGAACGCCGCCTCGATCTTCCCGCTGAAGTGGATGTGCCAGGGGTTCCGATCCGTCTTCCTCGGCGACGCGGGGGCCGCCCTCGAACTGACCGGGTCGTACGAGCCGGTCAGGGTGGCCCTGGTCCTGGGCGCATGGCTCGTCGGTGGCCTCGTGCTCTGCGTGACGACGTTCCGATGGAAGGGGCGGCGCGACGGGTAAGGCCGATCACGCACCGGGGATGCCGTTCGCACGCGCTTCTGTAATTGCCGATGCAATTGCAGCGAGATCGATCTATCCCAATTGGTAAGCGTGCTGACCTCTTGACGGCTATGTCAAGCTATTGAGCGTCTTTGGCATAGCACGAGAGTGCCCATTTCCCAGCACTTCCACAAAAAGGATCTTGCGTTCATAATGGGGACTTCTGGGGGGACCATGACAGTGTGAGGTGAAAAGTGGCGGGACGGGACTATCGGGGGATGTCGGCTGCCGAAAGGCTTGCAGACAGGAGGGAAAGGCTCATATCGGCCGCCTACACCCTGTTCGCCCAACCCGGCTTCCACGCGACCACCATCGAGAGGCTGTGTGCGACCGCGCGCATCTCCAATCGCGCCTTCTACGAATGCTTCTCCAGCCGTGAGGATCTGATGCGCGCGGTTTACGAGCGGTGCATCGAGGAGACCCTCGCCTCGGTCAGCGAGGCCATCGACACGGCCCCGTCGACGCTCGACGACCGAATCGTCGCCGGCATCGCCGAATACATCCGCTTCGTCACCAAGGACGTGCGGCGCGCCCGTCTCATGCACCTGGAGGTCAGGCGGGCGGGCAACGTGCTCAGCGGCGCCCGTCAGCAGGCGGTGGCGTCGTTCACCAAGGTCATAGAGTCCTCGGCGCGGGGCACGCGCGTGCCCGCCCTCGATCTCCACCTGCTGGCGCTCGGCCTCATCGGCGCGATCACCGAGTTACTCATCGAGTGGGTGATGAGCGAGCCCTCACCGCCCACGGAGCAGCTGATCGACACCGCCGTGTACATCTTCCGCCGCACCTTCTCCTCCGACGGTCCCCTGGCGGCCTCCGCCGGGTGAGACAGGGCGGCCGCCCCCGGGGGAAGCGGAGCGCGGCGACTACGCTGAGCCGCATGACCCGAGCCGACAACGACACACCGGTCGTCCTGTCCAAGATCTACACGAAGACGGGCGACGACGGCACGACCGCACTGGGCGACATGAGCCGCACCCGCAAGACCGATCCCCGCCTGGCCGCCTACGCGGACGTGGAGGAGGCCAACGCCGCCATCGGCGTCGCGCTCGCCACGGGCGGCCTGTCCGAGGACGTCACGGCCGTCCTGAGCCGGGTGCAGAACGAGTTGTTCGACGTCGGCGCCGACCTGTGCACGCCGGTCGCGCAGGAGCCCGATCCAGAAGATCGGGACTACATTCCGCCGCTGCGGGTCGAGGAGCCGTACATCGCCTGGCTGGAGGAGCAGTGCGACCGGTTCAACGCGGAGCTGAAGCCGCTGCGCAGCTTCATCCTGCCCGGCGGCGCGCCCGCCGCGGCCTCCCTCCACCTCGCCCGCACGGTCGTACGGCGAGCCGAGCGGTCGGCGTGGGCGGCGCTGGAGGAGCACGACGACATGAACCCCCTGACGGCCAAGTATCTGAACCGCCTGTCGGACCTGATGTTCATCCTCTGCCGCGTGGCGTCCGCCGGCGACGAGATCCTCTGGAGGCCAGGCGCCACCCGCTGAGCGCAACCGATGGGCGCGCCCACGGCGAATGTCAGGCGGCGTCGAGATGGGCGCTGGGCGGGGCCGACTCCAGCCAGGCGAGGAAGCCGGTGAGGGCGTCCTCGCTCATCGCCAGGGACAGCGGGCCGCGTTCTGCCGAGCAGACGACGGTCCAGTAGCCGGCGGGCCCCTCACCCGTGTCGAGCATCCTCCGGCTGGAAACGGTGAGGCCGCGCCTCGCGATAGCGTGGCGCGGCCTCAGGCCGAATCCCAGGAACGGAATCCAGTGGAGCTCTCCCCCTACGTAGCGGGCGACCCCGCTCTTCCAGCTCCCCTGGCCGTGCCGTACTCGGCAGACGATCGTGCCCCGGGCCCGGGCCAGGACGAAGCCCCGGAGGACGAGGAGCGCGGCCACGGCGAAGACGCCCGCGAGTATCTCAAGCGCCGCCAATGCCGCCCTCCTCCTGGTGTCAGACCTCTTCGCCGGCCGCCCGAAGCCGGGCCGCCGCACGCTTGGCCTGAAGTCGTGCGTCCGCGTCCTCCTGGTCGGCCTCGATCGAGGCCTGAGCACGCTGCAGCGCGTCCTTGGCCCGTGCCACGTCGACCTCGGAGCCGAGCTCGGCCGCCTCGGCCAGGATCGACACGTCGTTGTCGGCGACGGAGATGAATCCGCCGTGCACCGCGGCCACGAGGTCGCCTTCGTCGCCGCGCTTGACGCGCAGCACTCCGCCCTCGACGAGGACACCGAGAACGGGAGCGTGGTTCGGCATAATACCGATCTCGCCGTCCACGGTCTTGGCAATGACCATGTCGGCCTCGCCCGTCCAGATCTCACGTTCCGGCGACACGACGCCCACGCGAAGCTTTGCCACTTCTCAGCTCCCTTTCGACGGACGCCCGTGCGGCGCGGCCGGAGCCGTGCCGCACAGGCGTCGAAGGCGTCCTAGCGCTCGAGTTCCTTCGCCTTGGCGATGGCCTGCTCGATGCCACCGACCATGAAGAAGGCCTGCTCGGGCAGGTGGTCGTACTCGCCGGCGCACAGGCCCTTGAACGAGGCGATGGTCTCGTCCAGCGGCACGAACTCACCCGGCTGACCGGTGAACGCCTCGGCGGCGTACATCGGGTGGGACAGGAACCGCTCGATGCGGCGCGCCCGCTGGACGGTGACCTTGTCCTCTTCGGAGAGCTCGTCGATGCCCAGGATGGCGATGATGTCCTGCAGTTCCTTGTACTTCTGCAGGATCCGCTTGGTCTCCTGGGCGACCGCGTAGTGCTCCTCACCGATGATCTGCGGGTCGAGGATCCGCGAGGAGGAGTCGAGCGGGTCCACCGCGGGGTAGATGCCCTTCTCCGAGATCGGCCGGGACAGAACGGTCTGCGCGTCGAGGTGCGCGAACGCGTTGTGCGGCGCCGGGTCGGTGATGTCGTCCGCGGGCACGTAGATCGCCTGCATGGAGGTGATCGAGTGACCACGGGTCGAGGTGATGCGCTCCTGGAGCACACCCATCTCGTCGGCGAGGGTCGGCTGGTAACCCACGGCGGACGGCATACGGCCGAGCAGCGTGGACACCTCGGAACCCGCCTGGGTGAAGCGGAAGATGTTGTCGATGAACAGCAGCACGTCCTGCTTCTGCACGTCGCGGAAGTACTCCGCCATGGTCAGAGCGGACAGCGCCACCCGCAGACGGGTGCCCGGGGGCTCGTCCATCTGGCCGAAGACGAGCGCGGTGTCCTTGAGGACGTCCGCCTCCTCCATCTCCAGCCACAGGTCGTTGCCCTCACGGGTGCGCTCGCCGACGCCCGCGAACACCGAGGTGCCCGAGAACTTCAGCGCGACGCGGCGGATCATCTCCTGGATCAGAACGGTCTTGCCGACGCCCGCGCCGCCGAACAGACCGATCTTGCCGCCCTTAACGTACGGCGTGAGCAGGTCGATGACCTTGATGCCGGTGGGCAGCATCTCCGTACGGGCCTCGAGCTGGTCGAAGGCCGGTGCCGGACGGTGGATCGGCCAGCGCTCGTTGACCTGGATGGAGGCCTTCGGCGCGTCGAGCGGCTCGCCGAGGGCGTTCCACACGTGGCCCTTGACGGAGTCGCCGACCGGCACCGAGATCGGCGCGCCGGTGTCGGTGACGGCCGCACCGCGGACCACGCCGTCGGTGGGCTGCATGGAGATGGCCCGGACGATGTTGTCGCCGAGGTGCTGGGCGACCTCGAGCGTCAGGGTCTTGGTCTCCTCGCCGAGCGTGACGTCGACGGTGAGCGCGTTGTAGATGTCCGGCATGGCCTCGACGGGGAACTCCACGTCGACGACCGGACCGGTGACGCGGGCGACACGGCCCACGGTGGTCTCAACAGTCTGTGCGGTCATTTCACTCTTTCCCCGCTGCGGCGTCAGCCAGCGCGTTCGCGCCACCGACGATCTCGCTGATTTCCTGGGTGATCTCGGCCTGACGCGCCTGGTTCATCTGCTGGGTGAACACGCGGATGAGCTCGTTGGCGTTGTCGGTGGCCGACTTCATCGCGCGGCGCCGGGCGGCGTGCTCGGAGGCCGCCGACTGGAGCAGCGCGTTGTAGATGCGCGACTCGATGTAGCGCGGCAGCAGCGAGTCGAGCACGTCACCCGCCGTCGGCTCGAATTCGTAGTAAGGCGGGATGCCCTCCGGGGCCGTCTCCGCCTCCTCGACCTCGAGCGGCAGGATCCGCTTGACGATCACGTTCTGCGTCAGCATCGAGACGAACCCGGTGTAGACGACGTGGATCTCGTCGATCCCGTCCTCCGCCTTGAACGCCGTGATGAGCGCGTCGGCGATCTCCTTGGCGTTGGCGTACGACGGGTTGTCGGAGAAGCCGTCCCACTCGCCGAACATCTCCCGGCTGCGGAAGCGGTGCCAGGTGATGCCCTTGCGGCCCACGACGTACGGCTTCACGGCCAGGCCGCGTCCGGTGAGGTGGCCCTTCAGCGCCTCGGCCTCACGGAGGATGTTGGCGTTGTAGCCGCCGGCGAAGCCGCGGTCGCTGGTGACGATCAGGACGCCGGCCGTGGCCGGCTGCTCCTTGGCCACCGTGAGCGGGTGGTCGACGTTCGTCGTGTTCGACAGGACGGCCGACACCGCGTGGGTGATCTCCCGCTCGTACGGCACGGCCGCCTGCATCCGCTGCTGCGCCTTGACGATGCGCGACGAGGCGATCAGCTCCTGCGCGCGGGTGATCTTCGCGGTGGACTTGACCGACTTGATCCGCCGCCGCAGCTGTCGAAGCTGGGCACCCATGGGTTACTTCGCCTCGACCTTGCGGACGTGCTTGACGACCTTCTCCTGGCCGACCTCGCTGGCGTCCAGCGCCTCCACCGGCTCGTCGTTGACGAGCAGCTGACCGCTGGAGGTGGTGAAGCCCTTCTTGAACTCCGTGATGGCGTCCTTCAGGGCGGTCACCGTGTCGTCCGTCAGCTCCTTGGTCTCGCGGATGCTGTCGAAGACACCCTTCTGGGCGGTGCCGAGGTAGTCGAGGAACTCGGCCTCGAAGCGGCGGATGTCCTCGACCGGCACGTCGTCCAGCTCGCCGGTGGTGCCGGCCCACACCGAGACGACCTGCTTCTCGACCGGGAACGGGCTGTACTGCGGCTGCTTGAGCAGCTCGACCAGGCGGGCGCCGCGCTCCAGCTGGGCGCGGGAGGCCGCGTCCAGGTCGGAGGCGAAGGCCGCGAAGGCCTCCAGGTCGCGGTACTGGGACAGCGACAGACGGAGCGTGCCGGCCACCTTGCGCATGGCCTTGACCTGGGCGGAACCACCGACTCGGGAGACCGAGACACCGACGTTGATCGCCGGGCGGACACCGGCGTTGAACAGGTCGGTCTCCAGGAAGCACTGGCCGTCGGTGATGGAGATGACGTTGGTCGGGATGAACGCCGACACGTCGTTGCCCTTGGTCTCGATGATCGGCAGACCGGTCATCGAGCCGCCGCCCATCTCGTTGGAGAGCTTGGCGCAGCGCTCCAGCAGACGCGAGTGGAGGTAGAAGACGTCGCCGGGGAACGCCTCACGGCCCGGCGGACGACGCAGCAGCAGCGACACGGCGCGGTAGGCGTCGGCCTGCTTGGTCAGGTCGTCGAAGACGATCAGCACGTGCTTGCCCTGGTACATCCAGTGCTGGCCGATGGCAGAACCGGTGTACGGGGCGATGTACTTGTAGCCCGCGGGGTCGGAGGCCGGAGCGGCGACGATGGTCGTGTACTCCAGCGCGCCCGCCTCCTCGAGGCGGCCACGGACCTGGGCGATCGTGGAGCCCTTCTGGCCGACGGCGACGTAGATGCAGCGAACCTGGCGGTTCGGGTCGCCGGAGAGCCAGTTCTCCTTCTGGTTGAGGATGGTGTCGACCGCGATCGCGGTCTTGCCGGTGCCGCGGTCGCCGATGATCAGCTGACGCTGGCCGCGGCCGATCGGCGTCATGGCGTCGATCGCCTTGAGGCCGGTCTGCAGCGGCTCCTTCACCGGCTGACGCTGGACCACCGAGGGGGCCTGCAGCTCGAGGGCGCGGCGGCCCTCGGCGGCGATCGGGCCCTTGCCGTCGAGCGGGTTGCCCAGGGGGTCGACCACGCGGCCGAGGAAGTCGTCGCCGACCGGCACCGACAGGACCTCGCCGGTGCGGCGGACCTGCTGGCCCTCCTCGATGCCGCTGAAGTCGCCCAGGACGACCGCGCCGATCTCGCGGACGTCGAGGTTCAGCGCCAGACCACGGGTGCCGTTCTCGAACTCCAGCAGCTCGTTCGCCATCGCCGAGGGAAGGCCGGAGACATGGGCGATGCCGTCCCCGGCGTCGACGACGGTCCCGATCTCCTCGCGCGCGGCACCTTCCGGCTCGTACGCCTGGACGAAGCGCTCAAGGGCGTCCCGGATCTCGTCCGGCCGGATCGTAAGCTCCGCCATCTCTTTCTTGTCTCCCTATTCGCCTCAGCCGGCCAACCGGCGGCGGACTTCTTCGATACGTCCGGCGATCGTGGTGTCGATGTAGTCGTCTCCGACTCTGACGGAGAACCCACCGAGCACCTCCGGGTCCACCTCGACGTTCAGGTGGACGTCTCGCCCGTAGGTGGTTCGCAGCCAGGCCGCGAGCCGCTGCTTCTGCTGCTGTGAGAGCGGCACCGCGCTGCGGACCACACCCACCAGGCGCTCGCGCGCCCGCGCGACGATCCAGCCGAACTCCTCCAACGCAGTTTCCAGGCTACGTCCCCGCGGGTGCACAACGGCCTGCGTGACGAGCCGGACGGTGGAGGGGGCGGCCTTCCCGCCGAGCAACGTGGCGAGCAGGTCGCGCTTGCGCTCGGCCGGTACGGCCGGGTCGCTGAGCGCGCGGCGCAGCTCCGGGTTGGCGGCGAGGATGCGGCCGAAGCGGAACAGCTCGTCCTCGACGTCGTCGAGGCGGCGGTCCGACTCGGCCTCGGCGGCCGCGGACATCACGCCGATACGCTCAAGGGCGTCCGGCAGGTCGCCGGCCTTGGACCACTTCGCCCTGACCGCGGCGACCGCGATCTCCAGTGCGGCGTCGCCGACCTTGCCCTGCAGCAGGGAGCGCAGGACGCTCTCCTTCTGCTCGGCCGGGCGCGAAGGGTCGGAAAGACCCCGCCGCAGCCCGTGCTCGCGGTCGAAGAGGTCGGCGACGGCGAACAGCTCCTCGGCGAGGGCACCGAGGTCGGCGGTCGCGGCGGCGGTGTTGAACCGCTCCTCGACCTCCGTCAGGGCGGTCCTGCTGAGGCCGCGCATCAGCGGACCGCCTCCGGACGGCCCTCGAGCTCTTCGAGGAACCGGTCCACGATGCGGCGCTGGCGGGCCTCGTCCTCGAGCGACTCGCCGACGATGCGGCTCGCCAGCTCGGTGGACAGGCGCCCGATCTCACCGCGCAGCTGCGTGAACGCCTGCTGACGGTCGGCCTCGATCTGGGCGTGGGCCGCCTCGATGATGCGCCGCGCCTCGGCCTGGGCCTCCTCGCGGAGCTCGGCCTTGATCGCGGCGCCCTGCTCACGGGCCTCCTCGCGGAGACGGGCCGCCTCCTGGCGGGCCTCCGCGAGCTGCGCCCGGTACTGCTCCAGAGTGCGCTGGGCTTCGGCCTGGGCGTCCTCGGCCTTCTTGATGCCGCCCTCGATAGCCTCGGTCCGCTCGGCCAGCGTCTTCTGGATGCGCGGGGTGAGGATCTTTCCGACGACGAGGAAGACGACGAGGAAGGCGAAGCTGCCGACGACCAGCTCGTAAGCGTGCGGAATGAGGGGGCTCTCGCCCTCCGCCGCGAGGAACGTAGCTGCCAGAGTCATAGGTGCAGCCTTCCTTCAGAGTGGGTACGTCAGTAGATGAACGGCGCGACGAGGCCGATCAGGGCCAGCGCCTCGGTGAGAACGAAGCCGAGCAGCATGTTCTGGCGGATGAGGCCGTACGCCTCGGGCTGACGGGCGATGGCCTGCACGCCCTGACCGAAGATGATGCCCACGCCGATGCCGGGGCCGATGGCGGCGAGGCCGTAACCGACGGCGCCAAGGTTGCCGGCGACTTCAGCGAGAACGCTCATTGCTGTTCTTCCTTTACTGGTCGGCCGGTGAGTGTGCTCTCACCGGTCTGGTCTACGTCGAAAGGTCGGGTCTGGGGAGATCCGTCAGTGCTCGGCGTGGAGCGAGTTGCCGATGTACATGGCGGCCAGCATCGTGAACAGGAACGCCTGCAGGAACTCGATGAACATCTCGAAGCCGGTCATCGCGATCGTCATGATCACACCGACGACACCGAGGCCCGCACCGAGGGGAGTCGGCTTCTCGAAGAGGAACCAGAAGCCGACCATGCTGAAGAAGGCCAGGATGAGGTGGCCGGCGAACATGTTCGCGAAGAGTCGGACGGCGTGCGTGAACGGCGCGATGATCAGGTTCGACAGGAACTCGATCGGCGCGAGCAGCACGTAGATCGGCTTGGGCAGCCCGGGCGGGAACATCATGTTCTTGAAGTAGCCGCCGAGGCCCTGGTGCTTGATGCCCAGGTAGATCTTGATCACGTAGATGGTGATCGCGAAAACGATGGGGAACGCGATGTGCGACGCCACGGGGATCTGGATCAGCGGGATGACGCCGAAGAAGTTCCACAGCAGGATCAGGAAGAACAGGCTCAGGAGCAGCGGCATCCACCGCTCGGCGTCCTTGCCCAGGAACGGCCGGGCCACCTGATCGCGGACGAACTGGTAACCCATCTCGCCGAGGTTCTGCATTCCCCGGGGAACAAGCTTGGGGTTGGCGAAGGCACTCCAAGCGAGGGCGCACACCACGACGGCGCCGAAGAGCGCCATCAGCACCGGCTTGGTCAGCCAGTACGGCGCACCGTCATAGAGCGGAGGGAAGTCGAAAATCGACGGTCCCGGCGCCTTGAAGTCGTCGGCGACGACCATGAGGGGGGTCACCTGGCCACCTCGCCTACCTGCTCGAGGCCGAATGCCCGAAGCATGTGCTTGTTCGTCCGTTCGCTACGCTCGCGCACGGGCGTTCCCTTCAACGATTGGATCAACAGAAGAGCGTGGGAAGCGGGCCGGCTGTCAGCGGCCGTACTTCAGATAGACGAGGTAGGCAGCCAGCCCGACCCCGAGAATGACGCCTATGGGGATGAACGCGTGCACGCCGGTCCACCAGCTCAGCAACCAGCCGAGGCCGCCCCATACCAGGATCCCGGACAGCAGATAGCTCGGGACCGACCAGGCGGCGTCGGCGAAGTCGCGGCCGTCGGTCTCGGGCCTGCGCTCCTGTTCGCTCATCGCGGCACGACGATAGCAGGAGCCATGCGGACTAGTCATATCGGGCTGCCCCGTACGCATGGTCATCCGCGCCCCTGCCCGGGAACCTTCGCCTCAGGCTCCACGTAGAGCATCTTCAGTTTCATGAATCCGCGCATCTCACCGATGGTCCAGGCGAGCGTGCAACCGATGACGCTCAGCGCGAACACGCGGGAGTCGAACGCGGTGGTGCCCTCGAAGGCTTTGAGCATCGCCATGATCGCCAGAACCTTGACGACATAGCCCAGCACGGCGGCCGCCATCATCGCCATAGGCGAGACCCGGCCCGCCCAGGAGACGACGACCAGACCGATGGTGAAGAAGGCCGCGACAAGGACGAGACCGATGCCGGCGCCCAACGCACCCTTGGCCCCGGTCGTGAACACCGCGATGAGCGCGGCGAGGAGACCGACGACCAAGGTCGGCACGGCGGCGCCCTTGAGAACGCGCACGTCGTTGGCCTGCAATGGGACTCCAGAATCGGTTGTCAAACGAGCGATTGCTACCTGCCGGGACGTCGTTGGCCTCGCCCCTTGCTAGTGAAAGCTATCACAAGCCCCGGAGTGCCACCTTTACCTGCCGTTTCGGGTCGCCGTCGACCTGCGGGGACGGCTCATGGGATGGCCCGGCGGACGGGCTCGGGGGACGGGCCTGGGGAACGGGCCTGGGGAACGGGCTCAGCGGAAGGTGCCGGTGTCGGCGCGGGAGGTGGTAGGGGGAACGCCCGGGCCACCCGGGGCGCCCGGGGCGCCCGGGGCGCTCTGTCCCGGGTAGGGGTTGCGACCCTGCGCCGGAAGCCTGCCCGGACCCGCCTGTCCAGGACCCGCCTGTCCAGGAACCGCCTGACCCGGCGCGGCCTGACCCGGCGCGGCGGAGTCACCGGGCGTGACCGGAGGGGCGGGCGGGGGGACGACGGGATAGACGAGCGTGTCGTGTTCGGAGATCCCGCGAATGGCAGGACCGGTGGCGGGCGGACGGTTCCCCGTCGCATGCGCCCCGGCCTTCTGGCCGCCCTGGCCGCTCCCGTCTCCCTTGTCGTCATGCGTCACCGTACGGCGCGATCGCCACCGCGGCAGGCCCATGATCACCAGCACCGCCACGGCGAGCACGATCGTCAAGGGGAACACGATGAACGGCACGCGGCCGATCGACAGGCCCACGATCGCGAAGGCGAACAGGAACGTCCAGGCGTACATGATCAGGACGCTGCGCCGGTGGGAGTGGCCGATGTCGAGCATCCGGTGGTGCAAATGGCCGCGGTCGGGGGCGAACGGGGACATACCCGCCGATGTACGGCGGACGACCGCCATGATCAGGTCGGCCAGCGGCAGCACCACGACCGCGATCGGCAGGATCAGGGGCAGGATCACCGGGAACCGGTTGAGCTTGCCGACCACCGCGTCCGGCTCGACCGACGACAGGCTGGTGATCAGCGAGGTGGCGAGCAGCAGGCCGAGCAACATGGCGCCGGTGTCGCCCATGAAGATCTTGGCGGGATTGAAGTTGTGCGGCAGGAAGCCCACGCACATCCCGATGAGGATGGCCGCGATGGCGGCCGTCCCGTTGATCCGCGAACCGCTCGCGGTCTGCTGCAGCACGATCGAGTAGGCGAAGGTCGCCATCGCCGCGATGGCGACGATGCCCGCGGCCAGGCCGTCCAGACCGTCGACGAAGTTCACCGCGTTGATCACGACAACGACGATCATGATGGTGAGGATCGTGTGCAGGGTGTCGTCGAGGGCCTGGGAGCCGCCCATCGACTGCGGCAGCGGCAGGAACTGCAGATATACGCCGAAGTAGACGAGCAGCCCGCCCGCTGCGATCTGGCCGCCCAGCTTCACCAGCGCGTCCATGCCGAGCCAGTCGTCCAGGAACCCGGTGAGGACGATCAGGCCGCCGGCCGCGAGGAGCGCGGTCACCGTCTTTCCCGTCTGGCCGCTGTCGAACGCGCCGCCGACGTACGGCAGGTTGCTCGCCACCAGCAGGGCCGCCACCATCCCGCCGAACATCGCGAGCCCGCCCAGACGCGGGGTGGGCACCGTGTGCACGTCCCGCTCCCGCACCTCGGGGGCCGCGCCGATGCGCAGCGCGAACACCCTGACCGGCGGCACCAGCAGGTAGGTCACCGCAGCCGCCACGAGCGCCAAGAGGAGATATTCGCGCACGGACCTAGTTTCCTGGATAGGCGGATCAGTTGTGACGGGCAAAAGACATAGATCGCCCTATCCCTGACGGGGATATGCCGGATGCGTCGCGGTCAGCCCCTTTACCCGTTCGAGGACCGACGTTATCGCACCTGGGCGCCGGATGGCCCGGACGATGAGAGACGCGGTCTCTCTCAGTTCCGCCGCGGCCCATCCCCTGGATGGTCGTGCAGAGCGTGCCGGCCCTGATCCCGGAGGCCGCGGTCGCGGACGCGGGATCGTACGGGATCGCGTTGTGATCGAGCAGGATGCCTGCCTCGGCGCAGCGCCGCTCCGCCTCCGCTCCGCGCACTCGGCGCCGCGCAGGTCGACCAGCGCGAGGTGGGTGTCGGTGCCGCCCGACACCGGGCGCAGCCCCTCGGCCGCCGGCCCCTCCACCAGGGTCCTGGCGTTGTCCGCCGCCGCCGCGGCATAGGCGCGGAACTCGTGGCGTAGGCGCGGCACTCGGGGCGCAGCGCCTCGCCGAACGCAATCGATCAGCCGGGAATACGCCGTGGCGCCGCAGACGATCACCCGGGGGACGGTGGCGCAGCGCCAGGTCCCGCACCTCGTCGTAGTCGATCGTCTCGGTGTCCCGCCGCACGCCGTAGGAGACGACGTCGAACCGTCTGCCGGAGAAACCGGCCTTGGACCCGTGGGTGATGCGGCCGCCGTGCTCCAGGGCGAGCGCCGGGACCGTGTCGCCCGGCTGCGGAAGGGCCGCGTACGCCGCCAGGATGGCCGTGGTGCCGCTGTAGGGCTGCACGCGTTGGCATGATCGACCCGAACAACCGCTTGGCCCGCTCTACGGCGATCTCCTCGGCGCGGCCGGCCTCCTCGCAGCCGCGGTAGTACCGGTGGCCCGGGTAGCCCTCGGCATGCTTGTCGTTGAGCACCGAGCCGAGCGCGGCGAGGACCGCGGGCGAGGACAGGTTCTCGCCCGCGGTGAGCTGGAACCCGCCCCGCGGCCGGGCGACGTCCGGATCCTGCGCGGCGAGCCGGGCGAAGTCAGGACCGTAGAACGGCTCCGAACTGTCCGTGGAACCGCCTCACGTGTCTTCGCTCCAGGCGAAGACATCGCGGGTCAGAGGGCTGTTCAGCGGTCGCTCGGGAGTGCGTTCAGGATGTGAAGGCGTGCGGCGCGCCGGCCTTGGCCGGGATCCAGCGCGGCGTGTCCGCGGCCTGATCGCTGATCGCCGTGAGCACCGCCTGGCGGTACATCCCGAGCCGGTTGCGCCATTCCGCCAGGTCCTGGACGTACCGCTCGGCGACCGGAGCGTCCCACACGTCCCTGCTCCGGGCCCTCTCGTACGGCTTGTCCAGCGACTTGGTGAGCTGGTCCATCAGCGGGACCACCTGCAGCCACAGGTCGACGAGCTTCTGGTATTCCGGGTTGAACACCCAGCCCGTCGGCTGCCCGCCGGGCGACAGCAGGTCGGTGCTCGACGGCGCCGGCGGGGTCTCCCCCGGCTGCAGCGGAGTCGGCGCCGGCGGGTCGACATAACTCACGATCGCGCCTCCTGTGCGAAGCCGGCCAGCACGCCGGCGTTGGTCGTCGCCTGTCCTGCCCCGGACACCCCGGCGGCCCGCCGCCCGGCTCCGCTCGCCGGGTCGCACCACCCCGCACCGTCGTCCGGCCGCCGCGCGGCGCTGCCGATCCGCGTGAGTACGGCCGCTTCCGGGTGTCGCGGGGGTCGGATCCCTGCGCGTCCACGCGGGTACGTCGCTCGCACGCCTCACTTCTCCGGCTTCTGGATGATGACCTCGACGGCTTCGACGCTGCCGGCGGGTCCGTCTGGCTCGACCTTCCTCGCCACCCAGTCGCCCTTGCCCCACTCCCCTTCCGGGACACGTACGTCCGGCATGTCCACGGGCTCGACGTCCCGGTGGTGGTCCACCAGCATGCGCGGCACGGCCTCGTCGCCTGAGTGGCGGGCGGGATAGCCGAGCACGTCCCCGGGCTGCGCGGCGGCGAACGATCGGGCATCGGGTGCCGGGGCCTGGCCGGGGCCCGGAGTCCTCGTCGTGCCGTGGGTCTCCGCGCCGTTCGTCCCCGCGCCGTTCGTCCCCGCGGCGTGCCCTGCCGCGTGGTGTGCGCCATGATCATGCGTTCCCGCATGGTGCACGCCGTGGTGATGTGCCGCCCCCTGGCCGGGAGCGCCATGCGTCGCCGCGTCGTGCGCACCCGCGCCGTACGCCCCCGGGTTGTGCGTCGCCGCGCCGGATGTGCCGGGGTTGTGCGTCGCCGCGCCATGCGGGGACGCGCTGGATGCACCCGGGTTGTGCGTCGCCGCGTCGCCTCCGGCCATCCCGGTCGCGCGCGTACCGGCATCGTTGTCGCACGGTCGCCCGCTCGAGTCGGGCGCGCCGTCGGCCCTGTCGCTCACACCGGTCGCCCCGATGTGACCCGTCGCGCCGTCGCCACCGGCACCCGCCGCGCTCGCGGTTCCCGCCGTCCCGGCCGCGTGGCCGTCTCCGGCCGCCCCTACGGTGGGCAGGCTGCCGGTCGCCGTGCCGGTCGTACCCGCGGCGTGCCCGCCACCAGAAGTGCCCACCGCCGGCAGGTCGCCGGTCACCGTCCCCGTCCCGCCCGACGCGGCAGGCGATTGCGAAGGTGCCGCATCGGCCGTGCCCGTGGCACCTGCCGATCCTGCCGCGTGAGCCGCGCCGCTCGCCGCGTTCGTCCCCGCCGATGCCGCAGGCGTCGCATCGGCCGCCGAGCCCACCGGATGAGCGGGCGCGGGCGCCCCGGGCGCGGGAGTGGCAGGGGTGGCGTCGGCCACACCGGCTGGCTGGGCGGTCACGGTCGGCACAGGCGCAGGGGTCGCGCCAGCCGTACTCGTGGCACCCGCCGCAGTCACAGGATGCGAGGTTCCGGTCGCCGTATCAGGCGTGGTCGCCGTGGGCGCAGGATGCGGAGTTCCGATCGCCGTATCGCCCGTACCCGTTGTGGTCGCGGCGGGTGCCTGATGCGGAGTTCCGGTCGCCGTGGCGGGCGTACCTGCTGTCTGTGCCGTACTAGCGGTCCCCGCCGACTGTGCCGTGCCGGTCGTATCTGCCGTCTGCGGCGTTCCGCCCGCACCAGTCGCACCGCTCGCGCCGACCGCGTCGCCCGGGTGAGAGGTCCCGGTCGCAGTGCCGCTTACGACCGTGTCGCCCGTGTACGCATGACCACCGCCGCTCGCCGCCACCACAGTGTGGCCGGCGGAAGTCCCCTGCACGGTGTCAGAGGCGCCCGTCGCGAACGGATCAACGGAGAGGTTGTCGGCAGGCGTGCCGACGTATGCGCCCATGGGATCGCCAGGCGCGAGGCCGGGCTGCGGAGGCTTGTTCGCCGCCGGATTGGTCGGCTCGGCGGGTGGCACCAATCCGGGCGGCCCGTCCGGGTGCGCACCGGTGGCGCTCGCCGTCTGCGCGTCCGCGCCGGGTATGTCGATCGGCTGGACGCCCTGCGCCTGCTCGGCGCCGGGCTGGATCAACGGGGTGCTGACGACCTTGACACCGTCGACTACGGTCACCTGCCGACCGGCGGGGTCGATGTCGTCGGGGTGGTCCTTGCCGGGGGTGTCGTAGATCGCGGAGTCGCTTCCGCCCGTGGAGGGGGGCTGCTCCCCCGCCGCCTTCGAATCGACCGGCGTCGCCTGAGCCGCGCTCGATCCCGGGTTCTGGCCCGGGTTCTGGGTCTGTCCCTGTCCCGGGTCGACCGGCGTCCCCTGCCCCGCGCTCGGCCCCGCGCTCGGCCCCGGGTTCTGGCCCGGATTCTGGGTATTTCCCTGTCCCTGGTCGACGGGCCGCTGCTGCCAACCGCCGTCGGACTGGCTCTGAGCGGCACTTTGATTGTCGCCGACGGGCTGGACGTGGCCCGTGCCTCCCTGATCCTGACCAACGACCTGATCGCCGCCGACCGGCTGACCCGGGGCGGCAGGCCGGTCCAGGCTCGCGCCCTGGCCGATGCCCTGGCCCGCGCCCTGGCCGATGTCCTGACCCACGCCCTGGCCGATGCCCTGACCCACGGTCTGGCTGTCGCCGGTCGGCGGCGTCTGCACCGCGCTTTGTCCCGCGGCCTGTCCTGCGCTCTGTGCCGTGCCCTGGCCGATGCCCTGGCCCACACCCTGGTTGTCGCCGGTCGGCTGACCCGGGCCGATGGGGTGGTGAACCTGGCCGGAGCCGACGTTCGCACCTGCGTCGCCGGTGCCGCCTACGGCGCCGTTGGCGCCCGCTTGGCCCACACCGGAGCCGGCAGATACGCCGGACCCGGTCGCGGTGCCGGATCCAGGCGTACCGCCGCTGTCGCCACTCGCACTCGTGGGCGGAGGCGTCCCCGTGCCCGAACCCGTGCCCGAACCAGTGCCCGTGCTCGCACCCGCGCCTGCACCTGTAGCCGTGCCCGTGGACGTGCCCGCGCCTGTGGCCGTACCGGCGTCGGCGGCGGGGTGGGCCGGACCGTGCGTCGAGGATGGCATCTGAGGGAGGGAACCCTCGATGGTGCCGTAAGCGGGCTTGTCCGCGAGCTTCGCTTCGGCCGCGCCCTGGCCTCCTCCGCCGCTGCTCGCGCGGGCCGCGCCGTCGGCGGCGCCGTGCGCCCGGTGGGAGGTCTCCCCCTTCGCCGCGCCGGAGTCGCCAGAACCGTGCGACGACGTCTTGTGGGCGTTCTGCGTGTCGTGGACCGCCTTGCCCTCGGGCCTGGCCTCCGGCTTCGCGTCCGCCTTGTGGTCGGACCTGCTGTCGGTCTTGTGGTCGGACTTGGTGTCGGACTTGTGCTCGTCCGGCTTCGCGTCCGCCTTGCCGTCGCCCTTGGCGTCCGGCTTCGCATCGGCCTTGTGATCAGCCTTGCTGTCGGCTTTGTGCTCGGACTTGCCGTCCTGCTTGTGATCCGTCTTGTGGTCGGGCTTGTCGCCCTGCGTGCTGGACGGCGCGGGATCGTCGGCGGGCATGGTGGTGTCCCGCTCCTCCGTGAAGGAGGCCCCGCGGGTCGTCGGGACCGTGCCCGCGCTCTGCTGTTTCTCCTTCTTCTCCAGCAGGGTCACGCGCTTGGTGACGTCCTTGACCATCGTCGTGCACGCGTCGGCGACCTGTGACGGCCGGTGGGTCACGTGCACCGAGACGCCGGCCGTACGCGTCAACTGGGTGATCCGGGCCTCGATGCCGTCCATCTGCTTCGCTGCGTGCTGAACCTCCGACAGCAACTCACGGACGAGCTTCGGATCCATCCCGTCGAGCTTGGCCATGGGCGCGCCTCCACAGAGATATCGGCGCACTTCACGGTAGCCGGGGTGGCATCGGTAAAGAAGCCCGATAGCCAGACGGCATCGATCGCCCTGATCAGAGCCGTGACGACATCTCGATATGCGAGACGTACGCCCGGATCGCGGTCACTCCTCGGTCGCGAGGTATCCCACGAGGGCGCGGATCTTGTCCACGGGGATCGCGCCCTTGCGCAGCACCCGGGGCACGGCCGTGGTGAGATCGACGATCGTGGACGGAACGGAGTCCGCACAGGGGCCGGCGTCCAGATAGACGTCCACCGCGTCGCCGAGCTGCTCCTCGGCCTCGTCCACCGTGGTGGGCGGCGGGTTGCCGGACCGGTTGGCGCTGGAGACCGCCATGGGGCCGGTCTCCTTGAGGAGGTCCAGCGCGACCGGGTGCAGCGGCATGCGGACGGCGACCGTTCCCTTGGTGTCGCCGAGGTCCCACGACAGCGACCGGTTGGCCCTGAGTATGAGTGTGAGCGGCCCGGGCCAGAAGGCGTCCACCAGGTCCTGCCCGTACGTCCCGAGGCTCTCCACGAGGGCGTTGGCGGCCCGTACGGTGCCCACGAGGACGGGCACGGGGATGTCCCTGCCCCGGCCCTTGGCCTCCAGCAGGGCGTTGACGGCGGAAGGGGTGAAAGCGTCGGCGCCGATCCCATAAACGGTGTCGGTGGGCAGCACCACGAGCTCGCCCCGCCGTACCGTCGAGATCGCCTCCGCCAATCCGGTCATCCGCTCCGTCTGGTCGGCACAGTCAAACCGTCGGCTCACGAAGCCATCCTTCCACGTGTCCCGTCCGAATCCGCCGCCGCGTGGCCACGGCCCGGGCCGTTCGCGTCAGTCCGGGGTCGGCCCGGAATCAGTCCATGCTCAGCCGGGCGGTGACGAACCTGTCCCGGCCGGTCAGGTCCTGGCGCAACCACACGTCGCGCCAGCCGTTCTCCTCGGCGAACAGCCAATAGACGGCGTTGCCCTGCTGGTCGGCGTGCTCGACCACGGCGAACCCGCCCGGCCGCAGCAGCCGTCGCGCCGTACGCTCGACGGCTCTCACCTCGTCGAGCCCGTCCTCCCCCGACCCGTAGAGGGCCCGCGAGGGGTCGTAGTCGCGCACCTCGGGATCGCGCGGGATCGCACCGGGCGGGATGTACGGCGGGTTGGAGATGACCAGGTCGACCTGGCCGTCCAGCTCCGGCAGGCAGTCGGCCAGGTCCTCGGGATGCAGGGTCGTCCGGCCCTGGCCGTGTTCGAGGATGTTGCGCTTGGCCCAGCCGTACGCCACGGGGTCGATCTCGACGGCGTGCACCTGCGCCAGCGCGACCTCCTGGGCGATCGACAGCGCGATGGCCCCGGAACCGGTGCCGAGGTCGACCACGACCGGAGAGGCGACGTCCATCTCGCGCAGCCGGTCGATCGCCCAGCCGGCCACGACCTCGGTCTCCGGCCTGGGCACGAACACGCCGGGGCCGACCTCCAGGGAGAGGTAGCGGAAGTAGGCCCGGCCCGTGATGTGCTGCAGCGGCTCGCGTGCCTCGCGCCGGGCGATGCCCTCCCAGAACCGCGCGTCGAAGTCGGCGTCCTTGACCGTGTGCAGCATGCCCCGCGGGACGCCGTGGATGAACGCCGCGATCTCCTCGGCGTCCGTGCGCGGTGACGGCACTCCCGCCTCGGCGAGCCGGGCGGTGGCGAGGGCGATTTCGTCGAGCAGGAAGGTCATGGTCTCTTACAGCACGGTCCTCGCGGCGTGGCCGGGGAAACGCCGGTCGTGGGCAGACGAGCCGCCGTAGCCGGGGAAACGCCGGTCGTGGGCAGACGAGCCGCCGTAGCCGGGGAGACGTCGCTCATGAGCAGACGGGCGGCCGGGACGGCCCATCGTCGTTCGACGTCCCACGTCCATCACCGCTTCTCCCATCGTCCCCTCATCAGGCTCGCCGCGGGCTCACGAATGAGCGGACAGCTTCTCCGCGAGTTCCGCGTCGAGCAAAGCCTGTATCACCGCGTCGAGATCGCCGTCCAGGACTTGGTCCAGGTTGTAGGCCTTGAAGCCCACCCGGTGATCGGAGATGCGGTTCTCCGGGAAGTTGTAGGTGCGGATGCGCTCGGAGCGGTCGACCGTGCGCACCTGCGACTTGCGCTCGGCCATCGCCGCCGCCTCGGCCTCCTCCTGCGCCATCGCGAGCAGCCGGGCGCGCAGGATGCGCAGCGCCGACTCCTTGTTCTGGAGCTGGCTCTTCTCGTTCTGGCAGGAGACGACGACACCGGTCGGCAGGTGGGTGATCCGCACGGCCGAGTCGGTCGTGTTGACGCTCTGGCCGCCGGGGCCGCTGGAGCGGAACACGTCGATTCGCAGGTCGTTGGGGTCGATCTGGACGTCGACCTCCTCGGCCTCGGGGTAGACGAGCACACCGGCGGCCGAGGTGTGGATGCGGCCCTGCGACTCGGTCACCGGCACCCGCTGCACGCGGTGCACGCCGCCCTCGAACTTGAGCCGCGACCAGACGCCCTCCCTGCCCTTGATGGCGACGGTGACGTCCTTGTAGCCGCCGAGATCGGAGTGCTGGGCATCGATGATCTCGGTCTTGTAGCCGATCCGCTCGGCGTACCTGAGGTACATCCTCAGGAGGTCTCCGGCGAACAGGGCGGACTCCTGGCCGCCCTCGCCCGCCTTGATCTCCATGATGACGTCCTTGTCGTCGTTGGGGTCGCGCGGGACAAGGAGACGGGTGAGCTTCTCCTCCAGCACCGGGATGCGGCCTTCGAGCTCGGCCGCCTCCTCCGCGAACGCCGGGTCCTCCGCCGCCAGCTCACGCGCGGCAGCGAGGTCCTGCCGTACGCCTTCGAGCTCCCGGTAGGTCGCGACGATCGGCGTGAGCTCCGCGTAACGCTTGCCGTACGTCCGCGCCTTGCTCTGGTCGGCGTGCACGGCGGGGTCGGCGAGCCGCAGTTCCAGATCCGCGTACTCACTCATGATCTCGTCGAGGTTCACCGCACGCTCCTTTGCTCAAGCTCCTCGGTAAAGGCCGTAATCACCAAGAACGCCGACCCGGAGACGCCCCGCGAGAGGGGCGCCCCCGAGCCGGCGTCCTGGAGGAGCTACTTGCTCTGGGCCTTCTTGCCGAAGCGCGCCTCGAAGCGCGCCACCCGGCCACCGGTGTCGAGGATCTTCTGCTTGCCCGTGTAGAAGGGGTGGCAGGCGGAGCAGACGTCGGCGTGGATCACGCCGTTCTTGGCGGTGCTACGCGTGGTGAAGGTGTTCCCGCAGGTGCAGGTCACCTGGGTGACCACGTACTCCGGGTGGATGTCGGGCTTCATGTCTCAGTCCTAACGCTAGGCGCGGTCGCCGGGTCGCTTTCGCCTGTCACGGCCTGCGCGCATCGGCACACCTGTGATGCGCGGCTGCGGGAACCGGTACCGCTGCGGTTCGGCTACCAGTGTGCCAGATCCACCAACCATCCCAGGCCATCGGCTATTCCCAGGCCGGGCATCGTGGTGACCGGGGCGGCGGCGAGGGAGGCGGCGGGCGGGGTGCGGTGGTCTTCGGGCACGGATCGGCGGGTCACGCCGACGCCCCGTACGGCACGGGCCGTCCGGGGCGTCGGTCGGAAGGGCTTCAGTCGCGGTCGTTGCTGACCGTGGTCTTCTGCACCTGGAGCAGGAACTCGGCGTTGGACTTGGTCTCCTTCATCTTCTCGAGAAGGAGCTCCAGCGCCTGCTGCATGTCGAGGGCGTGGAGGACGCGGCGGAGCTTCCAGACGATCGACAGCTCCTCCTTCGCCATGAGGATCTCCTCCTTGCGGGTGCCGGACGCGTCCACGTCCACCGCCGGGAAGATGCGCTTGTCCGCGAGCGACCGGTTGAGCTTGAGCTCCATGTTGCCGGTGCCCTTGAACTCCTCGAAGATGACCTCGTCCATCTTGGAGCCGGTCTCGACCAGCGCCGTGGCGAGGATCGTCAGCGAGCCGCCGTTCTCGATGTTGCGGGCGGCGCCGAAGAACCGCTTCGGCGGGTAGAGCGCGGTCGAGTCGACACCACCGGACAGGATGCGGCCGCTCGCCGGCGCCGCGAGGTTGTACGCGCGGCCGAGACGGGTGATCGAGTCGAGCAGGACGACGACGTCGTGGCCCAGCTCCACCAGGCGCTTGGCCCGCTCGATGGCGAGCTCGGCGACGGTGGTGTGGTCCTCGGCCGGGCGGTCGAAGGTCGAGTGGATGACCTCGCCCTTGACCGACCGCTGCATGTCGGTGACCTCTTCCGGACGCTCGTCCACGAGGACGACCATCAGGTGGCACTCGGGGTTGTTGCGCGTGATCGCGTTGGCGATCGCCTGGAGCACCATCGTCTTGCCGGCCTTGGGAGGCGACACGATGAGGCCGCGCTGGCCCTTGCCGATCGGCGAGACGAGGTCGATGATCCGCGTGGTCAGGACGTTGGGCTCGGTCTCCAGGCGCAGGCGCTCCTGCGGGTAGAGCGGCGTGAGCTTGTTGAAGTCGGGCCGCTGACGGGCCTGCTCCGGGTCCATGCCGTTGACGGTGTCGAGGCGGACGAGCGCGTTGAACTTCTCGCGCCGCTCGCCGTCCCTCGGCTGCCGGACGGCGCCGGTGATGACGTCGCCCTTGCGCAGGCCGTTGCGGCGGATCTGGGCGAGCGAGACGTAGACGTCGTTCGCGCCCGGAAGGTAGCCGCTGGTGCGCACGAAGGCGTAGTTGTCGAGGATGTCCAGGATGCCGGCGATCGGGATCAGGACGTCGTCCTCGCTGATGACCGGCTCGTTGCCCTCGAAACGGTCGCGCCCGCGGCGGCCGCGCTCCCGGAAGCGGCCACGGCGCCCACGCCCGTCCTCGCCCTGCTGGTCGCCCTTGCCGTCGGCGCGGCCGTCCGTACGGCTGTCGCCGCGGCTGTCACGCCCGTCGGAGCGGTTGTCGCCGCGGTTGTCGCCACGGCCCTGCTGGTCACGACGGCCCTGGCCGCCGTCTCCCGTGTCGGCGGCGCGCTGGTCACCGCGCTGGTCACCGCGGCCGTCGCGCTCACGGCCCCGCTCGCCACGCTCACCGCGCGTGCGGCGCTCGCGGCGGTCGCCGCGCTCGGGCCGCTCGCTGCGGGTCTCCGGCTGGGCGGCGGCCTCGGCCTGCGGCTCGGCGACGGTGGCGGCGCCGTTCTGCGCGGCCTCGGCGGCCACGGCGGACGCAGCCTCGACCACGGGACGCTCCTCACGAGCCGCGGCGACGGGCTCGGCGGCCGGCGCCGGCTCGGGCGCGGAAGCCTGGGCGGCGCGGGAACGTTCCCGGCGGCCACGGGCGGGGCGCTCAGCGGCGGCGGGCGCTTCTGCGGCGGCCTTCGGCTCGGGCGCGGACTCTCCCGATCCGCCCTGCTTCTCCTGGATGGCCGCGATGAGCTGGCTCTTGCGCATCCGTCCGGTCCCCGTGATGCCGAGGCTGGTCGCCAGGGCCTGAAGCTCGGGGAGCACCATGCCAGCCAGGCCGGTGCCGGAGCGACGTCGCGGACGGGCCGGGGCGGAAGTGGGGGTGTCGCCGGCGGCCTGGCCGTCGGAGAGGAGTTCGGTGGTGTCGCTCAACTAAGGGTCCTTCCCAGGGGTCGGGCGCCAGAATCGTGCGTCCAGGCGTCCCGGTGATGCGACCCGGCGGGACAGACCGGGTCGGGCTTCGCGAATCTCATGTGTCGATGACCCTCGGGATCCGCGAGCGGTAGGTGCCCGGGGGCGATCCCCCGGATTGCCGCCACCGACCAGATGTCTTGGTGGTTCGAACGCGCATGTCTCCGAGAACGCCGCCTCTGGTCATGCCACCCGGAGGTGTGCCGACTGGAGGAAACGGTTTCGGGGAAATCGCCCTGCCCGCGTCGAAGGACGCGAGGCGAAGTGCAGCGATGTGCGAATGACAAGCACGCACCCAACACGGGGGCACCTGGTGCGGCTATCAGCCTAACATCACCAGCGCGCACAGCTATTCCCTGAAGGTCGAAGAAGCATCAGCGTGTCTCGGGAAACCGAACGTACGCACCAAGCGGGTCGACGTTCATTGGCTGGATGTGCCAGTCATTACCCACTTCTGGCGCGATCAAATCCTCGGTGTCCCGTGTCGTCAGTGCGAGAACCGTCGGACCGGCCCCCGAGACGACGGCGGGCACCCCGGCCTCGCGGAGCCGTCGCACCAGTTCAGCGGTGCGGGGCATCGCGGGAGCGCGGTACCACTGGTGCAGACGGTCTTCGGTGGCGGCGAGCAGGAGATCCGGTTCCGGTCTCTGCGTGAGCGCCGCGACGAGCAGAGCCGCCCGCCCCGCGTTGGCCGCCGCGTCGGAATGCGGTACGTCCTTCGGCAGCAGCCCCCGAGCCTCCTCCGTGGACAACCGGAAATCCGGGATCAAAACCACCGGCCGGACGTCCTCGTGCGGACTCAGTTTCACCATACTCGCCACCCCCGACTGGTCGGTCCAGGCGATGGTGAGTCCGCCCGCCAGGCACGGCGCCACGTTGTCGGGATGCCCCTCCAGCTCCGTGGCCAGCGCGAACACCTCCGCGTCCGGCAGATCCCCCGCGCCCCGCGCGCGTACGAGTTCGCGGGCGGCGAGGATGCCGGCGCAGATCGCCGCGGACGACGAGCCGAGCCCCCGCGCGTGCGGAATGCGGTTGCGGCAGCGCAGCGCGACGCCGTCCGGCTGGGCGAACCCCATGCGGTCGAACGTCGCCCGCATCGTCCTGACGACGAGGTGGCCCTCGCCCTCGTCCAGCTCACCGGCGCCCTGGCCCTCCACCTCGATCCGCACGCCGGGCGAGCCGGAGATCTCGGCCTCCACCTCGTCGTACAGGTCGAGGGCGAGGCCGAGGCTGTCGAAACCGGGGCCGAGGTTGGCGCTCGTCGCCGGCACGCGTACGACGACGCCGTGACTGTCCGTCAATTCGTCACCTGAACCCTTTTATGGGCGGGAATAGGGGCCGGTCAGGCAAGTCCGAGCGCGGCCGCGGCGGCGTAGGCGTCGATCGGGATCGTCACCGGCGCCGGGGCGCCGGAGATGGCCCAGTCGGGGTCCTTCAGGCCGTTGCCGGTCACGGTGCACACGACCCGCTGCCCGGGCGTGAGCAGGCCCTGCTCGTGCGCCTGGAGCAGGCCGGCGACGCTCGCGGCGGAGGCGAGCTCGACGAACACGCCCTCCTCCTGCGCGAGCAGCTTGTACGCCGCGGCGATCTGGCGGTCGGTCACGGCCTGGATGTCGCCGCCGGACTCGTCGCGCGCGGCCTCGGCGAGCCGCCACGAGGCGGGGTTGCCGATCCTGATCGCCGTGGCGATCGTCTGCGGGTGGGTCACGGGGCTGCCGCCGACCAGCGGCGCCGCGCCGCTCGCCTGGAACCCCAGCATGCGCGGGCGCTTGGTGGCCAGGCCGTCCTCGGCGTACTCCTTGTAGCCCATCCAGTAGGCCGAGATGTTGCCGGCGTTGCCGACCGGGATGCAGTGGACGTCGGGCGCGTCGCCGAGCGCGTCGACGATCTCGAAGGCCGCCGTCTTCTGACCCTGCAGGCGGTGCGGATTGACGGAGTTGACCAGCGCGATCGGGTAGGTCTCCGCGAGCTTCCTGGTCATCTCAAGGCAGTCGTCGAACGAGCCCTCGACCTGGAGCAGCCTGGCGCCGTGCACCAGCGCCTGGGCGAGCTTGCCCATCGCGATCTTCCCGCGCGGCACGAGGACGGCGCAGGTCAGCCCGGCCCGTACGGCGTAGGCGGCGGCCGAGGCGCTGGTGTTGCCGGTGGACGCGCAGATGACGGCCTGGGCGCCCTCCTCGACGGCCTTGCTGATCGCCACGGTCATGCCGCGGTCCTTGAAGCTGCCGGTCGGGTTGAGACCCTCGACCTTGAGGTGGACGTCACAGCCCGTGATCTGGGACACCCGCCTGGCCGGGACGAGCGGCGTGCCGCCCTCGAGCAGGGTCACCACTGGCGTCGTCGTGGAGACCGGCAGACGGTCACGGTACTCCTCGATCAGGCCACGCCAAGCCCTGAACATTGGTCGCTCCTCCCACGCGCGCGTACGCGTGTCACCAGGGGTATCGGTCACCGAGTCTACGGCCAACCGTCTGACGTGCGGACTCCGTTGTCCACCAAATGGACATATTGGGCGTCACCTTAGGGAACCGTCGGCCGCTTTCGCTAGGGTGGAGCAACCTTTTGACCAACGCTGTGAAGGACGAGGATTGGCCCACCTGACGGGCATGGAGCCCCAGCCCCGGCCGCGGATTCGCCACAACGACTACTCTCCGCTCACGCCACCGCCCATCGGCGAGTGGACGCCCACGCTCAGCGCGAGTGTCGTCATCCCCGCGCACGGCGGGCAGCACCGCCTCGACCTGACGCTGGCCGCGCTGGCCGCGCAGACCTATCCCGCGCACCTCATCGAGGTGATCGTCGTGGACGACCGCAGCGACCCTCCGCTGCGCCTGCCCGACCTGCGGCCCGACAACACCCGCGTCGTGGTCGTGCCGCCCGGCGGATGGGGCGCCGGACACGCGATGAACGCCGGCATCGCGGCGGCCGAGGGCGAGATCGTGCAGCGTCTCGACGCCGACATGGTGATCTCGCGGGAGCACCTGGAGGCGCTGTTCCGCTGGCATCACCTCACCGACTATCTCGTCACCATCGGCGGCAAGAAGTTCGCCGAGGAGCCCGCCCTCACTCCGGCGCAGGTCCACGAGGCCGTACGGCACGGCTCGCCCGAGGACCTGTTCGACCCGTCCGCGCTGGTGTCCAGCTCGACCGAGGAGACCATCCGCCGCCTCGACGGCCTGCGGGCCAGCAAGAACCCCTACCAGGTGTGCACCGGCCCGACGGTCTCCCTGCGGCGGGCCCTGCTCGACGACGTCCGGGGCTTCGATCCCGAGGTGGTGCGCGGCCAGGACACCGAGTTCGCCTACCGGCTCGCCCAGGCGGGGGCGGTGTTCGTTCCCGACATGGAGGCCCGTGCCGTGCATCTCGGCCTGCCGGCCCAGCGTGGCGAGCACGGCAAGTCGATCGTCCGGCTCGTCGAGACCCACCTGGCACACCGGGTCCCGCTCCGCCGTGACCTGCGCAAGGAGCCCGGCCGGCGCTGGCTCGTGCCGTACGTGGAGGTCGTCTTCGACGTCACCGGGGCGGACGAACGGGCGATCGTCGCGGCGGTCGACGCGGTGCTGCGCGGCACGCTCACCGACGTCGTGGTCACGCTGGCCGGCCCGTGGTCGTCGCTCGACGGCGGAGGCAGGTGGGCGCCGGGGACCGGAGCGTTCGATCTCGCCCTGGTCAAGGCGGCGTTCGGGCACGACGCGCGGGTGCGGTTCGCGGACCAGGCGGCGCCGACCGCCGCGCCCGTCCCCTTCCGCTACACCGCGCCCGTCGGCAGCCCTCCGGCTCCGGCCCTGCTGGAGCGGGCGGTCAAGGCGATGCTGGAGGAGCGCATCGGCCTGCTGGTCCTCGACCTGCCCGGCGGAGGCACGGCCACCCTGGAGCGGACCGAGGCCGTCGCGCGCGCCCGCCGGCTCGCCGCGCCGGGCGAGGACCCCGCCGGCGTGATCGCCCAGACCCACGGCGTACGGCACGCCGCGGCAAGCGAGTTCGAGACGCCTCCCGCGGCGGCGGCGAAACCGGCCGTGCCACAGGCCGCGCCGAAATCCACCCCGCCGAACGCCGGCAAGCCACAGGCCACGGCGAGCCCGAAACCGGCCGCGGCCCAGGCCCCGCGACCGGAGGCGGCGGCGCCGCGCCGCCGCGGCCTGTTCCGCCGCTCCTGACCCGCAGCGCCCCGGATCGCTGCCCCGCCCTGAGCGGTGGCGGGGGCGGGGTCAGGTCTTCTTGAACGTGAAAGGGCGACGCAGGCCGCGGGCGATGCCGCGCAGGCCCCGGGTGCGGTGCAGCGCCGAGACCTGCCCGCGCAGCACCGAGACCTGCCGCCGCAGGGTGCCCATCTCACGGCGGAACTCGACGGCGGACTTGCGCCACCGCCCGGCCTCGCCGCGCCATTTGGTCACCTGTTCCCGCAGCCGCTCGACCTCCTTGGTCAGCCGCTCGACCTCGGCCTCCGCCTTGACCCGCTTGCGATAGGCGGCGCGCGCGCTCATGAAGGCCGGAGCCTCCTCGGCCGTACGGAAGCCGAAGGTCTCGCCGTCGACCCAGTAGACGCCGAACATCTCGTCGACGGCGTCGTCGAGGTCCTCGCCCTCCTCGGCGACGAGTGCGGCGCGGGAGAACGCCTCGGTGCGCTCCAGCCGGGCGGCGGTGACGCCCTCGGCGTTCTCGGCCAGGAGCACGCTCACCAGGCCGCGTTCCCGGCCGCGCAGCACGTCGAGAAGCCGGCCGAGACCGTCCTCCTCGGGCACCCAGCCGGGCGGGATGCGCAGGCGGTAGGGCGACTGGGTGTCGGGCACCGTGGTGGCCAGCCGCACCCGGCCCTCGTGGGTGTAGTGGGCCCGCAGCAGCACGAGGTCGAGGTTCGGGTCCTTGAGCGGCGCGCGCTGCTCGGGCGCGAGCTCGTCCCACGGGCCGGTCAGCACCACGGCGAGGTCGGTCACCGTGCCTGCCAGCACGCCGTCCACAGTGGCCCTGACCTCGTCGTACGACCCGGCGGTGGCGTCCACCAGGACCTCCACCTGCGGGACCTTCCACTGGCGGGAGGGATGGGTGCGCAGCCACCGATAGCCGGGCACCCGATCGGTCACCAGGGCGTGGCTGACCCGGCTGATCGGCGCGCTGTCGCGCATGCGCATCGACGGGCCGAGGTGATAGGCCCTGGCCTGCGGGTCGGGGATGAAGACCGCGCCCGCCTGGGCGAGCCGGTATCCCATCTCGGTGTCCTGGCCGAGGATCATCTCCGGGTCCATCGGCCCGGCCCGCTCGAACAGCCGGGCGGAGACCGACGACGCGCCGCCGATGTGGATGCTGAACGGCCGCGGCGAGTTGACCAGCCCGTCCGACCGCTCCACCAGGTCTTCGATCCAGGCGTGCGGCTCGGCCGGCTCGAAGAGCTTCGCCAGGTCGTCCGTACGCGCGACGTCGGCGGGGCCGGGCAGCGGGGCGGTGGTGAAGCGCAGGTAGGAGGTGACCGACAGATAGGGCGCGAGGTGGTGCCAGCGCATGTGCGCCTCCACCTCCTCCGGCTCGGGCACGACGTCGGAGTCCATCCAGTGGATGACGTCGCCCGTCGCGGCGGCCAGGCCGGTGTTGCGGGCCCTGGCCCGGCCCGGCGCCGCGCAGACCAGCAGCCGCGTGTCGCGGGGCCGGATCTCCGGCAGGCGCAGCGGCGGCTCGGTGCCGTTGTCGACCACGATCACTTCGAGCAGGTCGGCCGGATATGTCTGCCTGGCCAGCCCGGCGAGCGTGAGATCGAGCTTGGCCTGATCGGCGTAGGCGGGGATCACCACGCTGACCCGCAGACGGGGTGTCCACGACGACCCGAGGGCCGGCGGCCGAAGGACGGTGTAGTCGTTTCCCCTTATGCGTGGCGTCATGGTGCTTCCAACATCACACTTGGGCGAAAGCCGCGCCACTGGTTCGCGGCTACTCGCAGGAAGTGGGCAAGAGGAAGGTTCCAGGTGTGTTCGGCGCCGACCGATCTCCGTAGGACGTAGCCCAGGCCGTGGGTGCGGTAGACCCGGCCGCCGGCCGCCGCGACCGCCCGCAGGAGGTGCGCGTCCTCGCCGCGGTCCAGCTCCCCGAAGCCGCCGGCCTGCTCGAAGGTCTCACGGCCGAGCATGATCGTGCCGCCCGCGACGTGGTCGGCCCACACCTCGCTGCTGTAGTCGACGCGGCGGATCGTCGCGTCGAGGGGCTGGAGGTAGAAGAACTCCGGAGCGGTCCCGACCAGCTCCGCGCCGGAATAGGCCATGGTGAGCAGCAGGTCGGCCAGGTGCTCTGGACCGTACCAATCGTCGTCGTCCCACTTGGTGACGATGCCGGTGGACGCCCGTGCCGCCGCCATGTTGAGCACGGCCCCGAGCGGCGCGTCCGGATCGGCCTCGACGACCGTCATCGGGTGGGGGAACTCCGCGAGCGCCTCCCGCACCCGCGCGGCCGGGAACCCGTGCAGGGCGACGATCGCCTCAAGGCCGACGCCGCGCTGGCGGGCGAGCTGCCGCAGCGCGTGGGCCACGTAGTGGGGCCGCCGCGTGGCCATGACGACGGTCACCGGGGCGAGGCCGGTGCCGACGCCCGCGGCCCGCAGCGCGTGCCTGCGCAGGCGCACGCTGTGCTCCTCCCTGCGCAGGTCGGCGACCGAGTCGGGCCTGCCGTCGTCGGCCTCGGGAGTCCAGGCCGTGATCAGGCCGGCGAGCACGGGATCGGCATCCCGCACCCACCCCGGCGGGTCCTGGCCGGTGAGCGGCACCCCCGCGGCGGCCAGGGCGGCGACCGCCTCCAACGCCCCGGCGGCGGGCCGCTCCGGCCACTCCACGCGAAGCCCGCGCAGCGGCCGGAGGGCTGCGACGTCGTCGGCCTCCGGGGGGACGGCCAGCGGGCGGCCTCCCACCGACCACCGCCCGTCGTCCCAGGACAGCGTCGCGGTCTCCTCGGTCGGGCCGCGCGTGAAGCCGTACGGCGAGCAGATGCCGGTCGTCACCGTCACGGTGTCCCTCCTGCGCGTCCGTTTACAGGCTCGTCAACTTGTATCAGCCGAACCTTGTGAATCCCTGTGACCGTGAAGGTCACCTGACCACTGGCTGTGACGCGGCGCGACGGGATCACGGCACGGGCGACACTCCCCCGCCGACCACGTCGCCCATCGTCCGCACGTCGATCTTCCCGGCCTTCCGCTGCTTGGCCACCCAGTCGATGAAGGCGGCGAACTCCTTGGGCGCCGTCGCGTACTGGTCCCGCGGCTCGTTCTTGATCTCGTGGAAGACGAAGGTCACCATGCCGGGGTCCTTCTCCTGCTGGGCGCGGGTGACGAACTCGCGCAGCGTGCGGGCGGTACGCGGCAGGCGCGACTGGCTCGTGGCCCGTACGGCGGCGGGGTCCGCGGGCGGGATCGTCTCGGTGACCGGGCAGGCACGGCAGCTGTCGGGCCGGTAGAGGCCGTTGATGTCACGCGCGCTGTTGTAGCCGCAGCCCATCGCGATCCGCTTGCTCGACTCGTCGATGGCCCCGAACGGATAGGCGAACGAGCGCACGGCGAACCCCATCTTCAGCAGCGCCCGCCTGTCGTCGCAGATCTCCGCCTGCTGGGCGGCGTCGAACGCCTCCGGCAGATGCGGATGATGGAGGGTGTGCCCGCCGATCTCGTGGCCCAGCTTCGCGATGGCCCGCACCGCGGCCACGCTCAGGAAGCCGCGTTTGCCGAGGCGGCCGCTGTTGACGTAGAAGGTGCCCTTGAGACCGCGCCTGCTCAGCATCTTGGCGACGGCGAGGTGGTCGACCGTGCTGTCGTCGAAGGTGAGGACCACTGTCGGCACCCCGGCCGCCCGCGCTCCCTGTTGTGTCACGTGCGCCGGGACGGCCGATCCTGCCGCCGCGACGGCAGTGTGCTGGAGTCCCGCGATCGACGCCGCGGTTAGGAGACAGGCCGGAATAAGTCTCTTCACCGTAAGTCGCATGGAGAAGAACTTTACTCACTCACGGCAACCGCTCTTGAACGCGATGTCCAACCGTAATGAAACGGTCCACATCGCTCAGCCCTTGCCACGAGCGCGCTCGAACAGTGCGACGGTGAGGCCCGGCAGCTCCGCGGAATGCCAGGCCGTCGAAAGACGGTATCCGGCCGCGCGTACGGAGGCCACCCTTGGGATCTTCTTTCCCGTCAGCCCGGCCTGCTTCGTCCCCCGCCAGACCACCCAGACCCGGCGGTGCCCGGCCAGGGCCTCGGCCAGGTCGTCCCGCTCCACGTATTCGAAGGCGGGGCCCTGCCCCTTGAGAAGCACGTCGTCGGGCAGCTTCTCCCGGCCGTAGTAAACGAAGCCGGTGCGCAGCCGGCTCTGGCCGTACACGATGGCGTCGCCGGGGCGCTCCCGTGCCTGGATCACGCCGAGCGCGCCGGGGAAGTCGTCGTAGTGGCCGTTGCGCTGCCGATAGTCGGCCTGCGCGGGCAGCCCCAGCGCCGCGACGGCCAGCACGACGGGCACGCTGACCAGCGCGAAGGGGACGGGGGCCAGGCGCACCGAGGCCAGCGCCACGCCTGCCGCCAGGGCCAGGGCAGGTGCCGCGACGAACACGTAACGGTCCACGTAGGCCGGGGTCACCAGCATGTCGACCATGAGCAGCAGCACGGGCGGGAGGACGAGCCAGCCGCCTGCGAGGACGCCCCAGGGCACCGACCTGCGCAGCAGGATCACCACCCCCACGACGGCGAGGGCGAACAGCGGCGGCCCGGCGAGGTCGGAGCCCGCCGCGTGCTTGGGGAACTTCAGCAGCACGTCGGGCCCGTGCGGCGCGATCCAGCTGATCGCGTGGCGCTCGCCCCAGCCGACCAGCGCGAGGATCGCGAGGGGGACGCACCCCACCGCCGTCGCGGGAACGATCCTGGTCAGGAACGTACGGCGGGGCAGCACCAGCAGGGCGGCCAGGAACTGGGCCGGGAGCACCAGCACCGAGAACAGGTGGGTGCAGCCGAGGAGGGCCACCGACGCCGCGTACCAGCGGGTCCGGGAGCCGGTGGGCGCCTCGGCCACCCGGTGCAGCGTCCACGCGGAGATGACGGCCGCCGCCGCCGCGAACGCGTACGGCCGGGCGTTCGCGCCGTGGTAGGACACCGACGGCAATATGGCGAACAGCGCCGCGGCCAGCACGCCCGCGCGGGGACCGGCCAGCCGGCGGCCGAGGTCGGCCAGGAAACCCGCCGCCACCCCGGCCGCGAGGGCCGAGGGCAGGCGCAGCCACCACTCGGCCTCCCCCAGCCACGACCAGACGTGGATGAGCAGGTAGTAGGGCAGGAAGTGGCCGTCGATCTGCTGGACGAGCCCCCACAGCCCGCTCAGCGGCCGGGCCACCGCGGCGCTGTAGGTCGCCACCTCGTCGGCCGACAGCGACGCCGTGGTGCCGGAGATCGCGACACAGGTGGTCAGCAGGCCCGCGAGCAGCGGTGTCCAGCGAGGCCAGTCCTTCGCTTCGGCATCCGCCCGGTGAGTGGACGTCCGGACCGCCTCGCCCGTAACCACGCTTCCCCCTACGAATCTGATCATTTCGGCGACGTCAAAGGACATCGAACACGCACTGGCGCGCGGATCGGCGGGCCGTTATCCGATCGAGTCGTTGCCCGCGACCGCCCCGCCTTCCGGACATGCCGGGCTCCACCGTACGAGATCTCGGCGGGGACTCCTCACGGAACTGTTTGATTGTTATAGTGACATGCAAACAGTTTGGGAGGTGGCTCGTGTACGACTCCCCCCAGCACCACGGCCCTCAGCAGGACGCCGCACGACCGCCCCTGGGAGTGCCTCTGCTGCCGCTCGCGCCGGGCCGGCGGGCCGTCTACGCCGCGTCCGCCTGGTATCCGCGCTCGCTCCTGCTGGGGGCGGCGATGCTCGCCTTCGGCTGGTTCGGGCTCTTCAACCTCTCCCGCTCCTGGTAGGGGGCGACGCTCATGGCGCTGATGGGGCTCGCCGCGATCCTCTCGGCGCGCACCCGGCTCCGCATCGACGGCGGCGTCGAGGTCAGCCTGCCGGGGCTCGGCGGCCTGCGGCGGGTCGTGCCGTACGACACGGTGCTCTTCGCGTCGGTGCGGCCGGAGGCGTCCGGCAGGGGGCTCGGCATAATCGGCGGCAGCAGGGGGTGGGGATACGTGAGCGGACGGGAGCCGGTGCTGGCGCTGCGGCTCCCCGACGGGCGGGAGTTCCTGTATTCGACCCGCGACGCCGAGACGGCCGCCGCGCTGGTCAACGCGTCCCTCGCCCGCGCGAGGGGAGACGCCGGGTGCTGATCGTCGTCGATCCGTCCTCGGCGCAGCCCCTGGCCGACCAGGTGGCGGCCTCGGTGCGCTCGGCGGTCGCCAGGGGTGCGGCGGGTCCCGGGGACAAGCTGCCGTCGGCGCGGGCCGTCGCCGCCGCGCTCGGCATCAACCTGCACACCGTGCTGCGGGGCTACCAGCAACTGCGCGACGAGGGCCTGGTCGAGCTGCGCCGGGGCCGCGCGGCGACGATCACCGATCTCGCGGCCGAGGGCGGACGGCTGCGCCTGCGTGAGGCCGCCGAGGCGTTCGCCGCGGCCGTACGGCATCTCGGGGCCTCCGAGGAGGAGGCCCTCGACGCGGTCCGCAGGGCCCTGGCGCAGCGCTGACCCGCCCCTCGCGCAACGTCCAGGACGTCCACGCCACCGGGCCGATCACGCGCTGTCGGGTCACGCGACCCTCGCCGCCGGGCAGGTCTGGCACCTTCACGTCGGGATGGTCAGACACCGCTGGGCTGGTCACGCGGGCTTCGCCGTTACGCCGGTCAGGCGGCTTCGCCGTTACGCCGGTCAGGCGGCTTCGCCGTCCAGGGGGCGGCGGCGGAAGCGGCGAAGGTTCATGACCAGCAGGATCGCGGCCGCGATGGCCGCGGCGGCGCAGGCGGCGAGGACCGGCACACTGGGATCGCCCTTCGCCACCGCCCGTTCCCCGGCCGCGGGGAAGGTGATCGTCCCGGTCGTCGTACGGCTGACGCGGCCGCTGCGCACGATGAACCGGAACTTCCAGGGCCCGGCGGGCAGGTCGTCACCCAGCAGCACGGCCACCTGACCATGGCCGCCGGGAGGCAGGGTGGTGGCGCCGGCGCTGCGGAAGGGCCCGGCGCTGAGCGCGCTCGGCCCCTCCGACAGCCGCACCTCACCCTCCAGGTCGACGGCGCGCTCCCCCGTGTTGCCGACCTCGGCCACCAGCCGGGGCCGTCCGTCGTCGGTGCGCCCGGCGGTCACCTCGCCGATCCGGAAACTCGTCGGCGGATCGCCGCCCGGGCCCACGTCCAGGTAGGTGCGGACGCCGACCCGGTTGACGAGCGCGATGTTGCCCGACGGGCCGGGCGAGGCCGAGGAGATCTCCGCCCAGATGACCGCGTACCGCTCGCCCTTGGACGCCGTGGGCGGCACCGCGACGGTGGCCGTCACCGGGACGTGACCATGCGGCGGCACGTCCACTTCCGTACGGTCGAGCGTGATCCAGGAGGTCAGCTCGTTGCCGGCACGGCCGGGGGCGAAGGTGAACCCGCCGTTGCCGACCCGTGCCGCGGCGGGATACACCGTCACGTGCCGCGGCTCGGATGAGGTGCTGAAGACCTCAAGACGCCGGGTGAAGGTGGTGCCGGGGTTCACGTGGTCGACGATGAACGCATGCGAGCGCGGGTCGTCCAGCCGGTTCTCGGGGATCTCCAGCAGCCGGATGCCGAACCGCCCCTGCTCTCCCTCATGGTCGTACGCCGCCGCCGGTGAGACGGCCGCGGCGTACGACACGAGCGCGAGCAGGCCGGAGGCGATGATCCTGCGGGCTGTGCGGTCAGGCAACGGAGTGGTTCACCGTGCCGGTGTAGGTGCCCGCGACGGCCGCGTCGGGGACGTTGACGACAAGGGTGGGGTTCCACGTGGCGGAGTTGTTGCCGGAGCCGGTCGTCTTGCTGAACGCGGTGCGCGTCTCGTCGAGCGACTCGGCATCACCCGCGTCCTCCTGTCCCGGCACGAAGGTTCCGGTGCCGGTCGTGGCCGTCGCCGCGCCGGACCAGTAGAGGACGTCGCTGTTGGGGATGGTCTCCGGGGCGGTGCCGCCACCGGTGGTGAAACCTCCCGCCGCGGCCGACACCGTGGCCACCCATGTCGCGGTGAGCGCGGCTCGCTCGTCGGACACGGTGACCGCGCCGAGCTGGCCGCTGATGGGGTCGCCGGGCACGCCGCTGCCGGTGCTCACGGGTCCGTCCGGCACGGTGATCGTGAGGCCGTCAGGGGCGTTCACGGTGAAGGTCATGGTCGTCGGACAGGTGGTCGACTCCGGACATTCCGCCGCCCCGGCGGGTGACGTCGTGGACGCGACCATGAGCGCCGCGACCAGCGCCAGTCCTGCGACAGCCGCCGCCGGTGCGGCGACGCTCCTCTTGCCCATCTGCCGATCTCCTCCATCCGTGCGGTGTCCCCGTTAAGGCATTACGGGTGACATCCTGGCTGGTCAGAGGCGTGCGGCAGGGTTATTCCGCCGGTGTCTGGAGACCCTTTGTGATCAGATGACGACGGCCGGAGACGCGCGGCCCGTCGTCCACGGTTGCGGCTGGTTATGGCGTGGCGGCGGCAAGAGCCCGTGCCGGGGGCCTGCCGTATGCCGCTGGAGCCGCCGCACGGCGACGCGGGACCCGTACGGGCATGATCGGCAGACGTGACAGGGACTCCCGGGTGGAGCACCCGGGAGTCCCTTCAGCGCACGTTTCCGCCTTCGGTGTCAGGGCGTGTCGTCGCCCTCGACCCGCATGACGCTCGCGACCGCGCGGACGATGTTCAGGTCGCGCAGGTCCTTGATCGTGGCCGACAGGGCGGCGTCGCTGGCCCGGTGGGTCACCAGCACGAGCTGGGCGTCGTCGCCCCGCCCCTCCTGCCGCACCGTCTGGATCGACACGTCGTGCCTCGCGAAGATCTCGGCCACCCGGGCGAGCACACCGGGCTTGTCCGCGACGTCGAGCGACACGTGATAGCGGGTGATGCTGTCGCCCATCGGGTGGACCTTGAGATCGGCGTACGTCGACTCCTCCGGCCCGCGCGTGCCCGCGATGCGGTTGCGCGCCACGGCCACGATGTCGCCCAGCACGGCGCTGGCGGTCGGCGCGCCGCCCGCGCCCGCGCCGTAGAACATGAGCCGCCCGGCCGACTCGGCCTCCACGAAGACGGCGTTGTACGCCTCGCGCACCCCGGCCAGGGGGTGCGACCTCGGGATCATGGCGGGGTGCACCCGGACGCCGACCGTCTTGCCGTCGTCGGAGCGGGCGCAGATGGCCAGCAGCTTTATGACGTACCCCATGCCCTTGGCGGAGGCGACGTCGGCCGCGGTGATCTCCGTGATGCCCTCGCGGTGCACGTCGGCGGCCGTCACCCGGCTGTGGAAGGCGATGCCGGCCAGGATCGCGGCCTTGGCTGCGGCGTCGAAGCCCTCGACGTCGGCGGTGGGGTCGGCCTCGGCGTACCCGAGCGCCTGGGCCTCCTCCAGGGCGTCGTTGAACGAGGCGCCGGTGGAGTCCATCTTGTCGAGGATGTAGTTCGTCGTGCCGTTGACGATGCCCAGCACGCGGCGCACCCGGTCGCCGGCCAGCGACTCGCGCAGCGGGCGCAGCAGCGGGATCGCCCCGGCGACGCTGGCCTCGAAGTAGAGGTCGGCGCCGTTCTCGCGGGCGGCCCGGTGGATCGTCGCGCCGTCCTCGGCCAGCAGCGCCTTGTTGGCGCTCACAATGGACTTGCCGTGCGCCATGGCGGCGAGGATCAGCGACCTGGCCGGCTCGATGCCGCCGATCACCTCGACCACGATGTCCACGTCGTCGCGGGTGACCAGGGCCTCCGCGTCGGTCGTGAGCAGGGCGGGGTCCACGTCGGTGTCCCGCTTGCGCCCCAGCCTGCGCACGGCCACGCCGGCCAGCTCCAGTGGGGCGCCGACACGGGCGGCCAGGTCGTCGGACTGCTCGCGGAGCAGGCGCACGACCTGCGAACCGACGACGCCGCAGCCCAGCAGCGCGACCCTGAGCGCCGGTTTGGCCTTACTCACGATGCCTCCTCGCTTCGCCGCCGGACTGCTCGGGGCGGGCGGTCACAGCTGCCCCCTGAGCAGGTCGTCCTCGGTCTCTCTGCGGATGATGACCCGCGCCTGGCCGTTGGACACCGCGACGACGGCGGGCTTGGGCAGATAGTTGTAGTTGTTGGCCAGCGACCGGCAGTAGGCGCCGGTGCCGGCGACGGCGATCAGGTCTCCGGGGGCCAGGTCGCCCGGCAGGTAGAGGTCGCGCACGACCATGTCGCCGCTCTCGCAGTGCTTGCCGACCAGGCGCGACAGCATCGGCGCCGCCTGGCTCACTCGGGAGGCGAGCACGGCCGTGTATTCGGCTCCGTAGAGGGCGGTGCGGATGTTGTCGCTCATCCCGCCGTCCACGCTCACGTACGTGCGCAGGCCCTCCACGTCCTTGACCGTACCGGCCTCGTACAGGGTCACCCCGGACACCCCGGCGATCGAACGGCCCGGCTCGACCGTGAGCCGGGGCACGGGCAGCCCGGCCGATTCGCACACCTTCGTGACGATCTCCCGCAGGCTGTCCGCGATGACCTTGACGTCCAGGGACTCGTCGCCCACCACGTACGGGATGCCGTATCCGCCGCCGAGGTCCAGCTCCGGGAGCACGACGTCGTGCTCCTCCTTGATCTCGACCAGCAGCCTGGCCAGGCGGCGGGCCGCGACCTCGAACCCGCCGGTGTCGGTGATCTGCGACCCGATGTGCGAGTGCAGACCGACCAGTTCGAGCTGCGGCAGCGCGAGGATGCGCCGCACCGCCTCGGCGGCGGCGCCGCTGCTCAGCGACAGGCCGAACTTCTGGTCGTCGTGGGCGGTCGCGATGAACTCGTGGGTGTGGGCCTCGACGCCCACGGTCACCCGGATCATCACCTTCGGCCGCACGCCGTGCTTGTCCGCGAGGAAGCCGAGGCGGGCGATCTCCTCGTACGAGTCGACCACGATGTGGCCCACGCCGACCTGGACGGCCCTCTCCAGCTCGGCGAGCGACTTGTTGTTGCCGTGCATCGTGATCCGCTCGGGCGGGAAGCCGACGCTGAGCGCCACGGCGAGCTCACCGGCACTGCACACGTCGAGGCCGAGGCCCTCCTGGTCGATCCAGCGGGCGACCTCGCGGCACAGGAACGCCTTGGCGGCGTAGTGGACCTCGCCGTCGTGGAAGGCGGATCGATACTCACGGCAGCGTGAGCGGAAGTCCTCCTCGTCGATGACGTACAGAGGCGTGCCGAACTCCTTCGCCAGGTCGCGTACGTCGATTCCGCCGATGGTGACGGCGCCGTCGGCCCTGCCGGACGTTCGCGGCCAGATGGCCGGTTCGAGCGCGTTGAGGTCAGCGGGCACGTGCTGCGGACGCTCCTCTGGCAGTCCGGCGGTCACGGCGACGATAGATGAAGCGGCGTGCAGGTCGCCGGCTGGGTGGGCGAATCGACTCACCCGAACGAGGCTAGCCGACCCTGCGATTCACTCGCGCCTGCTGTTCACCCTGCGAGACGGCCCGGAAGGAAGATATTCAGGTCCGCAGGTCGTTGACGGCATTGCTTCCGGCTATCGGCGGGTTTGACTCAGATTTTGCCGGGCGGGGTGACACCCAGCTCCACCAGTCCCTCGCCGAGCACGAGGCGCACCGCCTCCCCCATCCGCACCCGGGCCGCGTGGACCTCCGACGGCGGCTCATCGCCCATGGGAATCGGGGACGCGCGCTCGACGGCGGTGTGGTAGGCCTCGGCCAGCCGTTCGAGGTACGCCGCCCATCCCGGGTCGCGGCTCTCCCGCCTGCTCGGCAGCTCGGCCAGCACCCGCAGCACGGCCCGGTCGAACGGGCCGTCGAGCAGCTCGGGCCGCGCCGCCACGCCGGTCCGCACCCCCAGATCGCCCGCCCATCGCCGTACGGCTCCCGCCCGCACGTACGCGTACCGTACGGCGAAACCGGGGTTGTCCCAGGTGCGGGGGAAGTCCGGCCACGGCGCCGCGTGCTGCGGGGACACGGCGGCCCCCGGCTGCGAGTGCACGGCTCCCGGTCGGGGCACGGCGACCGGGGCGGCTCCCGGCCGCCGGGGCGAGGCCAGGACGTCTTCGACGATCCGTCCCGGCGTGGCGACGCCGATGACGAGGAAGCCGTTCGGCCGGACGTCCACCCGACGGACGCCGGGCACCGCGCGCAGCCGGGTCGCGAGCCGCTCCGCCGCCTCGGCAGGGGACTCCGCCGTTCCCCCCGGCACCGCCGTTCCCCCCGGCACCGCCGTTCCAGACAGCGCAGACGTTTCAGGCAGCGCGGACGTTTCAGGCAGCGCGGACGTTTCAGGCAGCGCCGCCGCTCCTCGCAGCGCCGCTGTTCCGGGCAGCGCCGCCGTTTTACGCAGCGCCGTTTTACGCAGCGCGGCCGTGGAGACGAAGCACGCGTCCCGCTCCCACGATCCCTGCGGCACCGGCGCGGCGCCGAGAACGCCGCGCAGCTCCTCGATCATCACGCTGCCGGGACGGCTGTGGTGGTCATCGCGGCCAGTCTAGGCCGACCTCGCCGGTGAGGTCAGAGCAAGGCGAGGGGCTCGGCCGGGACGAATCCCTCCATGCGCGCCGAGCCGAGCAGCGAGCCCTCGGCCGAGTCGCGGACGCACACGTAGGAGTAGCGGTCGGCCGAGTAGACCCGCACCCCGTCCGTACGGCACTGCCGCATCAGGACCTCACCCCACTCCTCCGAGACGTCGCCGAAGCCGAGCTCGGTGAGCACCTGGCGGCGGGCCAGGACGGTGCCCCCGGCCACCTCGGGGAGGAACCGGTGCTCGGCCTCCGGCTGGCGCAGCAGGGTCGCGCCGGTCGCCGGCAGGTGGGCGTAGAACGACGCCTTCCCCAGCACCTCGGCGTCGGTGGAGGCGAAGTGGCGGACGAGGTCGGCCAGGTAGTGCTCGCCGTACAGGTCCCTGGCATCGAGCACGGCCACGTAGTCGCCGTCGGCGAGCCGCACCGCGCGGTCGAGGGCGGCGCCCCGGGTGATCGGCTCGCCCGTGGTGCGGACCACGACGTCGATGTCCGGGCACGACTGGCGGACGGTCTTGTCCACCAGGCCCGCGTCGAGGCCGTCCGCGACGATCACGATCTGGCCGGGCCGTTCGACCTGACGGGTGATCTGGGCGAGCAGGCGGTCAAGCTCCGCAGGGTCGGAGACGGCGGTGATCGCCGAGATCACGCCGCTGCCGCGCACGCTCGGCACACCGAGGGTGTCGAGGATCGGGTCGAGCAGCGGGGTGACGCTGGTGCGGGCCCGCCAGGCGAGGTGGGCCTCCCTGGCCAGCCGTCCCTCGTCGGCCATGAGGATCTCCGCCGCCGCGAGGATCTCCTCGCCCTTGGCCCCGGCCCGCACCTGGAGCACCGGGGTGCCGCAGGCCGCGACCTCTCCTATCACCCTCGGCTCGGCGTCGGCGCCCGCGATCACCAGGGCCGGCCGCCGGTAGGCCGTCAGCACGTCGTCGTACGACGTCTTGTCGTCGCCCTGCCCGGCCAGCGGCTGCCAGGCCGCGCCGCCGGCCGGCGGGGTGACCGTGCCGAGGGTGACGATCTCCCCGGTCCTGCCGCCCTCGGCGGGGATGGGGTTGTGCACGCGCGGCTGGATGGCGTGCGGGAGCACGCCGACCCGCTCGTGCCGCAGCGCGGAGCGCCACTCGCGGGCGCGGGCCTCGGTGGTGGCCAGCACGTACTCGAAGTGCTCGGCCGCAGGGACGGCCCGCGACACCGCGCCGCCCGAGTGCCAGAAGACCGTCTTGATCCCCCGCTTGTGGCAGGCCGCCACCAGGTCGCGCAGCGCACGCGTCTCGCCCGCCAGCGCCTCCAGCCAGCGCCCGCCGTTGCCCTGCCGGGGGCCGGGCCGTACGGACTCGACGAACAGCACGTGGGGCTGCTGCTGGTCGAGCATGGCCTCCCAGTTGTCGGGGCCGAAGTTGGTCACCAGCCGCCACTCGTAGCGCAGCAGCGCCTCGGTCTGCCGGTCGACGATCGCGGCCACCGTCATGTACGGCCGGGCCGTCGGGCCCTTGGGCACCGTGAACGACTCGGCGAGCGGCGCGGAGACCTGCGGGGCCTTGGGCTCGGGCGCGGCGGGGGCCGCCTTCACCTCGGGGACGGCGGGGATCTCCGGCTTGAAGTCCGAGCGCTTGGGCGCGGGGCGCTTCCTGACCGGCGCCTTGAGCGTCCTGGCCACCGTGCCGGGGTTCTTGCTGTGGATCGCGTCGCCGAGCTTGATCCACCGGTTCTCCTGGAGCGAGGCGAGCTTCCAGTTGGCGACCTCGGTCTGGTACTTCTGCTCGGCGAGCTGCTTGGCGAGCTGCGCGTTCTGCCGCTCGACGGTCTTCAGCCGCGCCTCGGCCTCACGCATCTTCGTCAGCGCCTCGGCCTCCGAGCGCGCCGCCTCCTCCAGCCGACGCTGGTAGTCCGTGATCAGCCGGGCCAGCTCCGCCGCGCCGGAGGCCCGCTCCACCGCCTCCGCCAGCGCCTGCCGCAGCGCCGCCGGGTCGCTCCGCTCGGGCTGTACGGCTGCCGGCTCGCTTAGCTCGCTCATAGGGGGTGACTCCGCGGTAGACCTTCAGGACCAGAGTCACAATATTCGCAGAACGCCCTGATCGCTCTCAGCTGGAGCCGAGACCTCGTGCACCTCGTCCGCCACATCCCTCGGCGACCAACGGCTCACGTACCCCGCGACCGATTCACCACGTGCCCTGCGACCGATTCACCACGACACGCATGGAGACGATCGAGCTGTGGCCGTTCTCCCAGGGGGAGATCGACGCCACCCCGGACAGGTTCGTGGACGCGATCTTCGCCGAGGGCGAGAACCTCCATCACACGTCCTCGTTGTCGCGTGCCGACTATGCCGAGCGACTCGTGCGCGGCGGCTTTCCCGAGGCGGTGACCCGGACGAACCCGCGCAGACGCGAGCGCTTCTTCGACTCGTACGTCTCCGATCTGATCGCGCGGGACGTGAGCCGGCTGTCCGAGATCGAGCGGATGGCCGAGATGCGAGCCCTGGTGCGGTCGGTGGCCGCCCGGTCGGGACAGTTGCTGGTCGCCAGCGCGCTCGGAGCGGACATCGGACTGTCCGGGAGCACCGTCAACCGCTACCTCGGCCTGCTCGAAGAGGTCTTCCTGATCAAGCGCATCCCCGCCTGGTCACGCACCTCAGCAACCGCGCGGTCGGCACCCCCAAAGTGGCCCTCGTCGACTCGGGCGTGGCCGCCAACCTGCTGGGCGCCGACGCGAGGAGCCTGGTGCGGCCCGACGGCCAGTTCGGACCGCTGCTGGAGGGCTTCGTCTCATGGAGCTCGCCCGGCAGCTCACCTGGTCGGACGAGCGGGTGGAGCTCTTCCACTACCGGACCAAGGACAAGGTCGAGGTCGACGCGGTGCTGGAAAACCGGCAGGGCCGCGTCGTCGGCGTCGAGGTCAAGGCCTCCTCCACGGTCCGCGCCGACGACTTCCGCGGCCTGCGCCACCTCGCCGACCGCCTGGGCGACGACTTCGTGGCGGGGATCGTCCTTTACACCGGCACCCAGACCCCCTCCCCTTCGGCCCCCGTCTGCGCGCCATGCCCGTCAGCGCCCTGTGGCCAGGGCTGAAGCGTTCTCAGGTTGTGAGACCGAGTAGCTGAAGTGCATCGGTGGGGTGGCTGCGGTAGTGGTCGGTGGCGGCGGCGATGTTGGTCCAGCCGATCAGGCGGGCCAGGCCGATGGCCAGATTGCGGAGGCTCGCCATGATCCGGGGTGCGGCCCCGGTCCTCATCGTGCAGGCGTCTTCGCGGTAGGTGACGTCTCGGATGTGGTGCAGGGCTTCGATGCTCCAGTGGCCGCGGATCAGTCCGGCGAGGTGGGCATGGGTGATCTGGCCGGGGTGCAGGCTGGTGATGGCGTAGATGGTGACGATGGTGGTCTTCCCGGTGGCGTTGTTGGTGCGGCGTCGTTTGACCTGGATGGCCTGGGCGGCGTGGGGGAAGGGCAGGCCTGGGCGGACGGTGCAGATCTTCATGCGGCGGATCTCGCGGCGTCCGTGCCGGGTCTCGTCGGTGCGGTCGTTGAGGATGGCCTCGCGCCAGGGCAGGGCCTTGAGCCGGCGCAGCAGGGTGGGCTGGTTGCCCTTGACGATGAACACGTAGTGCCCTCCGGCCGCGACGATCTGCCTGGCGTGCTCGTGCTGGGTGTGCAGGGCGTCGGCGGTGATGACCACGCTGGTGAGGTCGAGCCCGGACAGCAGGGGCGTGAACGCGGGGATCTCGTTGCTTTTGGCTGCGACCTGGGCTTGAGCCATCACCGTCTGGGTGTCGTGGCGGGTGGCGGCCAGCAGGTGGGTCACACGGTCGCCGGTGCGGCTGCCGCGCAGGGTTTTGCCGTCCACGGCCAGGCCGAGTAGCGCTGTTCTGCCGTTCGTGCCGTTCGTGCCGTTCGTGCCGGTCGCTGGTGGCGCGGCGGCCAGCCTGGCCAGGTAGGCGCAGGTCGCAGCGTCGAAGTCGTCGCCGTCCAGGCGGGCCAGCAGCCGTCCCAGGGTGGAGGCGGCCAGCCGTACGGGGCCCGGGAGACCGATCCGGGCGCGTAGCTCGGGATCGTATCCGGCGATGAACCGGGTGATCTTCGCCAGGGAAGTCGCTCCGCCGAGCACGGCGAGCAGGGCTAACGCGAGCAGCGGGCCGAGTCGGTAGCGGCGCCCGCGGCGGCTGCGAGGGTCCGGTATGGCATCCAGCACCTCGGCAAGGGTGGGCAGGTCGGACAGCGGATCGCAGATGGTGACGCGCTCCAGGTGGCGGGAGAGCACGTCGATCGGGGATGATGGCACGCGAACGCGACCCCTGTTCTTGATCGACTGGCTAGACACCGACGATCATGAGGGGTCGCGTTTGTCATCTCCGCACCGGGGCGCCCTCAACTACCCGTCCGTCCCAGGGCTGCGCCCATCTCACCAGCCGAGAACGCTTGGGCCCTGGCCCTGTGGCAGGTTTGAGGCTGGATAGAACGCCACAACAACGTTTTGCCCGATATTTGAGAACAGTCGCCCGGATAGACCACGCCGAGCCGCCTACGAACCGTCCATGATGGCCCCATGACCATCACTCAGGGCCACGTGTGCTCCAACACAGCGACGAGTATCGTCGCCGACGGTCCCGACTGCTTCCGGACACGAGTGGCGACCTCCTTCACCCTGTAGTCATCGAAACCTACTTGTGCCAGGTAAGCATCGAGAGGCGACAGGGTCAGATAAGCCTCTAATTCATCCGACTCGAGATGAATCGCATCAGGAGTCCGGTCATTCTCCACTTTCCAACCCCGAGAGACCAAGAGATCGGCGCGACGCTCTAGAGCATCTGACATGTTCATCCCATCGACAGCCAGGAAAAGATACCTCCTCGAGATCATGTAGTCGGATTGCGTACGCTGCGCCGTCGCCTCCCCCATCTGCCGCCCGATCCCCTGAACTTGGCGCACCGCCCTCTCGTCCACAATGAGTGGCCTGCCAGCCCAAGAGGATGCGACAAGATTCACCAATAGCGCCGCGAGGATCAGCAGCGCAAGGGGAATCATAAACAGGAGCAGAGCCTTTCTCAGCCGCCTGCCGGCCACTGCCATGCCTCCATCTTCTTACGCCACGGCTGCGCCGCATGGCTCGTCACACTCCAGACACACTCGCGTGAGCGGGGAGAACGCCCTCTCTACGCAACATCGTCGTCACACTCGAAGCACGATGGAGCAGCCCCGCAAAACAAAATTTCGCAGGCAAAGATTGGCAAACGTGCAGAAACGTATAACACCGCCGAGCCAAAGATCAAGGGATGCGTCTATATTTTGTTCAGATACGCGCTCGCATGCGGAATTACACACTCCGTCACCACGGAGCGCGATGATGACCGCCCCCGCAAGAAATAAAAAGAACTTCCGTCGGGGTCATCAGGTAAAAACACCTCCCGCAACAGCTTTTGTGACGGCCCGCTATCTGACCGCGACCTCGCCTGCCGCAGGGGCTGGCTCCGGTCCCCCTGCCGGCCCCGAGGTCCGTAGACTCGGCTGGGGTTCAAGGGAGGGCAAACCGTGCGCAAGGGTGAGTGGCCGCGATTCCAGGCCAGGCCGTACGTCTGCGGGGCCATCGGGCCCTTCGAGCAGGCGACGCTCGACCTGCTGGCACGGTCGGGGCCGGCCGTGCAGGCCGTGCACTCCGCGCCGGAGGCCGCGCTGCTCACGTCGGCCCCCCTGGCGCCGTACGCCACGGGAGCCCGGACGACCGCGTACGCGTGGGGCGGCCGGCAGCCCGAGACCGGGGGCGAGCCCCGGGCGAACGCCTGGCTGCGGGTCGCGGAGACCTACGAGACCCCGGGCCTGGTGGACGAGCCCGACGCGGTGAGCCTGCACACGGGCGGTCTCGGCCTGATCGACGTCTACTACCTCCAGGACGGCGACGCCGTCTACTTCTCCTCGCTGATCGAGCCGCTGCTCGCGCTGGCCCGGCGGCCGTACGAGGTGAACTGGGAGGCATGGGCGGCGATCCTCATGCTCACCTATCCGCTCCTCGAGGACACGCCCTACCGCCAGATCCGGCGCCTGCCCGGCGCGACCGCGCTGACCTGGTCGCGTCGCGAGCGCAGGCTGAGGGTGGACCGGCGGGCCCCGCGCTGGGTGCGGGAGGAGCCGGTCGACCGGGGCGTGACCGGCGGCGACCTGGTCGCGCTGCTGCACGACGCGCTCAAGCCGTACGAGCGGGTGCTGGTGCCGGTGAGCGGCGGGTATGACTCGCGGCTCCTGGCCAGCGTGGCGGTGGCCAGGAAGATGGACATCGAGTCGTGGACCACCAGCCCCGACGACGGGCTGGACAACGACATCGACTTCGCCCGCTACATCACCCGTGAGCTGGGCGTCCCCCACCGGATCATGCCGCAGGACCCGGCCGCCTATCCGCAGGAGGCGCTGTGGGCGGCCCGGCGCCTGGAGTTCCTCACCAGCCACCACGCGTGGTACTCCCCCTTCGCCCGCGAGGTGCACGGCGCGGGCCGGGCGCTGGTGGACGGCCTGGCGGGCGGCCCGCTGATGAAGAACTTCCTCATCACGGCGGACGCCGTCGGCGCGGGGACGGGCGCGTCCCGCCGCGATGCGCTGTTGAAGGCGCTGTCGACCGGCGACGCCCACATCCCGGTGCTCGGCGAGGCCGCCGCCGCGTGGATGGACGACCGGGTCCGTACGGCGTTCACCCGGGCGACCTCCATGCTGCACGGGCACCGGGCCGAGCTGCCGCTGAGCGTGCTGCACACCCGGACCGTGCGCGGCATCGCCCGGTCGCCGATCAACCTCGTCGGCCCCGAGGCGACCCCGGTCTTCCCGTTCCTGCACCCGGAGTTCTTCGACGCGGCGCTGTCGGTGCCGGTCGTCCGCAAGGAGGGCGGGAAGTTCTACCGGGAGGTCCTGCGGGCCGCCAACCCTCGGGTGGCGGCGCTGCCCTCGACCAACACCCCGCTGCTGCCGAACCGCCGGGTGCCGCTGCGCTCGAACGGGCCGGTCGCCCGCGAGTGGAACCACCGGATGCTGGTCAGGGCCGCGCAGATCCCCGGGCTGATGTCGCCCCAGATGCTGGACGCGATCGCCGGCGGGCCGGACGCGCTGACCGCCTTCGGGTCGTGGAACTCGCGGTTCTGGCTGCGGGCGCTGGTGGCGTTCGGGGCGTGGCTGGCCGACTACGAGGACGTGCTCGGCGACCTCACTCCGCCCTGGTCCGCGGCGTAGGCCGGCAGTCCGCACAGTTGTGGAGCGCGGCTGTGCGGTAGCTCTGCGTGATCACCTGGAAACAGGTAAAAACTGCATGTCAAACCGGCGTCAGCCTTTTCGGTCAGACCACTTCTGGTGGTAGTTTTGGTCAAATAGAGCCAAACATCATGGCGAGAGCTTCAAAAGCTCGGGTGTGACCTGACAACACGCTCCTCCTTCCTCAAGCGAGAACCAGATGAACGCTGCTGCGCCCTGCCCTGACTCGGCTTCCGGGTCATTCGGCGCCACCACCGGCGATCTCCCGGAGATCACCGACTTCACCTCACAGGACCCCCGCTGGTACAAGCGCGCGGTCTTCTACGAGGTACTGGTCCGCGGCTTCAAGGACTCCAACGGCGACGGCACCGGCGACCTGCGCGGGCTGATCGAGAAGCTCGACTACCTCAAGTGGCTCGGGGTCGACTGCCTCTGGCTGCTGCCGCTGTACCAGTCCCCGCTCAAGGACGGCGGCTATGACATCTCGGACTACCTCAAGATCCTTCCGGAGTTCGGCGACCTCGGCGACTTCGTGAAGCTGATCGAGGCCGCGCACGAGCGCGGCCTGCGGGTCATCACCGACCTCGTGATGAACCACACCAGCGACCAGCACCCCTGGTTCCAGGCGTCCCGCAGCGACCCGGACGGCCCGTACGGAGACTTCTACGTCTGGTCGGACGACCCGAACAAATACTCGGGCGTCCCCATCGTCTTCGTCGGCTCCGAGGAGTCGAACTGGACGTACGACCCGGTGCGCAAGCAGTACTACTGGCACCGGTTCTTCCACCACCAGCCCGACCTGAACTACGACAACCCGGACGTCCAGAACGCGATGATGGAGGTCATCCGCTTCTGGCTCGACCTCGGTGTGGACGGGTTCCGGCTGGACGCGGTGCCCTACCTGTTCGAGCGCGAGGGCACCTCCTGCGCCGGGCTGCCGGAGACGCACGCCTACCTCAAGAAGGTCCGCGCCGAGGTCGACCGGCTCTACCCCGACCGGGTGCTGCTCGCCGAGGCCAACGGCTGGCCGGAGGACGTCGTCGAATACTTCGGCGACCCCACCACGGGCGGCGACGAGTGCCACATGGCCTTCCACTTCCCGCTGATGCCGCGCATCTTCATGGCCGTACGCCGGCAGAGCCGCGAGCCGATCTCCGAGATCATGTCGCGTACCCCCAAGCTGCCGGAAAGCGCCCAGTGGGGCATCTTCCTCCGCAACCACGACGAGCTGACGCTCGAGACCGTGACGGAGGAAGAGCGCGACTACATGCACAAGGAGTACGCCAAGGACCCGCGCATGCGCGCCTACCTCGGCATCCGGCGGCGCCTGGCGCCCCTGCTGGAGAACGACAGGGACCAGATCGAGCTGTTCACCGCGCTGCTGCTCAGCATGCCGGGCTCGCCGGTCATGTACTACGGCGACGAGATCGGCATGGGCGACAACATCTGGCTGGAGGACCGTGACTCGGTCCGTACGCCGATGCAGTGGACCCCGGACCGCAACGCCGGGTTCTCCGAGGCCGACCCCGGCCGGCTCTACCTGCCGGTGGTCATGGACCCCGTGTACGGCTACCAGTCGGTCAACGTCGAGGCGCAGACCAAGAGCGAGTCGTCGCTGCTCCACTTCACCCGGCGGATGCTGCAGATCAGGCGGGAGCACCCGATCTTCGGCACCGGCAGCTACACCGAGCTGTGGTCGCCGAACCCGAGCGTGCTGACCTTCCTGCGGGAGGAGGGCGACGACGTGGTCCTGTGCGTCAACAACCTGTCGCGCTTCGCCCAGCCGGTCGAGCTCGACCTGCGGCGCTTCGCCGGGGTGACGCCCGTCGAGTGCCGGGGCGGCGTCCCCTTCCCGACGGTCGGCGAGCTGCCGTACCTGCTCACGCTGCCGGGCTACGGCTTCTACTGGCTGTCCCTGCGCAGGTCCTGATCCGGCCGGCGTGGCAAAGAGCCCCGTCCCGGGCCCTTCCACGGGCCTTGGACGGGGCGTCGTCGTGTTCACGGCAGACTTGACGCCGCCTTGGCCCACCCCTTTCGCCCGATGTGCCTACCGTGACGTGAACGGGCGGATTTCTCGCATCGGCGAGAGGGGGAGCCTCATGCTCCGGCACACCTACCTGTCCTTGGCCGCCGCGGTGGTCGCGGGCGCGGCCGTCTCCGGGGCCGCCACGGCACAGGCGCCGATGGTGCCGCGCGACGTCGACGCCACCGCGACTCTCACGAACGCGCAGGGGCAGAACGTCGGGACGGTCCAGGTGGAGAACGACGAGAACGGCGGGACCGAGGTGAAGATCAGGGTCACGGCCCTGCCGCCCGGGTTCCACGGCATGCACATCCACGACAAGGCCGTCTGCGACCCGAACGCGAAGGACCCGGCGACCGGCAGCCCCTTCTCCAGCGCGGGCTCGCATCTCGGCTCGGGCTCCCATCCCGGGCACGCGGGTGACCTGCCCGATCTCCTGGTCCGCGGCGACGGCGTCGGGCAGGCCTCGTACGTCACCGACCGGTTCACGGTGGAGGACCTGCTGAGCGGCGACGGCAGCTCGATCATCATCCATGCCAAACCGGACAACCACGCGAACATCCCCGGCCGCTACAGCCGTTCAGGGCCCGACGCCGAGACACTCAAGGCCGGCGACTCGGGCGGCCGGATCGCCTGCGGCGTGTTCAGGAGAGACTGACCGGCGCGTCCTCAAGAGGACCGAGCGACGTTCCGAGGCGGGATCGAGTGGCCTTTCGGGAGCGGCTGAACGGCGTTTCAGCAGCGGTGCGCGGCGTCATCAGGAATGGCCGGGCAGCCGGGGGGGGCGGGGAAGACCGGCGGACGTCCGGGGCGAGTTCGCCGGTCCTTCAGCGGGCGGTGACGGGCACCTGCGCCCGCGCCGCCCGCCTGGCGGGGATCAGCGCCACCAGCAACGCCGCGCCGATCGCGATGAGCAGGGCGGCCGCGAGCATGCCGGGCGTGGGGGCGCGGCCGATGCCGGCGCCGACGCCGCTGCCGCGGCCCTCCAGGTCGATCAGCCACCGTGACCAGAACGCCCCAGCCGCGGCCCCCAGCACGACCCCCACCGCCGCGGGCAGGCCGGTGGCGGTCACCAGCGTGGCCATCACCTGGCGTGGGGTCAGCCCCATCGCCTTGAGCACGGCCAGGTCGAGGACGTGGTCGCGCAGCCCGAGCGCGCTCGCCGTCAACAGGCTGGCCAGCCCGATCAGGGCCAGCACGGCGACCAGCGCGATGATGATCACCCGGATGACCGCGAGCCGGTCGGCCGGGTTCACGGCCTGGGCCACCTCAAGCCCCTGCCCCTGCAGGCGTGCCCTCACCTGGGCCGCGTCGGCGCCGGGTCGCAGCACGAGTGCGTAGAACTGGGGCGGCTCCGCGTCCTTGGCCGCCAGGCTGTCCAACCCCAGCGACAGCACCTCGCCGTCCTGCTCCGGCTCGACAACGCGGCCCACGATCCGGACGATGAGCGGCGTGCCGCCGATCGTCACGCGGACCCGGTCGCCGATCTGCACGCCGAGGAGGTCGAGCAGGCCCTGCCCGGCGACCGCCTCGCCCCGGTCGGCGAACATCCGGCCCTCGACGACGGGGAAGGGGTAGGGGTCGGAGGACAGGCCGAGCGCCCTGGTCCGCACGGTCCTGGTCTGCCAGGGGACGAGCGCGTCGAGCTCGGCGCCCGGATAGGCCGCGACCACGTCCGGGTCGGCCATCGCGCGCTGGCGCGCCTCCTCGGCGGTCAGCTCGGCCGGCCGTACGGTCAGGGCCGCCGCCTGGCCCACGCTCTCCGGGTGGCGGATGAAGTCGTCCAGGGTCGTCCAGCAACCGAGCCCGATCGTGATCATCATCATCGGGATGGCGATGCCGCACAGCGTGAGCGCGGCGGGCGTCCTGCGGGTGAAGGCGTCCCTCGCGCCGAGGACGAGCGCGGGCGGCAGCCGTACGAGCAGGGCGACCCGGGCCAGCCGCGACAGGTGCCCGCGCGGCGGCGCCGCCGGGGCGGCCGGGATCGGCGGGGTGCGCCCGCCGCGCCAGGCCGGGATCAGCACCGCGGCCAGCACCGTCAGCGACGTCCCCACGAGGATCGCGGACAGCGGTCCGGCCGACAACGGGACGACGACCGACTCCCCCATGGCGTACGTCGTGATCAGCCGGGCGACGAGCGCACCGGCGGCGATGCCGAGCAAGCCGAGCGTGCCGTGCTCGATGACGAGCATCCGCACCACCTGGCCGCGAGTGAACCCGAGCGACTTGAGCGTGGCGATGTCGCGCAACTGCATCAGCACCCGGCCTCCGGCGGCGTTGGCGAGCGCCAGCGCGGCGGCGACCAGGCCCGCGACGCCGAACAGCGCGAGCAGCAGGCCGAGCAGCCGGTTGTCGAGCTCCATGGAGGCCCGCACCTCGCGCCAGGTCGTCACCCGCTGCACCTGGTTGCGCATCGTGAAGACGGCCCGCTGGACGACGAGATCGGTGGTGGCGGGGTCGGCGAGGCGGAGCCCGGTCACGGTCTCGGTGCGGCCGGGGGCGGGCTCGACCACGTTCAGCGTCTGCGCGAGCGTCCAGGCCAGGCCCGGGGTCCACTCCGGATAGAACCCCTGGTCGCCGCTTTCCGCCAGCCCGGCGACGGTCAGATTGTGGGTCGCACCGTTCAGTCCGGTGACGGTGAACGGGCTGCCCGGCCGCAGGCCGAGAGCGCGGGCGAACGACCGCTCGACGACCACGGCGTTCGGGGTGCGTACGTCGAGCCAGCGGCCCTCGCGCAGGAGCGGGCGGGCCACGGCGGGGAAGGCCGCCGGCGTCTCCTGCAAGGTGATCGGCACCCGGCGGCCATGCGCGACCAGCGTGGCGGGCGCGCTGCGGTAGGGCCCGGCGATGTCGGTCACGCCCTTCAACTGGCGCAGCGCTGACACGTCGGGCACGTCCTTGCTGTGGATCCAGATGTGCGCGCTGTTGCTGCGCTGGAACAGGCCGCGCCAGGGATTGGTGCCGTCCTCGAGCAGCGTGGCGGCGATGATCAGCGCGGTGACGATCCCCGCCACCGCGAGGACCGTGAGCGCCGCCTGGCCCCGGCGCGCCCGCAGGTCCGCGCGGATCCAGCGCAGCTCCGCGGTCCTCGTCGTGATCACGCGGCCCCCTCGCGCCGAGCCGGGCACTGCCGGCTCTTCGGGCTCTGCGGAGGGGTCACCGGGAAGGCATGGCGGCGGGACGGATTCAACTGCGCAGCTCCACGACGTCGCCGGCCGCTCCCAGAGGGCGCCGGCGCGACTTCGGGATCGCGCCGTCGTCGACGATCTGGCCGTCCAGCAGGCTGACGACGCGGTCGGCCATGCTCGCCACCCGCGCGTCATGGGTGACCAGCACGATCGTCTGGCCCTGCCCGTGCACCTGGCCGAGCAGGCGCAGCACGTCGCGGGTGTTGCGGCTGTCGAGGTTGCCGGTCGGCTCGTCGGCCAGCAGCAGCCGGGGCTGGTTCGCGAGCGCGCGGGCCAGCGCGACCCGCTGCTGCTCGCCACCGCTGAGCTGCGCCGGCGACGCCCCGGCGCGGTCGGCCAGGCCGAGCTCGCCCAGGAGATACTCGCGCCGTTCCCTGGCCTGCCGGGGCGAGACGCCGCCCAGCAGCGCGGGCAGCTCGACGTTGTCGGCCACGGTCATGTTCGCGACCAGGTTGAAGAACTGGAAGACGAAGCCGATCTTCTGCCGGCGCAGCACCGCCCACCCGCTCTCGGAGAGCGTGTCGGCCCGGCTGCCGTCCAGCCAGATCTCGCCGCTCGTTCTCGTGTCCAGGCCGCCGATCATATGGATCAAGGTGGACTTGCCCGACCCGGACGGGCCCATGACCGCGACGAACTCTCCCGCCTCGACGGTCAGATCGACCCCGCGTACGGCGTGCACCGGCAGCCCGCCGGTCTGGTAGATCTTCACCAGGTTGACGGCCCGTACGACGGGCGCCTCGGCACTCATTCCGCCTCCTCGCCGTGCGGCTTGGGGCCACATAAGTCCAGGGCGCTGCGCCTGTCGGTTCGCTCGCTCATGCCGCCCCCTCGCCTGACGGCTCGGGGTCGCATTCGCGAAACGCCCTGTGCCTATCGATTCGCTCGCTCCGCTCGCTCATGGCAGTTCCTCCTGGCAGCGTTCGAGCCAGTCGAGGTCGGCCTGCAGGTGGAGCATGGCTCCCTCGATGAGCAGCAGCGCGACGCGGTTGGCCGGATCGGTGCGCTCGGCCAGCTCGCGGAGATCTCGCATGAGCGAAAGGTAGTGCCGTCGCTGCCGGTTCACCAACGCCATGCGGTCGGAGAGCCCGGTCATGGGAGCCAGCACGAGCTTCATGAAGAACTCGTCACGCACCCGGGGGCCCTCGGTGGGCTCCTCGACCCAGTTCTCCAGTGCTTCCCTGCCGCTGGCGGTGATGTAGTAGACCTTCTTGTTCGGCCGGTTGGCCTGCTCGACGTCGACCGACCGGACATGCCCGTCCTTCTCCAGCCGGCCCAGGGTCACGTAGATCTGGCCGATGTTGGGCGACGGGTAGGCGCCTCCGAAGATCGTTTCGAGCGCCTGTTTCAGCTCGTATCCGTGGGCAGGTTCCTTCGCAAGGAGCGCCAGCAGCGACTGCCGCACGCGCCCACCCCCCCAGCCGTATCGAGCAGTTATCGGAGCGTTACGAGCTCATCCGTTGACGCTCACATTATCGCTATGCATAACATGCATGCACTTACCTAACACGTATGTAACCGGCTTTTCATACGGAGGCCACATGGTTCGCCGAGCTCTCGCCGCCCTGGCCGTCTTCCTGGCGGCCGGCTGCGCAGGGCTCGCCGACACCGGCGCCCAGTCGACGGTGGGCAGCGACGGCACCGGGCCGATCACACTGGCGATCGGCAGGGACACCACCGCCTACCTCCGCCCGCTGCTGGACCGGTGGAACCAGACGCACCCGGACGAGCCGGTGTCGCTGCTCGAACTGCCCGAGGCGGCCGACGAGCAGCGCGCACAGATGGTGGCCAACCTGCAGGCGCACAACGACGTCTACGACGTGCTCGCGCTCGACGTGATGTGGACGGCGGAGTTCGCCGACGCCGGCTGGATCGTACCGCTCGACCGCAGCCTGTTCCCCCTGGACAAGCTGCTCAAGGGCGTCGCCGACACCGCCATCTACCGGGACAGGCTGTGGGCCGCGCCCTACACCAGCAACGCCGGCCTGCTCTACTACCGGTCCGACATCCTGAAAAAGGAGCACCTGAAGCCGCCCAAGACCTGGGCGGAGCTGCGCGACCAGGCCTCCCGCCTGAGCGCGAAGTATCACATCGGTGGATATGCCGGGCAGTTCCTGCCGTACGAGGGGCTGACCGTCAACTTCGCCGAGGCCGTCCAGTCGGCGGGCGGGTCGATCCTCAGCCCGGACGCCCGCAAGGTCACGATGGACCTCGGCAGCGCACGAGCCGCGCTCGACTTCCTCGTCGGCGGAATCAAGGAGGGGTGGATCCCCCGCGAGGCGCTGACGTACAAGGAAGAGGAGTCGCGGCTCGCCTTCCAGGAGGGGCGGCTGCTGTTCGCCCGCAACTGGCCCCACGCGTACGGACCGGCCGCCCACTCGAAGCTGGCCGGGAAGTTCTCGGTGGCCCGGCTGCCCGGCCTGAACGGGCCGGGGTCGAGCTCACTGGGCGGCTACAACCTCGCCATCAGCGCCTTCTCGAAGCGGCAGAAGTCGGCGCTCGACTTCATCCGCTACTTCACCGGCCTCGACAACGAGCGGCTCGTGCTCACCGAGGGCTCGTTCCCGCCGGTGTGGGCGGAGCTGTACGACGACCCGGAGCTCATCAGGCGGTTCCCCTATCTGCCCGCGCTCAAGGAGGCGATCGTCTCGGCCCGGCCGAGGCCGGTCACCGCCGACTACAACCAGATCAGCCTGCTGATCTCCAGCGCCGTCTCCGGCGCGCTCACCCTCGCAAAACCCGTAGACGAGACCGTCGCCGACCTGAAACAGGGACTCGGCGAGGTCATCCAGTTCGGAGGATAGATATGCGGAAACTTCCCCCCATCATGGTCGCGTGCCTCGCTCTCGCCGCCGCGGCCGCGTGCGGCAGCGACTCCGGCAGCGAGCCCGCCGCCTCGGGCAGCGCCCCGGCCGCCGACAGCGCCGCGGCCAAGCCCCTGGAGGGTGTGAAGGTCGAGGTCGCCGCCAAGTGGACCGGCGACGAGCAGGCCAACTTCGAGAAGGTGCTCAAGGCGTTCGAGGAGAAGACCGGCGCCACGGTCACCTACGCGTCCACCGGTGAGGACACCGGCGCCTACCTCGGCCCCCGCATCCAGGGCGGCAACCCTCCGGACGTCGCGATCCTGCCGCAGCCGGGCCTGGTGCAGCAGTACGCCGACGAGAACGCGCTCAAGCCGCTGGCCCCCGAGGTGCAGGCGCAGATCGACCAGAACTACACCCCCTACTGGAAGGAGCTCGGCTCCGCCAAGGGCCAGGTGTACGGCGTGCTCGTCAAGGCCGCGCACAAGTCGCTCGTCTGGTATCGCCAGTCGGCCTTCGACGACGCCGGCGCGCAGCCCGCGTCCACCTGGGACGACCTGATCAAGAACGCCCAGACGCTGTCCGACTCCGGCGTCCCGCCGTTCGCGCTGTGCGCCGCCTCCGGCTGGACGCTGACCGACCTGTTCGAGAACGTCTACCTGTCCACCGCGGGCCCGGAGAACTACGACAAGCTCGCCAAGCACGAGATCCCGTGGACCGACGCCACGGTCGCGACCGCCCTTGAGAAGATGGCGCAGATCTTCGGCAAGAAGGAGTTCATGCTCGGCGGCTCGTCCGGTGCGCTGCAGACCGACTTCCCGACCTGCGTCACCCAGGTGTACGCCCAGAAGAAGGCCGCGATGGTCATCGAGGCCGACTTCGTCGCCGCCTCCCTCGGCCAGTCGGGCGCCAAGGTCGGCGAGGAAGCCAACATCATGCCGTTCCCGAAGGCCGGCGACACCGCTCCGGTCGTCCTCGGCGGTGACGTCGCGGTCGTGATGAAGGACAACAAGGGCGCGCAGGCGCTGGTGGAGTATCTCGCGTCCAAGGAGGGCGGCGAGGTCTGGGCCAAGCAGCCCGGCTACCTGTCCCCCAACCGCAACGTCTCCCCCGACAACTACCCCGACGAGCTGACCAAGCAGCTCGCCCAGACGATCATCTCGGCTGGCGAGTCGGTGCGGTATGACATGTCCGACCTCGCCCCCAGCGCCTTCGGCGGCACCGACGGCAAGGGCGAGTGGAAGGACCTGCAGGACTTCCTCCGCAACCCCTCCGACGTGAAGGGCGCACAGGAGAAGCTCGAGGCGGACGCCGCCAAGGCCTTCAAGTAAAGGAAGTACGGCCGTGACCGATCGGTTGGACGGCCAGCAGGCCACCGGCGACGGAGAAGCCGTCGCCGGGGCCTCCTCCGGCCCGCGCGAACCCCTCGCAGATCCTTCCTCCGACTCCCCCCAGGCGGGAGCGGCCCACTCCGATGCCGGGGCCGACACCCCGGCCGCCTCGGAATCCCTGACCGTTTCCGAGTCCCCTGCCGATTCCGGCTCCAGTGCCGGTTCCGGTGCCGAGCCCGTTTCCGCTGCCGGTTCCGGTGAGCCGGCGGCGGGTCCGGCCGCGGCGGGGTCCGCGACGGCGGCCCCGCCCGGCGCGGTCGCCACGGCGGGCACGGCGGCGGGCACGGCGCAGGCGTCCCCGCGCCTCGGCCCGCCGCCGAGACTCGCGGTGATGTTCCTGCTGCCGGCGGCGCTGCTGCTCGCCGCGTGGATGATCTATCCGGTCGTCTACTCCATCTGGCGCAGCCTCTTCGACGCCACCGGCGACCGCTTCGTCGGACTGGGCAACTACGTCTCGATCTTCACCGACTCCTCGACGCTCACCACGATCAGGAACAACATCATCTGGGTCGTGGTGGCCCCGATCATCGTCACCGCGCTCGGCCTGGTCTTCGCGGTGCTCACCGAGCGCATCAAGTGGTCGACGGCGTTCAAGCTCGTGCTGTTCATGCCGATGGCCGTCTCGCTGCTCGCCGCCGGGGTCATCTTCCGCCTCGTGTACGAGCAGGACCCCGACAAGGGCGTCGCCAACGCCATCATCACGACCGTCCACGACGCCTTCTCCACCAGCGCGAGCTACCCCGGAGCCCGGCCGCGGGAGAACGACCAGGCGCCCGCGGTCGTGCAGGACGGCGCCGTGGTGACAAGGCAGGAGGCGCAGGCGGGCACCCCGGTGCTGATCCCGCTCGTCGGCCTGACCCAGGACGCCGTGAAGGACGCCGCACCGGCCAAGGCCGCCCCCGGCGGCGACGGCCTGAGCGGCACCGTCTGGCTCGACGTCGTCCGCGGCGGCGGAGGCACGCTGAACCAGATCGACCCGCAGGAGAAGGGCCTCGGCGGCATCACGGTCGAGGCGGTCTCCGGCGGCGCGGTCAAGGCGACGACCGAGACGGCCGCCGACGGCACGTTCCGCTTCTCCGGTCTCCAGGCCGGTTCCTATGTCGTACGGCTGCCGCAGTCGAACTTCACGGCGCCCTTCAACGGGCTCACCTGGCTGGGGCCGTCGCTGATCACTCCCGCGATCATCGGCGCGTACATCTGGGTGTGGGCCGGATTCGCGATGGTGCTGATCGCGGCCGGGTTGTCGGCGATCCCCCGTGACGCCCTGGAGGCGGCCAGGATCGACGGCGCGACCGAGTGGCAGGTGTTCCGCCGGATCACCGTGCCGCTGCTGTCGCCGGTGCTGCTCGTCGTCTTCGTCACCATGATCATCAATGTGCTGAAGGTCTTCGACCTGGTGTTCATCATCGCCCCCGGCTCGGTGCAGCCGCAGGCCAACGTGATCGCGCTGGAGATGTGGCGCGTGTCGTTCGGCGGCGGCGGCAACCAGGGCCTGGGAAGCGCGCTGTCGATCTTCCTGCTCGTGCTGGTGGTGCCGTTCATGATCTTCAACATCCGCCGGTTCAGGAGGGACGAGGGATGACGACCCTGGCCGAACCCCGGCACGCGCAGCCGATCCAGCGCAACGTGGTCGCACGGGTGGTCGACCGCCTCGGCGGCGGCCTGGTCCAGGTCTTCATGATCCTGGTCGCGCTCTTCTGGCTGCTCCCCACCCTGGGGCTCCTCGTGGTCTCGCTGCGCGGCGAGACCGACAACAACTCCTCCGGCTGGTGGACGCTGTTCACCAAGCCCGCGCAGCTCACGTTCGACAACTACTCGAGCCTGCTCGCGTCGGGCTTCGGCTCGTCGTTCTGGAACACCGTGCTCATCACGGTGCCGGCGACGCTGCTGGTGATCGGCATCGCGGCCATGGCGGCGTACGCGTTCGCCTGGATCGAGTTCCCCGGCAGGGACCTGGTGTTCCTCGTGGTCATCGCCCTGCTGGTCGTCCCGGTGCAGATCGCGCTGATCCCCATCGCCAAGCTGTACGGAGCCCTCGGGATCTTCGGCTCGATCCTCGGGGTCGTGCTGTTCCATGTGGCGTTCGGTCTGCCGTTCGCCATCTTCCTGCTGCGCAACTTCTTCGTGGGCATTCCGCGCGAGCTGCTCGAAGCGGCGAGGATGGACGGCGCGCCGGAGTGGCGGATCTTCGCCACCGTGGTGTTCCCGCTGGCCAAGCCCGCGATCGCGTCGCTCGGCATCTTCCAGTTCCTGTGGGTGTGGAACGACCTGCTCGTCGCGCTGGTGTTCGCCGACACCGAGAACCAGCCGATGACGAAGGCACTGCAATCCCAGATGCGGCAGTTCGGCACGAACGTGGACATCCTCGCGCCGGGCGCGTTCCTGTCGCTCATCATCCCGCTGGTGCTGTTCTTCGCCTTCCAGCGGTATTTCGTGCAGGGCATGCTCGCGGGCTCGGTCAAGTGACCGGCCGGAGGCCCCGGATCGTCCCGGGGCCTCCGGCATCACCGCGGTCACCACGGGAAATGTCCCGTGTGTGGTGCACCGTACAGAAAGGGGGTCGGATGCCCGCTTTACGGGGGTAAGCGGGCATCCGATCTTTCCGCTGCCGGGCCGTACGGGGGCCGAAAAGCCGATAGAGTGCGCGGACATGTCAGGACGTCCGTTGCACGAACTCGTGGAAGCCGGGTGGGCCGAGGCCCTCGCACCCGTGGCCGGGCGGATCGCCGCCATGGGCGACTTCCTCAGGCAGGAGATCGCGGAAGGCCGCCAGTACCTCCCGGCGGGGAACAACGTCCTCCGCGCGTTCCAGCAGCCGCTGAGCGAGGTCCGGGTGCTGATCGTCGGTCAGGATCCGTACCCCACCCCCGGACACCCCGTCGGGCTGAGCTTCTCCGTGGCCCCCGACGTACGGCCGCTTCCGGGCAGCCTGGTCAACATCTTCAAGGAGTACATGGCCGATCTCGGCCACCCCACCCCGCCCTCGAACGGCGACCTCACCCCGTGGACCGAGCAGGGCGTGCTCCTGCTCAACAGGGTGCTCACGGTGATGCCGGGCAAGCCCGCCTCCCACCGGGGCAAGGGCTGGGAAGAGGTGACCGAGCAGGCCATCAAGGCGCTGGTCGCGCGGGGCGGGCCGCTCGTTGCGATCCTGTGGGGCCGCGACGCCCGCAACCTGCGGCCGATGCTGGGCGACGTGCCGTGCATCGAGTCGGCCCACCCCAGCCCGCTGTCGGCGCGCAGCGGGTTCTTCGGCTCCCGTCCGTTCAGCCGGGCAAACGCCCTGCTGGAGCAGCAGGGCGCGGCGCCGGTCGAGTGGAAACTGCCGTAACGGCTAGCCGATAGGATCACCACCATGAGCGATGGAACGGACACCGGTCGCTACCTGCGGCTCACCGTCGACCTGGTGGTCGAGGTCCTCGATGTCGACGCGCTGCAGGCAGCGGCGCTCGCCGAGATCCGCGACCCCCAGGCCGAGCTGAACGACGCCGAGCGGCAGGAACAGATCGAGCTGGTCAACTCCGACGAGACGGGCGCGGCCGCCCTGCAGTGGCTGATCGAGCCCGACCACGTGCTGGGCCTGGTCGAGCACGTCGCCGAGGTCGAGCCGCGCGAGGCGATGCTCGGCGTGGAGCCGTCGGAGGGCGTCCTGGAGGACGAGGACGACCACGACCACGACGAGCCGGGCCACACCCACTGATTCCCGTCCGCTGAGGCCGGTCTGCTGCGGCCGGTCTGCTGCGGCCGGTCTGCTGAGGCCGGTCTGCTGAGGCCGGTCTGCTGTGGCCGGCCGCATCCACCTCAAGCCGGGTCTGCTGAGGCCGGGCCACACCCACTGATACCCGCCCACTGAGACCCGTCCGCTGCGGCCGGTCCAGATCTGCTGAGACCGGCCCATGGGAGGGCGTCGGGCCGGCCGCCTGCCGGGCCGACGCTTCCGCGCCGGCCCCTTACCCGGCCGAATGACGACCACGGGTAAGCGTCACAAAGCCTCAGGCATTCGGGATGAAACGGCGAAAACCATCACAGGACCGCGGGTAAGCCACATCGTCGCGGCCATGCGTGACGGGATCGAGGTAAGTGCCACACGGCCGCGGGCAGGCGTCAGGGGACCGCGGGCAGGCGCCAGCGCCGCTCACACCGGCCGAAGAGGCTCGTGCGGTCCGGCCGGAGGCTCCACGTAGATAGGGTCGCCGGGCCGGACCTCGCCGCCCTCGATGACGATGCCCATGACCCCCGCCTTGCGCACCAGATTGCCCTCTTCATCCCGATCCAGCACGGCCTTCATCAACCCGTCCTGGAAACCGTTGAGCTGCGCGCACGGGTTGCGCAGGCCCGTCACCTCGACGACGGCGGTCTCGCCGAGGCGCAGCCGTGTCCCCGTGGGCAACGCGAGCAGATCGACACCCCTGGTGGTGACGTTCTCCCCCATGTCCCCCTCCCGTACGGCGAAGCCCGCCTCGCGCAGTTCGTCGTGCAACTCCGCGTGCACCAGGTGCACCTGGCGCAGGTTCGGCTGGCTGGGATCACGGGCGACCCGCGACCGGTGCTTCACGGTCACTCCGGCGTGGGCGTCGCCCTCGACACCGAGGCCGGCCAGCAGCCGGATCGACTCCAGAGGGGTCTTGCTGAAGGTGTGGGTGGCGCTGCGGCTTACCGCTATCACTCTGCTCGTCATGTCTTCTCCTCTTAGGGCAACGGCTCCATTCCGTGCACGAAGGTGAGAAGACGGCAAGTGGATATTCGTCACACGGGGCCTGCTCGCCGACCCGCGCGACGCGTTGACCAGCGGAAAGAGGCCGGCGATCTCTATAGCGCCGGGCACCCCGCCGTCCCGTGCACGCGCGTGCCGTCAGGAGCGGTACGCGTGGCGCCCCGGACGTCAGACGCCGGGCGTCGGGCGTCGAACGTCGGGCGTCGAACGTCGAACGTCGAACGTCGGGCGTCGGGCGTCGGGCGTCGGGCGTCGGCGAGCAGCATCAGCGCGAACAGCCCGGCAGACCCGGATCCGCTCATGTCGGCCACGGCGCGAAGCGTGCGGCGCCGCCCGAGGACGCGCACCTCCGCCGAAGACTTCTTCGACAGCCTGGCCGGGCGGAACGGGTCAGGAGCTCAGGACCTCCTCACGCCGCCGGGCGAGGGAGTCCTGCTGACGGGTGAGCTCACCGCAGCGAACGGACACCTGGGCGACCATGGCCGCGACCCACTCGGCCACCTCGCGGACGGCCTCCGCCGTACGGGCGATCCGCTGGTGCTTGATGGCGTCGGTGATGATGTTGTCGAAGAAGACGTCGGCGAACCAGCGGGTGTCCACCTTCGGCAACCGGGGTGCGGCGACGACGCCGATGTCGGCCAGCTCGCGGGAGAACCGATCGAGAGCGCCCTGCGCGTGCCACGCCGCCTCGTCGGCCTGACGCAGGTGTCCGTGCTCGACCATGTCGGCGAAGCCGCCGCTGCTGAACATGTCCCATGTCGAGGCGCCGCGGGCGCCGCTCAGGTGCCGCAGGACGTAGCCGACCGCCTGGCCCGCGGCGGCTCCGGCCTGCTGCGCCTCCTGGTGCTCGCGCAGGTCGGCGCTGACGTTCGCCAGCCGGGCGGCGATGTCGGCCAGCTCCCGCCCGCGCGGGTCCCCGGACTCGACCAGCATCCGTTCCTTGCGGGCGAGCAGCACCTCCAGCTCCTGATGCGGGTTGCCGAGCTCCGCGAGGGCCTGGTCGGTGGTCCGCAAATCGCCGGCGAGCCACTCCAGGCGGGTGCGCTGACCGGTGACCCGCTGGCGGGCCGCCGCCGCCTCGGCCCGTTCTCGTGCCAGGCGTTCTTCCTTGTCGCCGGTCAGTCCCGCCAGGAAGGCGGCGAAGCCGCCCTGTTCCAGCTTGGCGACGTCGCGATCCTCCTTGGCGAGCTGCCGCTCCAGATCGGCGAGCATGCCACGCACCTCCTCGATCTGCGTCAGGAGAGTGGCACGCTGCCGGGTGAGCTGGTCGCGGCGTCGGGCACGATCCCGCGCGTCCCGTATCTCGTCATCTATGGCAGCGAAAAGGGTCACACCTTACAGACGTCCCATGGTGGTCCAAACGTTCCCGCGCCGCCGCCTGATCACCTGGTCAGGGGACCAGCCGATCGTTCCAGTGGTCCCGCGCGGCCCTGCCCAGCCCCATCGTGCCGATGGTCCCGCGCGGCCCTGCCCCAGCCCCCATCGTGCCGATGGTCCCGCGCGGCCCTGCCCCAGCCCCCATCGTGCCGATGGTCCTGCCGGCCTCCAGCCCCATCGGTGCCGGTGATCCCACGCCCCCTCCCCCGGCTCGTGTGCCGTACGCCTGACTTGTGCGCTGGACGCCACGCCCCCTGCCCCCGGCACGCCGCCCGGGCAGGCGGTTCAGGCGACCAGCAGCCCCGCGGTGTGGTGCGGGTGAGGGTTCCCGCCGTGACCGCCCGGCAGGCCGAGCTTGAGGCACGAGCGCGCGGCGGCGGCCGGTGTGAGACGCACGCGCAGGAGCCCGTTCTCCTCGTGCACGGTGCCGGGCTCGGCCTCGTGCTCGGCGTTCGCCATGCGGCCGCTCTCCCGATCCGGCCGACCCGCCCACACAACGAGCCGCCCACGCAACCCCTCGGACATGCCGGGCTCAGCCCCGTGCTCGGTGCCGGGGACCTGGGCGGAGCTGTCTGGCCCCGCTCCGCCGGACAGCACGGCGTAGTCGATGCCCGCCATCCGGAGGCGGCGGGCGACGGCGCGGCAGGGCGGCGGCGTTTCGGTCTGCCACCGGGAGCCGGAGGACAGCCAGGCGAAGTGACCCGCGAGCAGCGACTCTGCCACGGCCCGCAGGACGGTCACCGCACACAGGCTGTGCGCGCAGGCGAGGCCGGTCAACGCGATCTCCGGCAGGCCGAAACGCCGCAGGCCGCGCGAGATCGTGACCAGGCACGAGCAACCCCCGCCGGCATCGGCTCCCACGGGTGCGGCAGTGCCGAGGCCGAGGACACAGGCGTGCTCCTCGTCGGCGCACGACACCCTCCAGCCCAGCCAGTCGTCGCCGAGGTCGAAGTCGCGCCGTTCCCCCGGGCACTCGGCGCAGTGGTAGACGGCCGCTCCGGTGAGCGGGTCGTACAACACGCCGTGGTAGGCCTCCGCGATGCCGCGCGCGGCCGCCCGGGCGACCTGGGCGGCCTCGGGTTGTTCCTCGACGGGTGCGGTGCTCGTCACCACCACATGGTGGCGGGCCCGTCTCACCCGTTTGAGGTCCTCGGTGCTCAGGTCCATGCGCCGCCACGGGGAGCGCGTCGACCGGAACGCCTCCAGCCTCAGCCGTGGCGTGCCGAGCGCGTCCCTGGCGGCGCGCCGGTGTGACGGCCCCATCCGCCAGGGGACGATCGACGTGAGATCGGTCGGCGTGCGGTCCGTGACGACGACGAAGACCGACGAGGTCTGCGCGGGCACGGGATAGGTGATTCGCATGGCTCCTCCTCCGCGACGTGCTGCATCTACAACCGCCGAAGCGGCCGCGGGAAGTGCCGTAGGAGCAGACGGCCCCGCGCCTGCCGCTCCCCGCACTGCCGCAGGTCCACAGCCTGCGCGAAACCACCGTCGCCCGGCCCGGCCGAACGCCATTCTGTGGATAGTCGGCGAACAGAACGGGCGAATCTCCGTGCCGCATCACCCCTATCCACAGGTCGCCGGTCGACCAACCTGTCCGGCGACCGTCCGATCGGCCCTCTAACCGGCCCTGCCCGAGATCAGGAGCCGATGGGCCTCCAACGTCCCCTCCGGCAGGTCGTCGGGCGCGCACCACCGGGCCTCCAGGATCTCCCTGGGGTCGAGCTTCATCGTGCCGCCCACGAACTCGGCCTCGTACGCCGCCACCTCGACCCGCAGCCGGTAGCCGCTCCTGAGCTGGACGAGCTCGCCGACGCGCACGGTCAGACCGGTCTCTTCACGCACCTCCCGGACGACCGTGTCCTGGAACGTCTCCCTCTTCTTGGCGCTGCCGGTGGGCAACCCCCATTGCCGGCCTTCCGGCCACAACCGGTGCCGGAGCAACAGAACCCGCCCGTCTCCGTCGCGAACGATCCCCGTGACGCCGATCATGAACTTCGCCTGCGACATCCACAGCAGCCGCCACTGCAATGAGCCGCCGATGCTCCGCCACAGCCGGGCGACCAGATCGTTCACGTGATTCCTTTCGTCCACGATGCGGGGAAAAGGACATCATCACAGGCCTGGCCGCCGGTTCCGCGCCACTTCCCGCCAGAGGGACGCCCACTGATCGGCGGTCAGGTCCTTGGGCAGCGCGTTGGGCGCCACCCCGGCCTCACGCGCCCAGGCGCGTACGGCCCGGCGGTCCAGGCATCCGGTGCGTTCGAGGATCTCCGCGAGGCCGCGCCCTCGGCCGGTGAAGACCCGGCGTACGAGGTCCTGGTAGGGCTCCCGCTCATCGACGAGAGGTGCGGCCCTGCGCGTCATGGTGAGCAGCCCGCCGTCGACCGAGGGGGTGGGCCGGAACGAACGGGCGGGCACCCGCGCATGCACCTCGAACGCGTACCACGGCCACCAGGCGGCGGTCAGCATGCTGGCGCCGCCGACGCCGGCCCGCCGCCGGGCGACCTCCCACTGCACCAGCAGCACCGACGTTCTCCAGCCGGACGCCGCGAGGAGCCGCCGCATGATCGAGGTCGTGAGATGGAACGGCAGGTTTCCGACGACCACGTGAGGATGCCGGGGAAACCGGAACCGCAGGATGTCGGCGGCGACGACGGTGACGTTGGCCGGGACGCGCCGGGCCAGCCGGCGTGCCCGCCCGGGATCGACCTCGACGGCCGTCACCGGCCTGCCGTACCGGCTGAGGGGAAGCGTGAGCGCGCCGTCGCCCGCGCCGACCTCGACGATCGGGCCGGTCGTCCCGGCGACGAGGTCCCCTATGCGTGCGACCACCATGCGGTCGACGAGGAAGTTCTGGCCGAGCTCGTGCCGTCCGCCCTGATGAACCATGAAAGTGCTCCGCGAGTGCGCGATCGGAGCCGGGCAGCACGAAGCGCCGCACCGGCGAGGACACCGATGGCGGCGGAGCCGTACGAAAGGAAGGGATCCGCCGCTATGAGCGGCGGATCCTCGTGAAGCATGCGAAGCAGCCCATGAGCGTCACCCTAGCGAGGACGACGGCGGGACCCGCAAACCATTTTCCGCGCGTGTCCTCCGCCGTTCCCGGCGCCCGAGGACGGTGTCAGTCGTGCGCGACCGACGGAAGCCTGCGAAGAAACCGCACCTCCCGCCAGGCCGGACGGCCGAGGAGGGCCAGGAGCCCCGGCCGCAGCAGGCCCCGGACGACGGTCGCGTCCAGCAGGATCGCCACCGCCAGGCCGCCTCCGAGCTGCTTCATCTCCAGCGTCGAGAGGGTCGCGAGGAGGGCGAACACCGCAACCATGATGACGGCGGCGCTGGTGACGACCCCGCGGCCCTGACGATGCCGCTCCGGACGGCGTCCTTGACCCCCTCGCCCCTGACGACCGCCTCGCGAATCCGGCTGAGCACGAACACGTGGTAGTCCATGGACAGGCCGAACAGGACGACGAAGAGGATCAACGGGATCCACGAGACGACGGCGCCGTTCGACTGGAATCCCAGGACAGGCTCGGCCCAGTCATTCTGGAAGACGAGCACGAGGATGCAGTAGGCCGCCGCCACGGAGATCAGGTTGAGCAGGCCGGTGACCAGGGTGACGAGGATTGAGCGGAACGCGACCAGCATGACCACGAGGCACAGCAGGACGACGAACCCGACGACGTGGGGCGGCCGCTCCTCCTGCACGCTGGCGTGCCAGCCGAGAATCCGCCCGTGTCGTGTCGCGTACGACATCACCGTGCCGCGCGACGCCTCGATCACGGGCCTCGTCGCCGACGGCACGATGACGGTCTCCGGTGTGGACGGTCGTGTGCGGGTGAGCACGCCGCGCGGCGACGCTCCGTGAAGGGCGCCCTGAGGGGTCCCCGGAGGCCCCCGGACCCGGTGAGCGCCGGGGTCCGGGGGTGACGAACTACTGGGACTCGCCTTCGCTCCAGGTCATGTCGATACGCCGCCCGATGACCTCGTATCCGGCACGGAGGAACGCCTGGGCCATCGGGACGTTCCCGACATCCGTGGCGGCGCGGACACGCGGGACGTCCTGCTCCGCGAGGATCCGCGTCCCCTCGGCCAGCAGGTCGTCGATGTAGCCCTTGCCGCGGTGCGCGGGCACGACCCCGATGTACGCGATCATCGCGTTGTAGGAGTTGCGCGCCGGGATGACGAATCCCACGGGTTCGCCTTCGGGTGATGTGCCGATCCGCCACCATTCCCGTGGGCTCGGATAGTGGGCGAGCTCGTCGTCGTAGTGCAGGGCCGCGGCCTGCTCGGCGGGCATGCGGACGAGGTCGGCGCGGCTGTGGGCGTCGAGCGTGCCGTCGAGGACGAGGGTCATCAGCGCGACCAGCTCCTCCCTCCCGGACACGGGGCGGAAGGCCAGCCGGCCGCTCGGCGGTGCGATGGGCGCGCCCGGACGCCACTCCAGCCGCAGCCGTTCGACGAGCGGCCGGGCACCGGTTCGCTCCAGTACGGCGATGCGGCCCTCGACCGCACGCCTCGCCTCCGCGTCGTCGCGCCACCGCGGGGGGACGTACGCGTTGTGCTCCGGTGGGCGAACCCCGGCGGGCAGCACCGCGGCGCTCGCGGTCTCGAACAGCCGGACCCCGGCGTCGATGCTCGCCGGTGCGGGCGTGGCGTCGTCGAGATCGAGGATGTCCAGCAGCTCCGGCGGCTCGCCCGCACGCGGGGCCCACCAGGACAACCGTGCGACGAGGTGGTCGCCGCGCAACGCCATCCACATCCACTCGGGCCGCCGCCGACCGGCGGCGAGGTCGTCGTCCAGCTCGTCGTTCAGTACGTAGGGCAGACGGCGGAAAAGGTCGAGTTCCGAACGCCCCGCGATGGGGCGAATGATCAGGTTTTCGGGGTTCACTGCACTTCCTCGGGTGAGGTGCGCCGCTCGCGCCCAGGGGTCAGCGTCCGGCCACACCCCGGGAAGGAACCGGCACGACGTTTTCGGTGTACATCGGCTCGTCCCTCCTCTCGTCCTCGAAGGTCCGCCTGTTCTATCGGACCTGCCGTCCGGCCCGCCAATCATTTTCGGCCGGCCCGAAAGCCGCACGTGAGAGGGGCCGCCCGGCGCAGGCCGGGCGGCCCCCACAAGCCGGCCTCACCGGGCCGTGGTGCGGACGTCCGGAATCAGCCGCAGTTGCCCCATCCGCTGCGACCGCCGCTCGCGACCTCGCCGTTGATGCGGGTGTCGGCGATCGTGCCCGAGTATTTGACACACAGGCCCTTGGCGTACAGCTTGATCGGACCGGCGTAGTACTTGTACTTCCCGCTGTCGCTCTTGTGCGCGGTGGTCACCGGCTCGTCGCGGTGGCGCCTGACCTGCGTCACCAGGGTCGCGGACGTCCGGGTGGCCGTGCCGGCGTACGACGACTTGATGGTGACGACGCAGTTCTGCCCGGTCTTGCGGTTGTAGAGCAGGTAGACCCGCCCGAAGACCCGCCCCGAAGGGGTCTTCACCGCCCGGCTGCCGTCATCGCTGACCCGGCCGAAGCCGGAGCCGCACACGCCCTCGGGGGTGTAGCCGGCGGAGATCGCGTATGCCGGGTTGGCGACGAGCCCTCCGACGGCCAGCGCCGCAGCGACGACGACCGTACTCGCGGACCTGCGCATACGTTGTCCTTTCCCAACCGCCGCCCTCGGTCCGGGCGGCGTCCTGGCGATCATCTTTGCGGATCATCAACCAGGAGATGACCGAAACAGTCAAATTCGGGCGAGGCCAATCATCTCGACGTGGCGAACACGGCTTCCGCGAGCGCCCGCGCGGCCAGGGCCGGACGGGCGGCGGGCCGGGTGACGGCGTGGGCGAGCACGCCGTCGATGAGCACGAGGAGCTGGTCGGCGCCCGCGTCGGGAGCGGGATGCCCGTGGCGGGTCAGCTCCGCCGCCATCAACCGGTGCAGGCCCTCCTTGAAGGACCGCACCTCCCCGTGCGCCGGATGCGCGGGGTCGGTGAGCGCGAGCTCGGCCGCGGTGTAACGGCACCCGCGGAAGGCCGGCTGCGAGGTGATCACGTCGAGCTCGTCGAACACGGCCAGCACCCGCTCGCGCGGATCGTCCCCCGCCGCGTCCATGACCTGGCGGTAGCGGTCCAGCCCGCCGTCGCTGCGCAGCACCTCGGCCACGAGGCCGTCCTTGCCGCCGAAGTGCTGATAGAGCGAGCGTCTCGCGACGTCCGCCTGCTTGAGGATCGCGTCGACGCCCACCTGTACGCCCTGGCTGTAGGTGAGCTCCCTGGCGGCGTCGAGCAGCCGCTGGCGGGGACCGGGTCTCGTCGTCACATGCCGATTCTGGCACGCACTTGACAGTAGATCAACCAGTCTATCTAATTGGGCGGTGCATACCGATCGTTCTATCCACGGCGGCGGCACCGTCGCGTTCCAGCACGGGCTCGTCCACCTCATCGTCATCACCCTGGCCATCGCCGCTCTCGTCCAGTGGCTTCCGCGCGCCAGGGCCACGGCCTGACCCGTCATCAGCGAAGGAGAACCATGAACGATCTCAACGACCTGGCCCGCCGCTACGCCGCCGTGTGGAACGAGCCCGACCCCGCCGTACGCCGCGAGTCGATCGCCCGGCTGTTCGCCCCCGACGCCGCCCACTACACCCCGTCGATGGAGGCCCACGGCCACGCGGAGCTGGAGGAGCGCATCGCCACGTCGTACGACAAGTGGGTGGCTCCGGGCACGTACGTCTTCCGGGCCGTGGAGAACGCGAACGGCCACCACGGCGCGGTCCGCTTCAACTGGGAGATGGTGCGTACGGCCTCCGGCGAGGTGGACTCGGTCGGGTTCGACTTCCTCACGCTCGGCGAGGACGGCCGGATCAGGACCGATCACCAGCTCATCGAGAGCTGACCACCCCGCCCGGCCCTCGCGTACGGATCAGCGCGAGGGCCGGTCACCGGCTCGGCTCGAACTCGCCGGCGTGCGGCCAGAACTGGAGGGCCGGATCACCGAGGGCGTCGACGACTTCCCCGCCGCGCAGGACAAGATGCGCCCCGGGAAGGCTCCGGTAGCGGAGCATGGCGTAGAGCACATCGGCGAACGGCTGATCGCGCAGGGACGTGACGATTTCGGCCGCCTCTTCAGCGTCCGAGCCGAGCAGCCTGGCCCGATCACGGAGCATGGAGACGGTCCGGACGAAGGCGGAGGCGCGGCCCCGTACGAGATCGGCTCGGTTAAGGCCGAAGACCTCGATCGTGATGTCTCCCCTGCGCGTCAACGCCTCGTAGACGCCGGTGCTTAGCACGAGTTCGAGATGCTCGTACGGATCCTCGGCCGTAGGGTCCACGAGCAGTGGTGCGCCGTCCTCGTCCCGAGGGAACAGCTCGCGCTTCTGGTGGCTGTTGCAGTGGGAGCAGGCCAGCAGGTGGTTGGGCCAGTCGAAGGCGCGTAACGGCGCCTCGGCGAGCGGCTCGAAGTGGTCGATGTCCGTACCGAGGCCGTCACCGCAGTACATGCATCGTCTGATGCCGGTGGTCATGCCGGTGAGATGCACCGTCAGCTGCGTCCGGACGTTCCTGGCGGACTTCCACTCAGCTCGCGCTACCGAGCCGTCTGCACGTTTCTCTCGTAACTTTCCCGTGCGATCATCAAGCTGCTCGGCCAGCTCAGGGGGAAGCGCCAGACGATATAGGCGGATCATGGCGTGTCGGCGATCCTCCGGGCCACCTCGCCCACTCTCGTGGTCAACGTGCTGCTGAGCCTTTCGCGTAGACGGTCATACTCGGCCAGTTCCGCAGGCGTCGCTCTGCCGCGCAGCACGGCGCGTTCGAGCACGGTCAGCCGACGCCGCAACTCTTCGGCGCGTTCCGAGTAGGGCGAGTCGATGCCGAAGAGGTCCGTGAGCAGCGCGTCGTCACCGCTGCCGTACACGATGCGGTCATACAGGTCCGGCTCCACGACGCGTGGAGGAACGTCTTCGTCCACTCCCGCAAGCCTGATCAACCCGCCGGGGTCGGCGCTCTGGCAAATGTACGGGCTGTGAGAGGTGACGATGAACTGAACAGCCGGAAAGTGGGCCTTCAGCCACTCGCCGATTCTTTTCTGCCAGCTCACATGCAGATGCACGTCGATCTCATCGATCAGCACGACGCCCGGCATATGAACAACCGGATTTCCCGCCTCCGACCGCTCTGCTCCAAGGAAGACCTCGGTGATAGCACCCCCGTACATATCTCTCATGTGCCTCAGCAGGTCGAGAACCAGTGCGGTGACGGTCCGGTAGCCGTCGCTCATCTCTCTGAGCGCGATCAACCGGCCGTCCCGCTCGGCCCACAAGCCCTCGCTGTCCACCCGTACGACGCGGAAACCATCGGGCAGAAGTCCGTCGTTCAGGAGGTCGATGACGAAGGAGAGCAACTGCTCGGCGCCCGGCCGCCCTTCCAGCCGACGCAAATGCAGGTCGATCAGCCAGCTCACGCTCTCCGCGAGAGAAGCGTCCTCGTGAAAGAGGCTGGCCAGACGAGAAACGGCACCCGTGCCCAGCATGAGCCGCTGGGCATCCGCCGAGCCTCCAACCAACCGACGGAAAGGCCCATAACCGGCGACAAACCACCCCTGCGGGTTTTCCCTCCACGGCCCCCGCATAGCGGGAGTCTTTTCACCGGCGTGCAATGCCGGCTGCGCGCCGTACTGCCCTGACTCGTCGAGCCGCTGCCGGGCCCAGGTCAGGCGAACCGGGAAAGGATTCCTCGCATCCCGCCTGACAGACGCAAATCCGTCCCATTTCTCGTCGAATGCGATTTCCGCTCCGACGGTGCCCTTCTGCTCGTCATCGGAGATCCAGCCGTCGAAGGCCGGCACCAGGCTCCGAGCGACGAACGGGCCTGCCATCGCCAGCGCCATCGCACGGAGCAATGTCGTCTTGCCCGAACCGTTGCGGCCGGCCAGGACCGTCCAGCCCGCATGGCTGCCGTCGGGACGGGTAAGCCGAAGGTCCACGCTCCGGGGGCCGGAGAACCCGCGAATGCCGGAGACCTTGACCTCGGCGAGGTACATCGTCCACTCCCGTTCCCTGGTCGTGCCATGCCTTCTTGAACCTTAGGACCCCGCAACGGCACGGCCTACTGGACGGGCCGCGGCCTCAGGGGGTGGGCTCGAACTCGCCGGCGTGGACGCCGAGCAGGAACGCCTTCCACTCCTCAGGTGTGAAGAACAGCACCGGGCCGTCGGGGTCCTTCGAGTCCCGTACGGCGATCAACCGGCCGCTCTTGTGCTCGGGTCCGTCGCCATCGATCTCCGCCACCTCGACGCAGTCCCCGCCATTGCTTCCCGAGTAGCTCGACTTGCGCCAGCGCGCCCGGCTCAGGTCCATCTCTCCTCCACTGTCTTTCTGATGAGGTCGGTGGACATGCTCAGCGGCAACGCCTCGGTGCGGATGGATTCGAAGCACTCGATGGCTGCCGTGACGTCCTCTTGGTCGCTCGTAGTGAGGCCTCGGACGGCCGTCTCCATATAGACCAGATCGTTTCCTCCGTCCAGCGTCGCAATGGAGAACCCACCGAGCAAGCCCGAATGCATCCCATGCGGGACGACCTGAATGCTCAGCCTCGGGCCCACCATCGCCAGCAGGTGATGCAGTTGTTCGCGCATGACCAGCGGTGCCCCGATCGGCCGATGCAAAACGGCCTCGTCGATGACGCATCGGAGGATCGGAGGGTGCGGATCCTCGCGGGTGAGGATCCGCTGACGGTCCAGCCGTGCGGCCACCGCCGTCTCGTCCCCCGACAACAGCACGCGGGCGTACGCCTCTGTCTGCAGCAGGCCGGGTATGACAAGCGGCTGATAGGAGCGAAGTGTGGTGGCGACCTGTTCCTTGTCGCGCCACTTGCCGAACCAGGAGGGGGAGACCTGGCCCTTGCGCCAGTCGAGCAGGCGATAGAGCGCGCCGCCTGTGGACAGCGCCTCATCGCAGCACCGCGCGAACTCCGCGCTGGCCGGAAGCTGGCCCGTCTCGACACCGCTGATCAGCGACTCGCTGAAATGCACCTTGTGGGCCATCTGGGCCTGGGTCAGCCCCGCCGCCTGCCGGTAGTGCCGTAATTCTCTGCCCCATATCGCCTGTGGTGAGTAGATATCGACCACAACGTCCCCTCGTGTCGGAGTTCAACGAATGGACACGACCTTCAAATGTCGTTCTTGGTAACGAAATCGACACTTACAGTAGTCGTGAGCAGACAGTCCGGACGTGGATTTTCGACAACGGGAGTACGCCGATGACCGAGGCAATCGCGGCCCGCACGGTGCTGGCCGAATATCGCTACACGCCCGACCGGCTCGTCCCCGTCCTCGGCGAGAAATGGCTGCCCCGCGACATCCGCTGCGTCGCCTCGGCCCGGCGGTTCGTCAAGGATGTGGCCACCGACTGGAACGCGGCCGGCGACGTCCCGGAGGTCGCCGAACTCCTGGCCTCGGAACTCGTCACCAACGCGCTCGTCCACGGCACTACCGGCATCGGCGCGGCATCGGCGGCGAGCACGGTCCGGGTCACGGTCAGCCGGGAGAACGACCTGCTCGTCGTGGACGTCCACGACCCCTGCCCCGCGCTCCCCCGGCTGCGCCGTGCCGGCGCACTCGACCCGTACGGCCGGGGGCTCGCGATCGTCCAGGCATGCTCCCACCACTGGGGCTGGACCCTCACGCCGTACGGCAAGTCCGTCTGGTTCCAGCTCCTCGCCTGGCCGTCGGCCGCCAGGCCGCAGAAGGCATCGATGACGCCGCCCCCGCCGCGCCGCCCGGAGTCGTGACCGGACGCCGTCACGAGGTCAGCGGGGGCGCCTTCCTGGCCGAGCCGCGATAGGTCTCGGGATCGTAGCGGCGTTCGTTCTCGTCCAGCTTGGCGTGCGCCGCCTCGGCGAGGTCGACGCCCAGCGCGTCGGCCAGCCTGACCAGATACAGCGTCACGTCCCCGAGCTCGGCGCGGACCCTGCGCAGGGCGTCCTCGCCGAGGTCGCACGACTCCTCGGCCGTCAGCCACTGGAACTCGGCGACCAGCTCCCCCGCCTCTCCGGCGAGGGCCATCGCCAGGTTCTTGGGCGTGTGGAACCTCTCCCAGTCGCGCTCGCGGACGAACTCGCGCAGCCGGGCGGCCAGGTGCTCCAGCTCACCGCTCACGTCAGCCGACCCTACTCGGCGGCCGTACGGCGCCGTGCGTGAGGCCGTCGGCCACCAGCCTGACCAGGTCCTCGCCGAGCATCGCCGCCTCCCGCAGGGCCGACCGGAAGTCGGCCAGGCGCCGGAACACCGCGCCATATCGGCGTTGCTCCTCCAACGGCAGCAGCGGCAGCTCGGCACGCCGTACGTCGACCCGATAGCGCGAGGACATGGAGGTGTAGTGGCGGACGTTCACGGACGCGCAGAGGAAACCGGCGAGAAAGTCGGGGTCGAGCACCTCGGGATCGGGCCGCAGCAGGGACAGGTGGGGGCCGAGCAGGGCGTCGCCCTTCGTCACCACCCGCGCGACCGGGGCGGCCACGACCTGCGGCACCACGACGTCGCCGGGCCGGGTGACGATCGGCCGGGCTCCGGCCTGCTCCGAGGATCCCGTCGCGGTCCGGTCCGCCAGCACGTCATCGACGGTGAGCACCGGCGCGCCCCGAAGCGGTTCGTCCCCCGGCCGGGCCGGCGTCTGCTGCTCGACCACGAGCATGCCGCGCCGCACCAGCTCGGGCAGCGGGACCAGGGCGAGCTCGTCCGCCGGCGCCGCCGCGACGGACGGCAGCAGCCGGGCGACGTTCCCCAGCAGCTCGTCGAGCCGGGATCGGGCTCCGGCGATGCGCTCCGGTGACAGGTCGTCGGCGACCGTGGACAGGTAGCGGGCGGGGGTGAGGTCCACGTCCTCGTCAAGTAGATCGACGAGCGGGACCGACCTGCTGACGCCCGGCTCGTCCAGCTCGCGACCGGCGCTGAACTCGCGCCAGGCAGCGGCGGCCACCCCGGCGTAGTCGTCCGGCCTGCCGGAGGTGTCCACCATCAGCACATGACTCGGCGTGCCGCCCTCGGGCGGCGGGCACAGGATCCACAGCGTCAGGCCGACCGCCACGTTGGGCACGGCGCCCTGCGGAAGCGCGATGACCGCGCGCAGCGCGCCGCGCCGCAGCAGCTGGGACCTGATCCGGCGGCCCGATCTGCGGGAGGCGACGGCTGGAGGCATGAGGAGCACGGCCACGCCTCTGGGCGCCAGGTGGGCGAGCGCGTGCTGCACCCAGGCCAGCTCCGGCTCCACGCGCGGCGGCAGGCCGTACTCCCAGCGGGGGTCGGCCGTCAGCTCCTCGTAACCCCAGTTGCGGTCGTTGAACGGCGGGTTGCACACCACCGCGTCCACCAGCTCGCCGGGGAAGGCGTCCGCGCGCAGGGAGTCTCCCGGCCTGATCCGCGCGGTGTCGCAGCGCAGCGCGAGCCGTACGGCGGTGAGCCGGGCGGCCACGGGATCGACGTCCTGGCCGAGCAGCCGGGCCCCCGGCGCGCGTTCGAGCGCCCGGCCGAGGATGCGGCCCGAGCCGCAGGCGGGGTCGAGCAGGGAGCGGAACCCGTCGCCCACGAGGTCGAGCGTCAGCATCACGATCTCGACGGGCGTGGAGTAGACGCGCCGGGTGTGCACCTCGAAGTAACGCTCACGCAGGAACTCGAAGGTGTCGCGGGCGCCGCGTTCGGCGGCCAGCCGGGCGATCGAGCGGACCAGCGGCACGCGGGTCACCGGAACGGTCTCCGGGAACGCCTCCGCGCTGACGGTCTCCGCGCACGCCGCGCGCACCCGGGCCGGAAGCTCCCGCGCCACCTCCTCGTCGGTCCCGGCCGAGAGCCTGGCCCAGTCGTCGGCCTCGTGCTGCACGTACACGAGGAAGGCCCCGAGGTCGGCGATCAGGTCGGCGAGGTCGTCGTCGTCGACGGTGGTGCGCAGGTCCTGCCAGAGCCATTCGTCCAGGGGGAGGTCCCTGCCCTCGGTGTGGCCGCGCAGCCACTCGCGGATCTCGGCGAGGGAGAAGGCCGGGCTGGTGGACGTGCCTCCCACGGGCTCGGGGAAGTCGTCGTGCCTGCGCCGCCAGTTGCTGACCGCCGCACGTCCCACGCCGGCCAGGCGGGCGATGTCCGCCGCGGTGACGTGTACGTCTCGCCGCACGCCGCTCCGCCCTTCCGCTGGTTCTTCGATCCGACCGGACGATATCCGATGCCCTGGACCTGGGCAACGTCGCGCCAAGGTCTGGTTGATTGTGTCAACACATGCTCTAATGGACGCCTGGAGTCGGCATGGAAGGGAGCAAGGATCGTGAGCACCCCCATCACTCGCCTCAGGTCACTGCGTCGCGGGCGCGCGATCCATCTCCTGGACATCGAGAACCTGACCGGATCTCCCCTGCCGAGCAGCCATGACGTACGGCGGGTGATGAGCACCTACCAGCGGACGGTGCCGGTCGGGCCGCTCGACCAGTTCATCGTGGCGGTCAACCACAACGCGCTCGTCTCCGTGGGGATCGTGCTGAGCGGGGTGCAGTTGCTGGCCCGTTCGGGCCCGGACGGCGCCGACCACGCCCTCGACGACGCGGCCCGTACGACCCGGGTGGACCTGCGGTTCGAGCGGGCGGTGATCGGGTCGGGCGACGGCTACTTCGCCGACCTCGCCCTCTGGCTTGCGGGCCGCGGCCTGCACGTGACCGTCGTCGCCCAGCGCACCTGCCTGAGCTGGCGGCTCTACACCGCCGTCCCCGACACCGTCACTTTCGAACTGCCCGCCGCCCAGGCCGCCTGAGATCTATCCCCGCCCGAGCGATGTGGGCAAGATGGGGTGAATGATCGACTATTTGGTGATCGGCGCCGGTTCGGCCGGATGTGTCCTGGCGAACCGGCTGTCGGAGGATCCCGCCGTCCGCGTGCTGCTCGTCGAGGCGGGCGGCGCCGACCGTCACCCGCTCTACCAGGTGCCCAAGGGGTTCGGGAAGCTCTTCGACGATCCGCGGAAGGTCTGGCACTACCGGACACAGCCGTTCGGGCCCGACGGACAGGCCGAGATCTGGCCGCGCGGCCGGGTGCTCGGCGGGTCGAGCTCCATCAACGGCATGGTGTACAACCGCGGCCACCGCGCCGACTACGACGAGCTCGTACGGCTCGGCAACCCCGGCTGGGGCTGGGACACGATCCTGCCGATCTTCCGGGCGATGGAGGACAACGCCCTGGGCGCCACGGCGACGCGCGGGGCAGGCGGGCCGCTGCACGTGTCCCCTCCGCGCGACCCCGATCCGCTCTGCGACGAGATGATCGCATCCGGCGCCGCGCTCGGCCTGACCGCGATGCCGGACATCAACGAGTCCGACGACGAACGCGTCGGCCACGCGATGGCGACCATCAAGGACGGGCGGCGGTTCAGCACGGCCCGTGCCTTCCTCCACCCCGTACGCCACCGGAGCAACCTCACCGTCGTGACCGGGACGACGGTGACCGGGCTGCTGTTCGACGGCGACAAGGTCGTCGGGGTCACCGCCCGCGACGCCGGCGGCGCCACCGTCGAATATCGGGCGGCCCGCGAGGTCGTCCTGTCGCTGGGCAGCCTGGGCACGCCGAAGCTGCTGCAGTCGTCCGGCATCGGCCCCGCGGAGGTGCTGCGGGCGGCCGGCGTGGAGGTCCGGCTGGACCGGCCGATGGTCGGCGCCCGCATGCGCGAGCACCGGTGCCTGGCGCTGAAGTTCCGGCTGAAGGACGACCTGGGCTACAACCGCATGCTGTCCACGCCGTTGCGGCAGGGCCTCACCGCGCTGCGCTACCTGATGAACCACAGGGGCCCGCTCGCCGCCCCGGCCTACGATGTGATCGCCTTCCTCAAGACCCGCCCCGAGCTGGACCGGCCGGACGCCCAGTTGCTGATGGGGCCGTGGTCGGTGGCGACCTACCGGGCGGGCGAGACGGTCACGGTCGAGCGGCAACCCGGAGTCTCGGTCGTCGCCGAGATCCTCCGCCCGACCGCGGAGGGCAGCGTGGCCATCACCTCCGGAGACCCCGCCGCGCCGCTCCACATCGAGCCCAACTACTTCGGCTCCGAGCACGACCGGCAGGTCGGCGTCGACCTGTTCCGCCGCATGCGCGAGTACTTCGCCCAGGAGCCCATCGCGGGACGGCTGGCGTCCGAGACGTTCCCCGGTCCCGGGGTCGACTCGGACGAGGAGATCATCGACGCGGCGCTCGGCGGCGGCTACTGCGGCTACCACGCGATGGGCACCTGCGCCATGGGCCCGCACGACGACGACGTGGTCGACTCGCGGCTGCGCGTGCGAGGACTCGACAACCTGCGGATCGTCGACTGCTCGGTGCTGCCCACCATGATCTCGGGCAACCTGAACGGCCCCATCATGGCGATGGCCTGGCACGCCGCCGACCTCATCCTCGGCAGGGCGTGAGCGTCTCGCCGCGACCGGCATCGTGAGTGCGGAGGGTGCTCAATCCCGCACGCTGAGAAACTCCAGGAGGATTTCGGGCGGTCTCGCCGGGGCGTTCCCAGTGAGGCAGATGGCCCACCCCGTCCAGCAATCGGATGTCGGCGTTCGAGAACACCTCGTGGACACGGCTCTCGGGCGGCATGGGGGTCACGGGGTCCTGACGGCCCCAGACGAGCTGGACGGGCAGGTCGCTCGCATCGACCCTGCGGTAAAGGTCTTCCGCCCGGTGGATCGGCAGGTTGCGGACGGCCGACAGCAGGGCGCGCTTGAAGCCCCGGTAGCGGAGCTCCGGCACGAGGCGCTCCCGCACCGAACGCCAGCGCGACGAGCGTCACCGAACGGTCCACGCCGAGGGCGTCGAATGGGAGGACGCGGTGGCGAGAAGACGGGTGATCAAGCCAGGCGAGGAGCGGCGGGCGGATCTGCTGGACGCCGCGCTGGCGGTCTTCGCCGAACGCGGCGTCGACGAGGCCACCGTCAGCGACATCACCACCCGCGCCGACGTGGCCAAAGGCACCTTCTACCTGTACTTCCCGTCGAAGGACCACCTGGTGGCGGCGCTGTGGGAGCGATACGTGAACGGCTTCCTCGACCTGGCCGGCAAGGCGCTCGCGGATCCCACCGCCGCAGGCGCGTTGACCGCCCTCTTGGAACGGCTGATCGACCACGCCGTGGCGCACGCCGACCTGCACCGCATCGTGTACGGCTCCGCCGACGCCCGGGCTCTCGCCCTCTGCCGGGAGATCGACCAGAGGGTGGTCGAGGTGATCGCCGAGGCGATCCGGCGCGGTGTGGACGCGGGCGCCCTGCGGCCCTGCGACCCGGCGGCCTTCGCGAACGTGGTCTACCACGGCGCGCACGGCACGCTTCACGAGGCGCTGGCCGGCGGCGCGCCGTACGGCCGCGACGAGGTGGTCGCGACCGCACGTCGGATCGTCGTCGACGTGCTCGCTCCGCGCCCCTGAGCTACACCTCCAGGACAGCCAGGGAGCGGGCGGGGAGGTCGAGGACGTGACCGGTCAGGCGGGCGGAGTCGTCGGAGGCGAGCAGGAGCCGTGACGCGGCCAGCCGTACGGGCACCGGGCCTTCGGCGAAGTTGGCGGCGATCCGCAGTGAGCCGCGTTCGATCACCACGACGCGCCGGTCCTCGTCCACCTCGACCCGCACCCGGTCGAGGCGGGGATCGGTGAGGTCGGGACGCGACTTGCGGAGCGCGATCAGGTCGCGATACCAGCCCAGCAGCGCGGCGTGCTCGCCCTTGGCCGGCTCCTCCCAGTCGAGCTTGGAGCTCAGGAATGTCGTCTCGTCGCCCGGCTCGGGGGCCTTCCAGTCGTAGCCGAAGCCCTCGAACTCCCTCCTGCGCCGTTCGCCCTCGCCCGCCGCCAGGTGCGGCTCGAAGTGGTCGGTGAAGAAGTAGAACGGCGTGGTCGCCCCCCACTCCTCGCCCATGAACAGCATCGGGGTGAACGGCGAGGTCAGCAGCAGCCCGGAGGCGAGGCGGAGCTGGTCGGGCCGCATGCGGTCGCCCTCGGGCCGGTTGCCGATCTGGTCGTGGTTCTGCGCGCAGCAGACGAACCGGTGGCCGGGCACCCCGGTCGCCGGCCTGCCGTGCGAACGGCCGCGGAACGACGAGTAGGTGCCGTCGTGGAAATAGCCGGACGTAAGCACCTTGGCCAGGGACGACAGGGTGGCGAAGTCGCCGTAGTAGGCGTTGCTCTCCCCCGTGACGTTCGCGTGGATGGCGTGGTGGACGTCGTCGTTCCAGGCCGCGTGCATGCCGAGGCCGCCGGCCTCGCGCGGGGTGACCATGCGGGGGTCGTTGAGGTCCGACTCGGCGATGAGCGTCAGCGGACGGCCCACGGCGGCAGACAGCGCGTCGACCTCGGCCGACAGCTCCTCCAGGAAGTGGACGGCGCGCTTGTCGTGCAGGGCGTGCACGGCGTCGAGGCGCAGCCCGTCGACGTGGTAGTCGCGCAGCCACTGCAGGGCGTTCTCGATGAAGTAGCGGCGCACCTCGTCCGAGCCGGGCCCGTCGAGGTTGACCGCGTCGCCCCAGTAGGACCCCTTCGCGTCGTGGAAGTAGGGCCCGAACCTGGCCAGGTAGTTGCCGGACGGCCCGAGGTGGTTGTAGACGACGTCGAGGATCACGCCGAGACCGGCCCGGTGACAGGCGTCCACCAGGCTCTTCAGCCCGTCGGGCCCGCCGTACTCCTCGAAGACCGCGTAGAGGTCCACGCCGTCGTAGCCCCAGTTGCGCTTCCCCGGCACCGGCGGCACCGGCATGATCTCGACGAAGTCGACGCCGAGACCGGCCAGGTGATCGAGCCGGTCGGCCACCCCCTGGAAGGTGCCCTCGGGCGAGAACGTGCCGACGTGCAGCTCGTAGATCACCCCGCCGCGCAGGTCGCGTCCGTGCCAGCTCTGGTCGGTCCAGGCGAACCTGTCGTGGTGGTAGACGCGGCTCGGACCGTTCACCCCGTACGGCTGCCGCCGCGTGCGGGGGTCGGGGAACGGCCCGTCGCCGTCCACCCAGAAGGTGTAGTCGAGGTCGTGCTCGTCGCCGGGGGCGGTCCACCGGCCGCCCTCGCTTCGCGCCATCGGGTGCCGGGCACCCCCGTGCTCGACCTCGACCCGCGCCGCCGCCGGCGCCCACACCTCGAACATGCGTCGTCTCCCCCCGCTGATCAGGCTTCGAGAATCGCGACCGGACAGGCCGACAGCAGGGCGGCCATCCGCACCTCGCCGGCGTGCTCGGCGCCGGTGAGCAGGTCGCGCCAGCGCCCCGGCGGCAGCGTGATCGTCTCACTCCCCCAGCCGCCCTTGCGCTCCAGCCCGACCGGCAGCCGGGTCGCGACCACGACGGCGGCCGTCCCTTGCCCGGGAACGCCGCGCGTGAACGCCACCGCGTGCTCCCCCGCCTCGATCGGCGCGTACGGCGCCTCGGGGTCGAGCCGCCGCCGCAGCCGGAGGGCGGCGGCGGTGACGCGGATCTTCTGACCGTCCCAGCTGTCGTCGGGCTCGGCGAGCAGCCGGCGGCGGCGTTCGAAGTCCACCGGCCGCCGGTTGTCCGGATCGACCAGCGAGAAGTCGGTGATCTCGTTGCCCTGGTAGACGTCTGGTATGCCCGGCATGAGGAGCTGGACGGCCTTCTGCCCCAGCGAGTTGACCCGGGCGTAGCGGTCCACGATCTCGGTGAACGCGGCGACCGAGTAGCCGCAGGCGTCGATGGCCCGCCGGGCGAAGTCCCTGACGCCCTCCTCGTACGCCAGGTCGGGGTTCAGCCAGGAGATCGACGTCTTGGCCTCGCGTGCCGCCTTGAGCAGATAGTCGGTGAAGCGGTCGAGCCGGATCGGCCAGGCCGCCATCAGCGACTGCCAGGCGAGGTAGTCGAGCCGGGGATCGAACGACACGGCCGCGGCCCAGGAGTCGACGGCCGCCGTCCACTCCTCGGGCAGCTCCGACAGCACGGCCAGGCGGGCGCGCACGTCCTCCGACCGCTTGGTGTCGTGGGTGGACAGCGTGGTCATGGTGCGCGGCGGCAGGCCGGCGCAGAACGCGTGGAACTCGGCGGGCGACACCCCGAACCTGTCCGGTTCCCCGCCGACCTCGTTGAGGCAGGCCAGCGGATACCACCGATAGAGCGCGGTGTCCTCCACACCCTTGGCCATCACCGGCCCGCAGGTCTGCTGGAAGCGGGTGACCGCCTCCGGCGGGCCGTACAGGACCAGGTCGGCGACCTTGGCCACCGCGGCGGGGTCGGTCCTGGTGGCCGCCACCCCGGCCGCCTCCCGGATGATCGCCTCCGACTCGGCGGACGGCTGCTCGCCCGGGTTCACGTACGCCCGGTAGACGGGCATCGCGGCCAGCAGCTCCACGACTGCCTCGCGCAGCGCCGGATCGCCGAGATCACCGGTCAGCCGGTCGATCTCGCCGGAGAAGAACAGGTCGATCACGTGCTTCTTGGAGTCGTGACGCACGGTCTCGTAGTCGTCGCGCACGCCGGTGTGACGGCCGAACGTCTCGACCAGCGCGTCGCGGCCGGCCGGGTCGACGAACAGCCGGGTGACCATGTTGAGCGCGTCATATCCGGTGGTGCCGTCGCACGGCCAGTCGGCGGGCAGCCGTTCGCCGTCGATGAGGATCTTCTCCACCCACAGCGGCCCGGGCACGTGGGGGCGCAGCCGCCGCAGGTAGCCGCGGGGGTCGGCCAGGCCGTCGGGGTGGTCGACGCGCAGTCCGTGGATCAGTCCCTCCTCGATGAGGCGGAAGGTGACGGCGTGGGTGGCCTCGAAGACCTCGGGGTCCTCCACGCGCAGGCCCATCAGCGACGACACGTCGAAGAACCGCCGATAACCGGGGCTTTCCCGCCAGTGGGCCAGCCGGTAGTGCTGGGCCTCCAGCAGTTCCGGCAGCGGCAGGTGCCCGGTGCCGGGCCTGATCGGGAACGCGTGGTCGTGATAACGCAGCACGTCGCCGTCCACGCGCAGCGCCTCGCTCGCGTCGTCGCCGAGCAGCGGCAGGGTGACCGGCCATTGGAAGTCGAACCACCGGGCGGCCGGCGATCCCGGCCCGTCGCGCAGCGCCGCCCATAGCTGGGCGTTGTCCGACTCGGGCACCGGGACGGTCATGTGGTTGGGCACGATGTCGGAGATCAGCGGCATGCCCTCGGCCGCCAGCGCCCGCAGGCCCTCCTCGCCGCCGAACTCCTCGCGTACGCGGCTGTGGTCGGTCACGTCGTAGCCGTGCTGCGACTCCCGGCACGACTGGAGGATCGGCGACAGATAAAGGTGGCCCACCCCCAGGTCACGGAGATATCCGACGAGACTCGCGGCCTGGGCGAATCCGAAGCCGGGCGTCAGCTGCACCCGATAGGTAGAAGTCACCGAACCGCCTTTCACCGCGCGTTTCCGGAGGTCGTGTTCATAGTGCCCGGCACGGGCGCGCCCCTGCCACCACCGCCCGGACAGGAGGAGCACCGTGCAGGAGAAGCACCGTGCAGGAGAAGCACCGTGCAGGAGGAGCGCACGAGCAGCTCCCCTCCTGCCCGGTGTCGCGCCGGCCGACGGCCGAAGCGCACTCTATTCGGGCATCGGCGCTGGTCAGGACCCCAGCCCCGGCCGGACCCTGCGCAGCACCCGCACCGACCGGCCGCTCACCGGCACGGCCTCGCCCGCCCGGCACACGCGCGACTCGCGCATCACCGGCATCGCGGTGTCCAGGTCGGTGGCCCACAGCTCGCCGTAGTCGTCCGGGATCGTGAACTTGATCACCTCGTGGTGGGCGTTGAACAGCAGCAGGAACGAGTCGTCGCTGATCCGCCGGCCGCGCCGGTCGGGCTCGGTGATTGCGTCGCCGTTCAGGAACACCGCCAGCGCCTTGGCGTAGCCGTTGGTCCAGTCGGCGTCGGTCATCTCCGTGCCGGACGGCGTGAGCCAGGCGATGTCGCTCAGCTCGTCGTGCGATCCGCGTACGGGCCGGCCGTAGAAGAAGCGGCGGCGGCGGAAGACCGGGTGGTCGCGGCGCAGCCGGGCCAGGCGCCGGGTGAAGTCGAGGAGCTGGCGCTTCTCCCTGGTGCCCGCGTCGGCCCGCGCATTGGCGTCCAGGATCGCGCCCCAGTCGACCCAGCTGATCTCGTTGTCCTGGCAGTAGGAGTTGTTGTTGCCCTGCTGGGTGCGGCCGATCTCGTCGCCGTGCGACAGCAGCGGCACGCCCTGCGACAGGAACAGCGTGGCCAGGAAGTTGCGCTTCTGCCGTTCGCGGAGCTGGGCGACCGGGCCGGTGGCCGGGCCCTCCACCCCGCAGTTCCAGGCGCGGTTGTCGTCGGCGCCGTCGCGGTTGTCCTCGCCGTTGGCCTCGTTGTGCTTGTCGTTGTACGACACGAGGTCCTGGAGCGTGAACCCGTCGTGACAGGTGACGAAGTTGATCGACGCGGCCGGGCGGCGGCTGTCGTCCTGGTAGAGGTCGCTCGACCCGGTGAGACGGCTGGCGAACTCCGGCAGCGCGGCGGGCTCGCCCCGCCACAGGTCGCGGATCGTGTCGCGATAGCGGCCGTTCCACTCGGTCCAGCGGGCCGGGAAGTTGCCGACCTGGTAGCCGCCGGGGCCGACGTCCCACGGCTCGGCGATGAGCTTGACCTGCGACAGCACCGGGTCCTGCTGCACGAGGTCGAAGAACGCGCTCAGCCGGTCGACCTCGTGCAGCTCGCGGGCGAGGGAGGCCGCGAGGTCGAAGCGGAAGCCGTCCACGTGCATGTCGCGCACCCAGTAACGCAGCGAGTCCATGATCAACTGCAGCGCGTGGGGGCTGCGCATCAGCAGGCTGTTGCCGGTGCCGGTGGTGTCCATGTAGTAGCGCCGGTCGTCCTCGACCAGGCGGTAGTAGTTGGCGTTGTCGATGCCCCGCATCGACAGGGTCGGGCCCAGGTGGTTGCCCTCCGCCGTGTGGTTGTAGACGACGTCGAGGATCACCTCGATGCCCGCCTCGTGCAGGGCCTTCACCATCGCCTTGAACTCCAGCACCTGCCCGCCGCGCTGCCCCGAGCTGGAGTACGCGTTGTGCGGCGCGAAGAACCCGATCGTGTTGTAGCCCCAGTAGTTGGACAGCCCGCGCTTCTCCAGCATGTGGTCGGTCACGAACTGGTGCACCGGCATGAGCTCGATCGCGGTGACGCCGAGCGAGGTGAGGTGGTCGATGATCTCGGGGTGGCCCAGGGCGGCGTACGTGCCCCGGATCCGCTCGGGGATCTTCGGGTGGCTGATCGTCAGGCCGCGCACGTGCGCCTCGTAGATCACCGTGTCGTGGTACGGCGTGGCAGGCGGCCGGTCGTGTCCCCAGCCGAAGAAGGGGTTGACGACGATCGACCTCGGCACGTAGGGCGCCGAGTCGCTGTCGTCCCGGCTGTCCGGCTCGCCGAAGCGGTATCCGTAGACCGCCTGGTCCCACTGCACCGAGCCCTCCACCGCCTTGGCGTACGGGTCGAGCAGCAGCTTGCCGGGGTTGCAGCGCAGGCCGTCGGCGGGCGAGTAGGGCCCGTGGACGCGGTAGCCGTACCGCTGGCCCGGCCCCACACCGGGTAGGTAGCAGTGCCAGACGAAGCCGTCCACCTCGCTCAGCGTGACGCGTTCCTCGTTGCCGTCGTCGTCGAAAAGGCACAGCTCGACGCGCTCGGCCACCTCGGAGAAGAGCGAGAAGTTGGTGCCCGCGCCGTCGTACGTCGCCCCGAGCGGATAGGAATCCCCCGGCCAGATCTCCCTCACTGGACCTCCTCGCCCTCCGGCTCGGCGGTCGCGCCGGGAAGGTCCCGGAGCCCACCGGCTCTATGGTCGCGCCCGCGCACGGCCCGGCCGGTCCCGGACACCCCGCGCGCGGGATCGTGGTGCTGAATGTCGTTCACAAGACATCGTGCCTGCCCGGAAATGGCTTCGACAGTCTCGCCACGTTAACTGCGTGTATGGCAACGGGTTGAACCGCCCATCGGCGAGCAAACCACCGGTGACCTGCACCGACGCCCGGTCAGCGTCGTTCGTGGCGCAGGCGGGCCGCCACGACGTCGGGCATGCGCTCCTCCGCCCAGGCGATGAGGGGAAGCAGGCGCTCGGCGGCCTCGCGCCCGAGCGGGGTGATGCTGTATTCGACCCGGGGCGGGATCGTGTGCTCGGCCTCGCGCAGCACCATGCCGTCGCGTTCGAGTGCCTGGAGGGTCTGGGACAGCATCTTCTCGCTCACCCCGTCGACGCGGCGGCGCAGCGCGTTGAATCGGTAGGGCGCCTCGTACAGGGCCGCCAGCGCCAGGATCGCCCACCGGCCGGTGATCGTCTCCAGCACCGAGCGCGATGTGCATTTCCGCGAGAAGACATCGGCGACGAAGTCCTCGAACTCCTCCATGTCCGCCAGCTTACGCTCCCATAGTGCTTTCTGATAGAAAGCACTAACCAAGGGAAAGTCCCGTGGAGGGAGAAACCATGATCGTCGTGACCGGAGCCTCCGGACACCTCGGCCGTCTGGTCGTCGAGGAGCTCTCCGGGCGCGTGCCCGCCGAGCGGATCGTCGCGGCGGTACGCAGCCCGGAGAAGGTGGCCGACCTGGCCGAGCGCGGCGTCCAGGTGCGCGAGGCCGACTACGACCGCCCCGACACGCTCGGACCGGCGTTCGAGGGCGCCACCAAGGTCCTGCTCATCTCCGGCAGCGAGGTCGGCCGGCGCGTCGGCCAGCACAAGGCCGTGGTGGACGCCGCCAAGGCCGCCGGTGTGGAGCTGCTCGCCTACACCAGCATCGTGCACGCCGACACCACCCCGCTGGGGCTCGCGCCCGAGCACAAGGCGACCGAGGAGTACATCCGCGCGAGCGGGGTGCCCTTCGCGTTCCTGCGCAACGGCTGGTATCACGAGAACTACGTCGCGACGGCCCGGCAGGCCGTGCAGAGCGGCGTCATCGCGGGCAGCGCGCGCGACGGCCGCGTCGCCTCGGCGGCACGCGCCGACTACGCCGCCGCCGCGGCGGCCGTCCTGACCGGTGAAGGCCACCGCAGCGCGGTGTACGAACTGACGGGCGACGTCGCCTGGAGCCTGCCCGAGCTGGCCGCCCTGGTCTCCGAGCTGTCCGGCGCGCCGGTCGAATATCGGGACCTGCCCGTCGCGGAGTACGCCAAGGTCCTGGAGTCGTACGGCCTGCCCGAGCCGGTCGCGGCGATGTTCGCCCAGACCGACGCCGGCATCGCCGACGGCTGGCTCGGCGCCACCCCCGGCGACCTGTCCCGCCTCATCGAAAGGCCGACCACGCCGCTGCGCGACACCCTCGCGGAGGCCCTGAAGAACGGCTGATCACCCGCCCGGCTTCTCTCCGGTTGCGGTCCTCCGAATTCACCTCACGGCAGGAGGAGTTTTCGGACGATCCCGGCGCGGAGTCAGGGGCGGGAGCCGTGGGCCCGGGTGCGCCGCAGCAGGCGGCGGCGCGGGCCCGCGGCCCGGCCGTCGGTGTGCAGCCACAGGTTGACACCGGTCCCCCCGAGCGCCGAGGGCTCGATGCGCACCCCGCCGCCCGTCGACTCGGCCAGCCGCCGGGCGATGTCGAGACCGAGCCCGGTCGAGCCGGCCCCGCTGTTGCCCCGCCGCAGCGCCTTCTCGGGATCGGGGATGCCCGGGCCCGCGTCGGCGACGAGGATGCCCACCATGCCGCTCCCCCGGTGCAGTGTGACGCGGAAGGCCGTGCCCTGCGGCGTGTGACGGAAGACGTTGCCGAGCAGCGCGTCGACCACCGCGCCGAGATCGGCCGCGGCGACCGGCACCGGGCTGGGCTCGTCGGCGCCGACGAGCTGCCACGGCCGCGCCTGGTCCTCGGCCAGCGCCGACCAGAAGGCGAGCCGTTCCCGGAGCACGAGCGCGGCGTCGCAGCCCGCGGGCACCGTCCGGGACGGCCGCCGGGCGGCCTCGATGATCTCGTCGACGGCCCGTTCGAGCCGGTCGATGGCGAGCCTGCGCTGCTCGGCCTCGGGTCCGGTGCCGCCCAGGTTGAGCCGCAGCGCGGTCAGCGGGGTGCGCAGCCGGTGCGACAGGTCGGCGGCGAGCTCGCGCTCGGCCGCGAGCAGTCCCGCGACCTGGTCGGCCATCGCGTTGAACGCCCGCCCGGCGGCCACCAGCTCGGGCGGGCCGTCAGGGGTGATGCGCACGGTCAGGTCGCCCGCGCCGAGGGCCGCAGCCGCCTGCCCGAGCCTGCGGGCCGCCCGCACCACCCGGGCCCCGAGCCGGTCGGCCACCACCACCGACCCCACCACGAGGGTGACCGCGACGCCGGTCAGCACGGCCCATGAGGTGGACACGCCCTTCCTCGCGTCGGCCTCGGGCGCGTACACCTCGATGACGGCCCACCGCCCGTCGCCCAGCGCGACCGGCCTGAGCAGCACATATCCCTTGCCTACCGGCACGGTCCTGGCCCTTTCCGCCGCGCCCGCGACGTCGGTCGCCGTGACCCGGGAGCGGCCCACCGTACGCCCGTCCGGGAGATGGACGGCCAGGCGCGAGGTCCCCGCCGGGGTGCTGGCCAGCGCGCGCTCCAGCGCGACGGCGTCGTCGGTCACGACGAGGGCGGGCACGATCGTGGCGGCCTGGCGCTCGGCGTCGGCGAGCGCGCGGCTCTCGGCGATCTCCTTCACGGCCACGGCCAGCGGGATGAGGAAGGCCAGCGCGACCATCGCCGTCACGGCCACCGCCACCAGGGCCAGGCTCCGTCTCACCGCCGCTCCCGCTCAAGACGCCGGGGTTCAGCCCTCTGCAGGGGGGCTGAGGCGCACGCCGACGCCCCGCACCGTGTGCAGATAGCGGGGCCGGGAGGCGCTCTCGCCGAGCTTGCGCCGCAGCCAGGACAGGTGCACATCGATCGTCTGGTCGTCTCCGTACGACTGCCGCCACACCTCCGCCAGCAGCTCCCTGCGCGAGATCACGCGGTCGGGACGGGCGGCGAGGTAGGCCAGCAGGTCGAACTCCCGGCGGGTGAGGTCGAGCGGCGCGCCGTCGAGGCGGGCCTCCCGGCGGTCGGCGTCGACGACCAGGCCGCCGACCCTCGCGACCGACGACGACGCCCCGGGCCTGGCCCGGCGCAGCACGGCTTCAAGCCGGGCGTTGAGGTGGTCGCCGGAGAACGGCTTGACCAGGTAGTCGTCCGCGCCGTCGCGCAGCAGGCGGACGATCTCGGCCTCGTCGTCCCGCGCGGTGGCCACGATGACCGGCACGTCGGAGATCGCGCGGAGCATCTTCAGCGCCTCCGCGCCGTCGAGGTCGGGCAGCCCCAGATCGAGGACGACCACGTCGGGGGCGACGTGGGCGATCTCGCGCAGGGCGTCGAGCGCCCGGCCCGCGCTGCGGACCGCGTGGCTGCGCCCGGTCAGGTCGCGGATGATCGCGGATCGGACGAACTCGTCGTCCTCAACCACCAGAACGGTCGCCATGAACCCGAAACGTACACTCCGACCCGGCGCGGCGTCCCGGGAAGAGCGATCCGAAACACGCGGCTTTATGGCCATTTACGGCATGCTCAAATTAGTAGAGGTTGACCAAAATGGACCGAGCGACAATTCCGATCACGGACTAGAGTGAGCGGCCACATGAGAAGGACCGCCGGTTACGTGATCGCCTGGTGCGGGGCCACCGCCGTCGCCGTCGGCGTGTCCTGGCTCGGCGTGCGCGACGTGTTGCGCAGCGCGATCCTCGACGATGCTCCACTCGCTCCCGTGGTGGCCGTCGCCGCGCCCCCGTCCGTCTCGCCGCCGGTCCCGCCGACCGTCTCGCCGACCGTCTCGCCGACCGCGGTGGGGGTGTCGGAGAAGCCGTCCCCAGCGCCGTCCGGGCCGCGGCCCTCCGGCGGCGCGACACCCGGCCGGCGGTCTCCCTCCCGGCCCGCCGCCACTCCGGTGCGGACCGTGCGGACCTCCCCGGCACCGCGCCCGGCCCGGGCCACGCGGCCGGCGCGTACGACGGAGTCCGCACCCGCCCCCCGGCAGCGCAAGGCCGCCGACGGGGAGAGCCTGCACACGTTCACGCTGAAGGGCGGCCGGGCGACGATCGCGGTGACCTCCGCGGACTGCCATGTGGTGACGGCGACCCCGAACGACGGCTACGAGGTCAAGGTCTGGGAGGAGGACCAGTGGCTGCGGGTCGCGTTCCTCCGGGACGCCCATGAGTCGTCGGCGTTCTGCACCTGGAACGCCCTGCCCCCCAGGCTCGACACGTACGAGAACTGAGGGGTTCCGGCGGCGGGGCTCAGTCGAGCAGGTCGCGGTATTTCTTGAGCTCCTTGACCTCGGCGCCCAGCGCGGTGACGGTGGCGGTGGCCAGCGCCTTGGCCCCGTCGAAGGAGCCGTCGGCCTGCTCGGCCCGGGCGAGCTTGATCGCGCCGTTGTCGTGCTCGATCATCAGCGTCACGTACTTCCGGTCGAAGGACGGGCCGTTCAGCTTGGCCAGCGCCTCGATCTCGGCGCGCGTCTGCGTGCCGGGCATCGCGTGGTCGCGCGGCAGAGGCTCCGCGCCCCACATGTCGAGCCAGCCCTTGAACGTGCGGATGTCGGCGTCGCGGGCCGTGGCGACCTTCGCCGCGAACTGCCCGACCCACGGGTCGCCCGCCCGGGTCTGCGCGATCCTGGCCATCTCCAGGGCCTGGAGGTGGTGCGGCACCATCTTCCGGGCGAACGCCACGTCGGCGGCCTTGCTCCCGCCGGGCTGCTGCGCCGCATCGGTCTCGTCCGGTGCCGCGGCGGCCTCGGAAGTATCAGTGGCGTCGGGGCTCGGTGTGGGCGTCGTCTCAGGCGTGGCGGGGGGCGAGGCGGCGGCCTGTCCCACCGGAGCCGGTGAGGCGGCCTCGCCCGCCAGGTCCGGGGTTCCGCATCCGGCGAGCAGGGCCGCCGTGAGCATGCCCGTTAATGCTCCCGTCACACGGATCGTGACGGCGGGGAGACGGCGGATAGTGGTCGTCACTGGAAGGCCTTTCCGGTTCTGGCTCGGGGACGGCCGCGACGCCCACCGGGGCCCGGCGAGCGGGTCCGTCCGTGATCCCTTGCCGCAGGACCCTACCGCCGGGCAGTTCCGGCCGCCCTCCGCACGGCGTTTCGGCATATTTACGGTGATTATCGGACAAGCTGGGCATCGCGTGTCAAAATTCCCATTCACTTCCCTGGATCACCCTTGTGCTCTAGCCTCCAACTGTGCCAAACAGGAGCGAAACTCTACGAAAGGTTTCACACCGAGGAAACCTCTGTTGACACGAGCGAAACAGTGATACTTTCGCTTGGGAGCGCTCCCAAGCCGTGTGAACCTTCGGGCCGAGGAGACCGGATGGCCGATCTTCCCACCCTCGCAGAGGTAGCCGCCGCAGCCGGCGTCTCCCCGGCAACAGCTTCCCGGGTCTTGACCGGCTCGGTACGCGTGACCACGTCGACCCGCCGACAAGTCCACGACGCGATGTCGCGTCTGGGCTATGTACGGCGCCGCGCCCCCCGGGGATCCGCGGGCAGGCGGGCCGAGCAGATCATCGCCGCGGTCGTCTGCGAGCACAGTCCACGCCTTTTCACCGAGCCGTTCTACGCCAGGCTCCTGTCCGCCTGCGAGGAGGTGTTGACGACGCATGGGGTGCCGATGGTCGTGATGACCGCGACCCCTGCGACCGCCTCCATCGCCGCACCGCCGCTGGTCGCGGGCGCCGTCGACGGCGTCCTGCTGATCGGGGCACGCGCGCGGCACCCCCTCGCGGTCACGCTGGCGGCCTCGGGCGTCCCCGTACGCTGTGCCGGGCGGCCGCCAGACGGCATCGACCTCCCGTTCGTCGACATGGACAACCGTGACGGCGGACGGCAGGCGGCCGAGCACCTGCTGCTCAACAACCGCAAGCACATCGCCACCATCGCCGGGCCGCCGACCCTGCCGGCCGCGCGCGACCGGCTGGAGGGCTTCCGGCAGACGCTTCGCGACGCCGGTGTGCTCGACATGCCGGTGGCGTACGGCGACTTCACCCACGCCTCGGGTGCGCACGCCATGCAGTGGCTGCTGCAACGGGCGCCGCACCTCGACGCCGTGTTCGCGGCGTCGGACGTGATGGCGGCCGGGGCGATGCAGACACTGCGCCGCGCCGGGCGGAAAGTGCCTGACGACGTGGCCGTCATCGGATACGACGACGCGCCCGTGGCCAGGCACACCTCGCCGACGCTGACCACGGTCAGGCAGCCCGTCGAGGAAATGGCCACGCTCGCCGCACGACTGCTTCTCATGACACTCGGGGACGGGGACAATCCCAAGGGCAATCCGGTGCTGCCCACGGAACTGGTGGTTCGTGAATCGGCCTGAGCTTCGAGAAGGCGACGTCCTGACCCGTCGCTATCTGCTCCAGGAGCGGATAGCGACGGGCGGGATGTCGGTCATTTGGCGCGCCTTCGACCAGTCACTCCAGCGCCTGGTCGCGATCAAGGTGCTGGACGGCTCGCTCGGCGACGACAATCCCGGACGGGAACTCATGCGCCGGGAGGCCAGGGCCACCGCCCGGCTCATCCACCCGGACGCGATCGAGGTCTACGACTACGGCGAGACGGTCACGAACGGCGGCAGGCTGGCGTCCTTCGTGGTCATGCGCCTGCTGGAGGGCCGGTCGCTGGCCGACCGGATCATCGAGGGCCCGCTGCCCTGGGCCGAGGCGGTGGAGATCGCCGCCGGGCTGGCGAAGGTGCTGGCCGCGGCCCACGACCGGGGCATCGTCCACCGCGACGTCACCCCGGAGAACGTGCTGCTCGCCGACGACGGGCCCAAGCTGCTCGACTTCGGGATCGCCGCGTTCATCGGCGAGGCCGACGACCAGCTCGTCGCCGACTTCGGCACCCCGCCGTACGTGGCGCCGGAGCGGCTGAAGGGGACGACGGCCGACCCGGCCGTGGACGTCTACGCGCTCGGCGTGCTGCTGTTCGAGATGCTCACGGGCACCCTGCCCTACCCGGAGAAGACCTGGGAGGACATCGAGGCGGCACGGCGGGAAGGCCCGCCGCCGACGCCGGAAGGGGTGCCGGGCCTGCCGCAGGAGGTCGCCGACCTGTGCCGGCGCTGCCTGTGCCCCGACCCGGTCGACCGGCCGACCGCGCGGGCCGTCGCCGCCGCGCTGACCTCGATGAAGAAGCCGCCCGGCCCACGCGGGGCCGGCTGGGGAGCCACCGCCGTCGGGGCAGCCGCCCTCGGCGGCATTCTGTGGTTCACCCAGGTGCAGGGCCCCGAGGTCGGAGCCGTCGCCGTCCCGCCCACCCCCTCGCCCGCGCAGTCGCAGGTCACCGCCTCGCAGGTCACCGCCTCGCCGGCGCCGCAGGCCGGAGCCGTCGCCGAACTCCGGCACACCGTCGCCCCCGTCGCCGACCCCCTGCAGGAGGCCGGGCCGGGCAGGCACCGCCCCTCCCCCTCGGTCAAGGTGAGGGTCGTCAAGAAGGACCGCCACGCCGGCGACACGGTGCGGCAGCCGGAGACCTCGGCCACCCGCAAGGCCGACGTGGCGCCGCTGCCGCTGGCCACCACGGCCGCGCCGATGCGGGTCGACACCGCGGTCCGGCAGTTCAACCTGCTCGTGGACGGCGCGGAGGCCACCCACGACATCGACGACGACGTCGCGCTCGACCTCAAGCAGGTGCTGCGCAACGCCGTCGGCAACGGCGAGGGACTGGCCGTCATGCGCACCAAGGTCGAGGTCCGCTATCAGGAGGGACGCCTGCCGCTCACGCTGAAGGGGGAACTGCTGGCCGCGCTCGACCGGGTTGAAGCCGCTCTCAGCGAGGCCAGCGATACCTAAAGTGGGAGCGCTCCCAGAACAACCCTCTGTTGAGTTCCGTCAGGACCGAAAGTCCAGCCGTGTCCGTTAATCGGTCAAGCTGGGACCGAAATCATCTTCTACCGCCGTAGGGCCGGCCGACGAAGCCCAGCCCCCGGACGGTGTTCAGATCCGTTTGATCGTCGCGAGCCACGCCGGTGCGCCGTTGTCGTGACATCGCGTGTGAACCCGATCCGGTTCGACGGCCACGACATCCCATCCGCCGACCGCGGCGAACGCCCCCTCAGCTCTTCCTCACCGACCGGATGCGGGCCGGTGTCAGGACCCCTGTCGCTGAAGCACAGCACGAACACGATGCCGTCGCGCTCGGTCACCGCCGCCAGGCTCGCCACGTATCCGAGGCGCTCGTCGCCGTCGAAAGTATGGAACAGCCCGCAGTCGAGCACCGTCTCGAACCTGCGCCCCAGGCGTTCCAGGTGGAGGGCGTCGGCCACGGCGAACTCGGCCTCGATCCCCCGCTCGCCGGCCTTCGCCCACGCTCTCGCCAGTGCCGTCTCGGCCACGTCGACGCCCAGAACCGGCAAGCCCAGCGCGGCGACGTGCAGGGCGTTCTCTCCGCTCCCGCAGCCCGCGTCGAGAACCGTTCCGGCGAACCGGCCCTCGGCCGCCAGACGTACGATCGCCGGCTGCGGACCCCCGATGTCCCATGGCGCGGGGCCGTCGTGATACGACGCGTCCCACGGCAGCCCCGTCATACGTTCATGACTGGTCGGAGGCCGTCCGCCGAACGAATCACCGGCGGGGTTTTCCGGTCGCTCGGACATCGTCGTCCCCTTCCCCGCATGGGTCTATTTCAGATCCCTACGGGCCACACCCTTGCATAGGGGAGGTAAAACAGATAGGCCGTTGCCTCATGAGCGGATTCAAGAAGTTCCTCATGCGGGGCAATCTGGTGGAGCTCGCCGTCGCCGTGGTCGTGGGCGCGACGTTCAGTGGACTCATCCAGGCCCTGGTAGAGGACCTGATCACCCCCCTGATCGCGGCCGTCACCGGCGGGAGGCAACCCGACTTCTCCGGCTTCACGTTCACCGTCAACGGCGCGGTGTTCAAGTATGGCGACTTCGTCAACCACCTGTTGACATTCCTGATCATCGCCGCCGTCATCTACTGGCTGGTCGTCCTGCCGATGACCCGTTTCCTGAGCCTTTTCGACACCAAGAAGGAGGCCACCGAGAAGAAGTGCCCCGAGTGCCTGTCCGACATCCCCGTCGGCGCCAGGCGCTGCGCCTTCTGCACAGCCGAACTGTCCATCGTCCCCGCCGCCGAGAAGCCCCCTGCCTGACCTCTCCGCGGGCCCGTCCTCGTCGTCAGGGGCGGAACCGGCTCAACGTCCGCTCTCCGGTTTCCGGCAGTTCCCCGGGAACGGGGCGGCCGGCGCGCCGCAGCACGTCCACGATGACGAGCGACGTCCGGTGCGGGTCCCTGGTGATCCGCACCCCGTGGGCCAGCCAGCACGCGGCGGCGATCATGTCCCGGGCCCGTTCGAGGTCGCCCGGGCTGGTCCCCGCCCTGCACCACACCCACAGGCGCTCGCCGAACGGCTCCGGCCTCGTACGGAGGATCATGGGCAGCTTGCCCCGCCGGTTGACGATCAACGCCTCGGCGCAGGCCTTCCGTACGCGGTGGGGGGTCACCACGCACCAGAAGCGGCCCGCCATCTCCCGGCGTGCCTGCGGCCACACCAGGATGAGCAGGCAGACCAGGGATCCGGCGACGATCGTCACGGCCGGGCCCGCCGCCCGTACGGCGACGGCCACAACCGCCGGTCCACCCGCCAGCAGCATCGCCTCGTAACGCCACCTCCACAGCACCACCAGCGGTCCCGGGCGCGCGACGGGAGAGGTCTCCCGCTCGATGAACCGCAGGACCAGGTGCGGATTCCGCCTGACGAGGTGCCTCATGCCCGGCCACCCGAGGGGCGCTCCGGCCTGCGGGAGGCCGGCGGTTCGAGCAGGTTGACCCGCCCGGTGCCCCGGCATCGGCGGCACGGCAGCCCCGTCGGGCATTGCCCTTGCGCCGAGCAGACCGTACAGGCGACCAGCGCGTCGAACCGGGTGTCGCGGTAGGTGTGCGTGTGCCAGGTGCGCCGGATCTCCCAGCGCTGCACCCAAGCGAACGCGTCGATCTCGGCGAACGCCTCCTCACCGACCCTCCACAGGAGGGCGATGATGCGCATCCGTAATCCAGTGGGGGAAGGAGCACGCATGTTCTTGTTGTTAGAGTGCACGGGATCATCCCTTTGCTGAGCAGGCAGGTCGGATGGTCGTCTGCGCTGGGTCGATGTGCCACCATCGGCCCAGCAGCGCGTTTCCGGGGAAAAGAGGGCCAGAAGATGGGCCCCCGCCTCGCATCGCCTCCTTCCGGGAACCGGCTGGTCCAGCCGCCACGTTGAGGCTTATGTCTGGCTCATACCCGTCCTTTGCCTGCGGCAATCAGCTGTTGGCAATTGACAAACGACATTTTCCTGCGGCACCTGCCATCCGCGTGTTAACCTGCGACTCTTAGCGCTTCATGGGCTCAGAAGGTGACCGCTCATGGCCGGGACGAACGTGACCATCCGCCGGCGCCAGTTGGCGAACCGGCTCAGAGAGATGCGGACTTCCGCAGGGATGACGGCCGAGCAGGTCGCGGAGCAGCTGCTCTGCAGCGCAGCCAAGATAACGCGCATGGAAAAGGCGCAGCGTGGCATCAGCCAGCGCGACGTACGAGATCTGTGCCGCATCTACGGCGTGACGGACGAGGACCAGGTTCGCCAGCTAATGAACTGGGCCAGAGAGTCGCGCCTGCCGGGGCTCCGCCAAGAGTACGGCGACCTAGGCTACGACGCGATCTACACGTACATGGACCTCGAGGCGGCGGCGTCTTCGATCATCGAACTGCAGATCAGCTACCTTCCCGCACTGTTCCAGACAGAGGAGTACGCCCGGGCGCTGATCCGAGGGCTACTTCCGGGCATCAGGCAGGAGGTGCTGGACAGGCGCGTCGAGGCTCGCATAAAGCGCCAAGAGCTCCTGGCGAAGCACGAACCCCCTCGCTACTGGACCTTTGTCGACGAGGCGGCACTGCACCGAGTGACCGGCGACGCGGCGGTCATGGCCGCCCAGCTGGAGCATCTGCTCGCCGTGGGACAGGCTCCGCATGTGACGGTGCAGGTAATCCCCTTCACCGCGGGACCCTACATGTGTGCGGACGACCCCTTCGTGATGTTCCGCTTCCGCGACTCACATCTGTCGGATGTCGTCTATCACGAATCACTGGACCGAGTGGAGTATCTGGAGAAGCCCAACGAGTTAGAAGTTTACCGTGAGGCGGTCGACCGCCTACGCGCTATCGCGCTCTCTCCCAACGAGTCCCTCAAACGCATTGCCCGTGCTAAATCGGACTTCAGCCCCAGCTGACCACCCAGATCACAGAGGGAGCGACCGTCTCTCGGGACACTCTACTGAGGGACAGGAGCATATGAAACCGATTGAGAGAAACGTGGAATGGCGTGTCTCCTCGCGCTGCAGCGGTGGGAACTGCGTGCAGTTCGCGCAGGTGACGGAGGGAGTCGCCCTTCGGGACTCGAAAAATCCGGACGCCGGAGCGCTCTATTACTCACTCCAGGAATGGCACGCCTTCGTGGCGGCTGCGAAAGCGGGCGCCTACGACCTCACGAAGTGATCTGCCGCGCTCGCCACTATCCCGAAGAGGGCCTGCAAAGGTAAATTTATGGGAGTGGCGCTTTCGCCGTTGCTGCGCAACTCACGTTCGGGAGGGTGGATGGCAGGCCGACCTACGTTCAGCGATGCGACATGGCGGCGGGCCTGCGGCGGCGGTAACTGCGTCGAAGTGGCTTTTCAGGATGGGCGAGTCGGCGTTCGCGACGGGAAGCAGGGCGACGACAGTCCTGTGCTGGCCTTCACTGCCGAGGAATGGCGGGCATTCCTGCAGGAGGCCAAGACCGGGGCGTTCGACCCGTCCTGACATCGACGGGCACGCGTGAGGGCTTCCCCGGGCTGATGGCCGGGGAAGCCCTTTCAGTGGGTGAAGAGGTTCACCAGGGGGACGGGGCGGGTGGGGGGACGACCGGGGGGCGGTCGTCGCAGGTGATGGTGTTGGGCAGCATCCAGGGGGCGAGCCAGCCGCCGTCGTTGCCGCCGAGGTCGGTCAGGGAGAACTCCGACCCCGTGGGCGGGAAGTTGAACGACCCGCAGTTGTTGACACCCACCGCGCCGACGTTGCGGGCGTCCACGTTCTCGAAGGACGCCGAGCCCTTCACGCGGGCACTGACCACGGAGGTGCCCGTGCCGTCGACCCGGATGTCCTTGAAGCGGACCTTCGGGATGGCGTACTGGTCCTTCACCGACCACTCGCTGACCAGCATGATCGCGTTGTACGTGCTGTCCAGGTAGTGGTCGCCGCTGACCTCGATGTCGGCGTCGATGTCCTTCTCCAGGGCGTAGAACCAGATGGCCCCCAGGCCGATGTTCCAGTTCAGCTCGTACGTGCCGGCTCGCACGGTCGTGTTGCCGTTGATGCGGAGCCTGCCGGTGAACGGCTCGGCGCCGAACCGGGAGCCGACCTGGATGGCGCTGCCCTCCCTGATCGGGTCGGCGATCAGGTTGTCGGAGACCGTGTTGTCTCTGCCGCCGTAGATCGCGATGCCGTTGGCCAGCACGGGCGTCTGGATCGTGTTGTGGTCGAACGTGTTGCCCGCGTCGGCGGTCTTCTCCGACCACATGGCGAGGGCGTCGTCACCGGTGTTGCGGAAGAAGTTGTTCGACACGACGGAGCCCGTCACGCCGGTGTGAAAGTTCAGCCCGTCCGCGATCTGGTCGACGATCACGTTGTTGGTGATCTTGATGTTGCGCATCGGGCCGTCGAACCACATGCCGACCTTGGTGTGGCGGATGTAGAGCCCGTCGATGGTCGAGTCGCTCATCGCGCCGCCGACGCCGTTGACCTGGTCGGTGTCGATGCGCTCCCGTACGTCGCCCTCGATGGCGAAGCCGGACAGGTGCACGTTGCGGCTGCCGCCGGCCGCGGCGTCCTTGCCATAGAAGCCGACACCGGTGTGCACCGAACCGTCCGGGGCCGGGGTGGCCAGGTCGACCTGACGTCCCTTGATGATCGTGTACCAGCTTCCGGCACCGGTGATCGTCACGTCGTCCACGACGATGTGACGGTTCACCTGGTAGGTGCCCGGCGGGATGTAGACCTTCAGGTGCGTACGCTTCGCGAACGCGATCGCCTTGTCGATCGCCCCGGCGGAGTCGCGCCTACCTGTGGGGTCGGCGCCGAAGAGCAGCACGTTCGCCGCGAGGACCTCGACGCGCGGCGGCCCGACGAGGTGCGAGTCGAGCAGGTCGACGACCGTCCAGGCCGCCTTGCTCCCGGCAGGCACCGTCAGCCGCACCGTGTCGCCCGCCCGGTACGTACGGTCGAGCAGGAGGCGCTGCTCGTCATAGAAGTGGTTCGGGCGGAACGGCTTGGTGATCTCCGGCGTCGGGGTGGTGGCATCCGGCACGCAGGAGCACTCGGTGATCCACCAGTCGGAGTGCAGCAGCCCGGCGTTCGGATCGTTGGAGAACGGATATTGGTTGTAGAGCCAGGCGTACTGCGACGTGAGGGTCATCGTGGCGCGCTTGTGGCCGTTCACCGCGACGTCGAGCGGCGCGGTGATGCCGCCGCCACCGGGCGCGTCCGGGATGCTGTAGCGCACGGTGATCGCGTTGGCCGCCTTGGGCAGCCGGAACTCGACGTACTGCCCGGGGGTCAGCTTGACGGCCTTGCGGCCGGACGCCTCCGCGGGCAGCGTGTAGGCGTCGCGGCCGGGGCCGATGACCGTGCCGTTCGTCGCCGCGTTCTCCGCCTCCTGTTCGGCGAAGTCGACGTCGGCTCCACGTCCGGCGACGAGCGCCGGGTCGAGAGCGGCCCGCGTCACGACCGTGGGCTTCACCGTGGCGGACGCGGGCGTGGATAAGACCACGAGCCCGGTGGCGGCCAGGGCCGCCGCCAGCAGGATTCTCATCAGGCCTCCATGATCCAGATGGCGGTGTCGGACGGCAGCAGGCCGCCGTCGAGGGGGCCACTGGCCAGCAGCACCGAGCCCGTCTCCGGGAGCGCGACCGGCTCGGCGCCGAGGTTGACCACGCACACCAGGCCGGAGTCGCGGCGGAACGCGATCACCTCGTCCCCGTATGGCAGCCAGGTCAGCGTGCCGTCGCCGAGCAGCTCGCGGCGCAGCCGCAGGGCCGAGCGATAAAGGGAGAGCATCGAGTCGGCGTCGGCCTCCTGGGCCTCCACGGTGAGGTCGCGCCACCCGGCCGGCTGCGGCAGCCAGGGCTCGCCGGTGCTGTAGCCGAAGGGCGGCTCGCTGCCCGACCACGGCAGCGGCACCCGGCAGCCGTCGCGGCCGCGGACCTTGCCGCCGGAACGCTCCCACATCGGGTCGTCGATGAGCTCCTCGGGGATGTCCTCGACCTCGTTGAGGCCGAGCTCCTCCCCCTGGTAGACGTAGACGCTCCCGGGCAGCGCCATCGCGAGCAGCGCCGCCGCCCGCGCCCGGCGGCGGCCGAGCTCCAGGTCGGACGGCATGCCGTCGCGGCGCTCCGCGTTGTCCCAGGACGTGACGGCCCGGCCATAGCGGGTGACCGGACGGGCGACGTCGTGGTTCGACAGCACCCACGTCGCCGGCGCGCCGATCGGCACGTGGGTGGCGAGGGTCAGGTCGATGCTGTCGCGCAGCGCGGCCGGCTCCCACGCGCTCGACAGGAAGTCGAAGTTGAACGCGGTGTGGAGCTCGTCGGGGCGCAGATACTTGGCGAACCGCTCCTGGTCGGGCAGCCACACCTCACCGATGAGGATCCGCGCGTCGTAGGAGTCGGCCACCCGCCGCCACTCGCGGTAGATCTCGTGGACCCCGTCGTGGTCGGTGTACGACTCCTCGACGCTGTCGAGGTCCTTGACGATGACGGCGGCCGAGTCGATGCGTACGCCGTCCACGCCCCGGTCGAACCAGAACCGCAGCACGTCGAGGAACTCCTCGCGTACCTCGGGGTTGTTCCAGTTGAAGTCGGGCTGCTCGGGGGCGAACAGGTGGAGGTACCACTCGCCGTCGGGCACCTGCGTCCACGCCGGGCCGCCGAAGATCGACTTCCAGCCGTTGGGCGGGCCGTCGCCGACGCCGGGGCGGAACCAGAACCGCTCCCGGGCCTCCGAACCGGGACCGGCCGCCAGCGCCTCCTGGAACCAGGCGTGCTGATCGGACGCGTGGTTGGGCACGACGTCGATGATCGTACGGATGCCCAGGCCGTGGGCCTCCTCGATCAGCTTCTCCGCCTCCGCCAGGGTGCCGAAGACCGGCTCGATGCTGCGGTAGTCGGCGACGTCGTAGCCGCCGTCGGCCATCGGCGAGGGATACCACGGGTTGAGCCAGATGGCGTCGACGCCGAGACCCGCCAGGTAGGGCAGGCGTGACCGCAGCCCCGCCAGGTCACCCGTCCCGTCGCCGTTCCCGTCGGCGAAGCTGCGCAGGTAGACCTGGTAGATAGCGGCCCCGCGCCACCATTCGGGGGTCGAGGTGTTGCCGGGCATGCTGAATACAACTCCTTACGGGTGTTAGCGGCGGGGGACGTTCAGCCCTTGAGGCTGCCGGCGGTGAGACCGGCCATGATGTGCCGCTGGAACAGGAAGAACACGACGATGGTCGGGATGCTGGCGATCACCAGGGAGGCGACCAGCACGTTCTGCGGCATCTGCGAGGAGAGCGAGGCGATGCCGATGCTCACCGACATCTTGTCGCTGTCCGGCAGGACCAGCAGGGGCCAGACGAAGTCACGCCAGACGTTGACGACGGTCAGGATCGAGACCACGCCGAGGATGGGCCGGGAGATCGGGATCACGATCGACCACAGGATGCGGCCAGGCGACGCGCCGTCGATCTCGGCGGCTTCGAGCAACTCCCTCGGGATCGAGTCGAAGAACCGTTTGAGCAGGAAGACGTTGAAGCCGTTGGCCGCCGCCGGCAGCCAGATCGCCCACGGCGTGTTGAGCAGGTTCCAGTGGAGGAACGGCACGTCCTTCACCGTCAGGTACGCCGGGAGCATGATGACCATGGGCGGGATCATCAGCGTCGACAGCATCAGAGCCAGCACGACCTTGCCGAGCGCCGGGCGGAGCTTCGACAGGGCGTAGGCCGCCGAGACGTCCACCGCCAGGGTCAGCAGCCAGGCGCCGCCGGCGTACAGGGCGGTGTTGCCGAGCAGCGTGCCCAGGTCCAGCAGATCCCACGCCTCCAGGTAGCCGTCCAGGGAGAAGTGCGACGGCAGGAACGTCGGCGGGATCGAGTTGAGTTCCTCGGTGGACTTCATCGCACCGGTGATCATCCAGTAGAGCGGGAAGACGAACGCGGCGGTGAAGCTCACCACCACGACCACCAGCACGATCCAGTAGATGATCCGGCCCCGCGTCGTGTTGAGCTGGTGCGGCGACACGGCAGTGCGGAACTGCGTGTTCATCGGCTTGCGCGGCCGCCGCGGCCCGCGGCGCTCCTGCCGGGAGGAGATGGCCGGCGCCCCGGCCGAACGGTCGGGCATGACGGTGGTGTTCGACATGGTCGCTCCCCTCACACCGTGTTGTCGCGCGAGACGCGCAGGTAGATAGCGGAGAACACCATGAGCACGATCATGAGCATCAGGCCGAGCGCGTTGCCCGCGTTGAGATTGCCGAAGTTGAAGGCGTACTGGTACATGAGGTAGACGACGCTGACCGTGGCGTTCTCCGGGCCGCCGCCGGTGAGCAGGTAGGGCTCGATGAACACCTGCATGGTCGCCACGATCTGGAGCAGCAGCATCACCAGCAGGATGAGCTTGGTCTGCGGGATCGTGACGTGCCAGATCCGCTTGAACAGGCCGGCGCCGTCGAGTTCCGCGGCCTCGTACAGCTCGCTCGGGATCGTCTGCAGGGCGGCGAGATAGATGAGCGTGCCGCTGCCCATGTTCATCCAGGTGGAGACGATGACCAGCGAGATCAGCGCGGTGCTCGTCGAGTTGAGCCACTGCAGGCCGGGCAGGTGCACCAGGCCCAGGACCTGGTTGAACAGCCCGTAGTCGGGGTTGTAGAACCACTGGAACAGCAGCACGCTCACCGCGGGCGGCAGCATGACCGGCAGGTAGACCACGAAGCGCAGGTAGGCGCGTGCGTGCCGCAGCTCGTTGAGGACGATCGCCGTGACGAAGGGGATCCCGTAGCCGCACAGCAGGGCGAGCACCGTGAACAGCGCGGTGTTGAGCCAGGCCGGCCCGAAGGCCGGGTCGCTGACGACGGTGCGGAAGTTCTCCAGCCCCACCCACTTGGGCGGGTCCACGAAGTTGGTCTTCTGGAAGCTGAGGATGACCTCCCGGATCATCGGATACCAGGAGAAGAACGCGAAACAGATCAGAGCGCCGCACAGGAAGCCGTAGGCGGTCACGTTGCGCCGCACGGCGCGCCGTAGTTTCGTCGGCTGCCGCTGCCGCCTGCCGCCCGCTGCCGGAATGCTCGCTGTGGTCATCGTTGTGAATCCGATCTCGACGTGATTGCCGGGGCGCCGGCCGCACACGTACGGCGGCGGGCGGCGCCCCGGGGTTTAGGTCGTGGCTGACAAATCATGGCCCTGCTGCGCGTGGCCCAGGCTCGCGACGGGCGGCGTTTGTCAGCCACTCCCTAGGCCCGGATCATCAGGGCGTCAGCTCTTCGAGGCCAGCAGGGAGTTGACCTTCGACTCGGCATCGGACAGAAGCTGGTCGATGTTCGCGTCCTTGCGGGTCAGCACGGCCGACATCGGGGTGTCGAGGATCTTGTAGATCTCCTGCGCGTACGGCCCGGGCTCGGCCTTGGGCGGGATGCCCTTGGAGCCCTCAACCCAGCCGGCGAACTGGGAAGCGTCGATGTTCGCGTTCTGCTGGCGCAGGTCGTTCACGGCCTTGCCGGACTCGGTGTCCGGGCGGTACAGGTCCGGGTACGGCTGGCCGACGGTCAGGTTCGCGCCCTTGGCCCGCACGTAGTCGAACTGGCCCTTACCGGGGGTGAGGAACTTGTACTCGATCCACTTGAGGCCGGCCTTGATCTGCTCAGGGGTGGCCTTCGGGTTGATCATGTAGCCGGCGCCGCCGTTGAACAGCGCCTTCGCCTCCGGCTGCGCGGTGATGGCGTAGTTCTCGAACTTGCCGCCGAAGTCGTTGCGCAGCGAGATGAGCACGTCGGGCGCGCCCAGCATCATGCCCATCTTGCCGCCGGCCATGGCCTTCATCAGGGCCGGCCAGTCGATGTAGAGCTGGGAGCCCATGCTGTTGTCGACCCACCGCATCTGGTGGAGGTTCTCCAGCACGGCCTTGCCCTCGGGGGTGTTGAAGGCGGCCTTCTTGCCGTCGTCGGTGAGGACCGACCCGCCCCGGCCGTAGAGGGAGGCGGTGAAGTGCCAGCCGCCGACGTTGTTGCCGCTGTACTCGCCGTACCCGACGTAACCGGGACCGAGCCCGGCGATCTTCTTCGCGGCGGCCTGCACCTCGGCCCAGGTCTTGGGCGGGTTGTTCGGGTCGAGCCCGGCCTTGGTGAAGACCTCCTTGTTGTAGACGAGGCCCATGCCGTAGCCGTCGGTCGGCAGGCCGTAGATCTTGCCGTCCTTCTTGAACAGGTCGATCGAGTTGTTGTAGTCCTGGAACGTCTTGATCTCGTTGACGTACGGCGTGATGTCGGCGGCCTGGCCGCTTTCGATCAGACGGGCCACGTTGGGGAAGTTGACGTAGAAGACCGTCTCCAGGTCACCGCTGGCCAGCTTGGGCTCGAACGTGCGCGGGTCGTAGCAGGGGAAGGCGTCGGTGACCTTCGAGATCTTGATGTTGGGGTTCTGCTGCTGGAAGGCCGCAAGGTCCTCCTCGAAGGTCGCCCGCTCCGCCTTGTTCGTCTTCGGCGGCTCGCAGTTGACGCTGATCGACACCGGCCCGGCGTTGCCCGGCGCCGCACTCGCCTTGTCGCCACCGCTACCGCTGTCGTCGGTGCCGCACGCCGCGGCCGCTGCAATGGCAAGTCCCGAGACCAGCAGTATCGAGAGCTTGTGGGATTTCATCCTCGTTCCCTTCTGGAACCGCGCACCACGACCCGTCGAAGCACACGGCTCGGGGCCGACTGGAGCGCCCCGATCCGCTCGGTTGCGAGAAACATACAGAGGCATGCAGGAGTGAGCAATAGTTCGTCATTAACTGTGCAAAAAAGTGACAGTGATCGCTCTGCAACTGGCAGGCCATGATCGGCAAGCTGGCACGACGGCCGCAAGCGCGTTCACGAGCATGCTCGTGAGGCTAGACCCGGCTTGTACGGCTGGTCGTGCTCACGGCTTGTACGGCTGGTTGTGCTCGCGAGCCTGGTTGGTTCCTTGAGGCTCGTGGGCAGGCTTTGCTCTACCCGTCGCTCCACCACTCACGGGCGCACTCACGGGCGGGCTTCGCCCCACCCGTTGCTCCACCCACCCTGTGCTCGACCACATCGCTCCCACCGCTCATGGCCAGGCTTTGCTCTACCCGTTGCTCCAACTCATCCTTTGCCCAACCACATTGCTTCCACCGCTCATGGCCAGGCTTTGCTCTACCCGTTGCTCCACCCACCCTGTGCTCGACCACATCGCTCCACCGCCGCTCACGGGCGGGCGGGTGCTCCGGCCGGCCGTGATAGTTGCGGTCTGGTGAGCCTCGGGAGCGGCCATCGCGGGCGCGGTGGTACAGGGCACGGTCTTACGCCGGCCTCCGCACCCGCCCGCCCCCGCGCTCCGCGTCATCATCGATGTGCCGGGGAACCCCACCACGCTGCCAGAGCACCGGGGTGGAGGGAGCGGAGCGGAAGGGAGCGAGGACCGCAGCGAAGGCCCAGCGGAGCGGGTTTCGCGAGGACCGGAGGTTCCTTCCGGCGCAGTGACCGACTTGCCCAAGGTCCATGCGCTGGCCGGCACCGCCAACATCCAGCACGCTGAACAGCACCGCCAAGGTCCCCCATGCTGACCAGCACGCCCAGGGTCCATGCGATATCCGACCCCACCAAGGTTCATCGCCCTGACCAGCACGCCCAAGGTCCATGCGCTGAACGGCATGGCCAAGGTTCCCCACGCTGACCTGTGGCCAAGCCTGTGCGGCCGGGCTCAGGGGCGGGGGGCGGGGGCGGTGGAGGCGCGGACGACGAGTTCGGGCTCGAAGAGCAGCTCGTCGCCGGGCACCACGGCCGCGTCGATCTGGGCGACGAGCAGCTCGACGGCGGCCCGGCCCATGGCGTCGATGGGCTGGCGGACGGTGGTCAGGGGCGGGTCCACGCAGTTCATCAGCGCGGAGTCGTCGTAGCCGATGACGGAGACGTCTTCGGGCACCGACAGTCCCGCCCGGCGGGCCGCCCTGATGGCGCCGAGGGCGAGCACGTCGCTGGCGCAGATGATGCCGGTCACGCCCGCGGCGACCATGCGCGCGGCGGCGGCGTGGCCGCCTTCCAGCGAGAACATCGTGTGCTCGACGTGGTCGGGGCCGAGTTCCAGGCCGTTGGCGGAGGCGTACGCGCGGAACGCGGCGAGCTTGCGCTGGGACGGCACGTGGTCGGGCGGGCCGAGCAGCATCGCGACCTGGCGGTGCCCGAGCGCCATGAGGTGGGCGAGCGCGATCTCGGCGGCGGCGACGTCGTCGCACGAGACCTGCGGAAACCCGAGATGCTCGACCGCCGCGTTGACCAGCACGGTCGGCAGCTTGCGGTCGAGGACCCTGCGGTAGTGGCTGTGGGAGGCGTCCCCCTGGGCGTACAGGCCGCCGGCGAAGACCATGCCCGAGACGTGCTGCTGGAGGAGCAGGTCGACGTAGTCGGACTCGGAGACGCCGCCCACGGTCCGGGTGCACAGGACGGACGTGAACCCCTGCTGGGCCAGCGCGCCTCCGACGACCTCGGCGAACGCCGGGAAGATCGGGTTCTGCAGTTCCGGGAGGACCAGGCCGACGAGCCGGCCTCGGTCGCCGCGCAGCTGGGTGGGGCGTTCGTATCCCAGCACGTCGAGCGCGGTGAGCACGGCCTCTCTGGTGGCGTCGGAGACTCCCGGCTTGCCGTTGAGGACGCGACTCACCGTCGCCTCGCTCACGCCCACCTTCTTGGCCACTTCCGCAAGCCGTCGTGTCATGGACGCAACTATACGACAGCGCGCGCAAACATTTTCATCCACTTGCGCATGCGCGGAGGATCAGCAGGTCAGGCCACCGTCTTGCGACCGCGGGGCTCCCGCCGCTGACGTGATCGGCACGGGACGAGTCCGGCGATCCTCGGGGTGATATGGGGAGCGTTCCAGGGGCCCGAGTGCTGGGGAGATGTGATGACGTAACGCGCATGTCATCTTGCGAATTCTCGTCGCAATATTGCAGTTGGATGTTCGTCAACTTATCGTGTGGGCCACTCACCTTCTTCGGAGGTGTGGCGGTCCAGCGTCCACGCCGCATCTCCCGGGTCTCGCATGCGGGAAAGGAAGCTCATGAGAAGATCCGGAGCCGCCGTCGCGGTGGCGGGGGCGCTGATCGCCGTGGGGACCGTGGTGGCGTTCCCCGGCACCTCGTCGGCCGCGACCTCGCCGTCGCCCTTCTCCATCCCGGGAAGAGGCGCGACCGTGCCGTTCACGGAGATCGAGGCCGAGGCCGCCGCGACCAACGGCGAGCAGATCGGCCCGGACCGCGTCTACACCCACCTGCCGTCCGAGGCGTCGGGCCGCCGGGCCGTACGGCTCGACGCGCCGGGAGAGTACGTCGAGTTCACCCTGCCCAAGCCCGCCAACGCGATGACGGTGCGCTACAGCGTGCCGGACAACGCGGCCGGAACGGGCATCACGGCGCCGGTCGATCTGCGGATCAACGGGACGAAGCTCAAGGACCTGCAGTTCACCTCCCGGTATGGCTGGTTCTACGGCGGCTATCCGTTCGGCAACTCGCCCGGCGACAAGCCGCACCACTTCTACGACGAGACGCGGACGATGTTCGGGTCCACCTTGGCGGCGGGGACCAAGGTCAGGATTCAGGTGGCCTCCACCTCGACAGCGCCGTGGTTCGTCGTGGACGTCGCCGACTTCGAGCTCGTGCCGGACGCGATCCCCCGGCCCGCCGGGTCGCTGTCGGTCGACGACTTCGGCGCCGATCGCAACGGCACGAGCGACTCGACCGCCGCCTTCCAGGCCGCCGTCGACGCCGGGAAGGCCCAGGGCAAGGAGGTCTACATCCCGGAGGGGACGTACACCCTGTGGGATCACGTGGTCGTGGACGGGGTCACGCTGCGCGGCGCCGGGCCCTGGTACAGCGTGCTCACCGGCCGCCACCCCACCCAGCGCAACCGCGCCGTCGGCATCTACGGCAAGTACGTGAGCGGCGGCGGCTACACCGGCCCGATCCGGCCGCACGAGGCGGGCGGGCCGAGCCGCAACGTCACCCTGCGGGACTTCGCGATCATCGGTGACATCACCGAGCGGGTGGACGATGACCAGGTCAACGCCCTCGGGGGCGCGATGACCGACTCGGTCGTCGACAACCTGTGGATCCAGCACACCAAGGTCGGGGCCTGGATGGACGGCCCGATGGACAACTTCACGCTGAAGAACAGCCGCATCCTCGACCAGACGGCCGACGGCGTGAACTTCCACACGGGAGTCACCAACTCGACGGTGACCAACACCTTCGTGCGCAACAGCGGCGACGACGGCCTGGCGATGTGGCCCGACCGGATCGCCAACGTGAACAACGCGTTCACCCACAACACCGTGGTCGCGCCGGTGCTGGCCAACAACATCGTCACGTACGGCGGCCGGGACATAAAGATCACCGACAACGTGGTGAGCGACACCGTCACCAACGGCGGCGGCATCCACGTCGCCAACCGCTATCCCGGGGTGAACTCCGGTCAGGGCACGGCCGTCGCCGGCACGATCAGCGTCGCCCGCAACACCCTGATCCGGGCCGGCAACAGCGACTACAACTGGAACTTCGGCGTCGGCGCGATCTGGTTCGACGCGCTCAACGAGCCGGTCAACGCCACGATCAACGTGACCGACACCGACGTCATCGACAGCTCCTACGAGGCCATCCAGTTCATCGAGGGCAGCACCCAGACCGTCAACTTCTCGAACGTGAACGTGGACGGCACCGGGACGTACCTGATCCAGGCGCAGGCGGCGGCGAAGGCGACCTTCACCAACGTGAGCGCGGCCCACATCGGCGCGGGCGTGGCCATCCACAACTGCGTCGGCACCGGGTTCGCCCCCGCGTACGGCACGGGCAACTCCGGCTGGAGCCTGAGCTCCACCGTCTGCACCGGCCAGTGGCCCGAGCCCAACTACATCTACGACGGCAGCGGCCCCAGCCCGAGCCCCTCGCCGTCCGCCTCCCCCAGTCCTTCTCCCTCGCCCACCCCGACGACGTGCGCTCCCGGCAGCGGCGACCTCGCCCGGGGCAAGGCGGTCACGGCGACCAGCAGCACCCAGACGTACGCCCCGGCCAACGCCACCGACGGAGACACCTCGACCTACTGGGAGTCGGCCAACAACGCCTTCCCCCAGTCGATCACCGTCGATCTGTGCGCGGTGACCCCGATCCAGCGGGTAGTGCTCAAACTGCCGCCGAGCTCCGCCTGGGCCACCCGCACCCAAACCCTGTCCATCCTCGGCAGCACCGACGGCTCCAACTACACCACCTTGTCCCCCTCGGCAGGCCGCACGTTCGACCCCGCCTCGGGCAACACAGTGAGCATCCCGTTCTCCACCGCCAACGTCCGGTATGTCCGGGTAACGGTCACCGGGAACACCGGCTGGCCGGCCGGGCAGCTGTCGGCCTTCGAGGTGTACGGCACCGGCGCCACCCCCGGCCCGAGCCCCTCGCCGTCCGCCTCCCCCAGTCCTTCTCCCTCGCCCACCCCGACGACGTGCGCTCCCGGCAGCGGCGACCTCGCCCGGGGCAAGGCGGTCACGGCGACCAGCAGCACCCAGACGTACGCCCCGGCCAACGCCACCGACGGAGACACCTCGACCTACTGGGAGTCGGCCAACAACGCCTTCCCCCAGTCGATCACCGTCGATCTGTGCGCGGTGACCCCGATCCAGCGGGTAGTGCTCAAACTGCCGCCGAGCTCCGCCTGGGCCACCCGCACCCAAACCCTGTCCATCCTCGGCAGCACCGACGGCTCCAACTACACCACCTTGTCCCCCTCGGCAGGCCGCACGTTCGACCCCGCCTCGGGCAACACAGTGAGCATCCCGTTCTCCACCGCCAACGTCCGGTATGTCCGGGTGACGGTCACCGGGAACACCGGCTGGCCGGCCGCCCAGATCTCCGAGTTCGAGGCGTACGCCTCGTAACCCGGAACGGGACGCCCGGAGGAGGAGTGGACGCCTCCTCCTCCGGGCTCCCCCACACAGCATGACCCCCTCGGTGGGCCGTCAGGAGACGGGGACGCCGACGCGGCCGGTGGAGGAGCGGACGACAAGCTCCGGCTCGAACAACAGCTCGCCGGTGGCGACGGCGGCGCCCTCGATCTGGCTGACCAGCAGCTCCACCGCGGCCCGGCCCATCGCCTCGATCGGCTGACGTACGGTAGTCAGCGGCGGGTCCACGCACGTCATGAGCGCGGAGTCGTCATATCCCACGACAGAGATGTCCTGGGGCACGCGCCGGCCGGCCCGCCGCGCCGCGCGGATCGCCCCGAGGGCCAGCGGGTCGCTGCCGCAGATGATCCCGGTGACGTCCTGCCGCACGAGCTTCAGCGCCGCCGCGTGGCCGCCCTCCAGCGAGTGCATCGTGTGCTCGACCAGCTCGCCGCCCGCGGCCCGGAACGCCTCCAGCTTGCGGATGGACGGCATGTGGTCGGCGGGGCCGACGACGAGGCCGATCCGCTGGTGGCCGAGCGCGCGCAGATGACCGAGCGCCTGCTCCACCGCGATCGTGTCGTCGCAGGAGACCCGGGGGAAGTCCCAGTGATCGGCGGCCGCGTTGACCAGCACGGTGGGCAGCCGCCGTTCGACCAGCCGCAGGTAGTGCTCGTGGACGACGCCGGTCTGGGTGTAGAGCCCCCCGGCGAAGACCACGCCGGACACCTGCTGCTGCAGCAGAAGATCGACGTAGTCGGCCTCGGAGATCCCACCGACCGTACGGGTGCACAGCACGGGGGTGAACCCCTGCTGGGCCAGCGCCCCGCCGACGACCTCGGCGAACGCCGGGAAGATGGGGTTCTGCAGCTCGGGCAGGACGAGCCCGACAAGGCGGGCACGCTCGCCGCGCAACTGCGTGGGCCGCTCATACCCGAGCACGTCGAGGGCCGTCAGCACGGCCTCTCGGGTGGCCTCGGATACCCCGGCCTTGCCGTTGAGGACGCGACTCACCGTGGCCTCGCTGACCCCGACCTTCTTCGCAACCTCCGCAAGCCGTCGCGTCATGGCGGCAAGCATACGACGCGGAACGGCCGTGCCAAGGATCTTCGATGACACGGTTGCAAGCGGGCTGAAAGCACTGTGAAAGAGGTGATTCCTAGCGTCTGCCGTGTTGCAGATCTCCCAGGAAGGCACCATGAACATCCTCAGGAACAGCCTCGCCGTCGTCGCGGCGTCCGCCCTTCTCGGTCTGACCGCCGCCTGCAGCGGGGGCCAGACGGCCGTCTGCGAGGAGGCGACCAAGGCGTTCACCGACTACAGCTCCAAGGCGGCCGGCGCGGCCGGCGACATCAAGGGCCTCAACGCCGCGACCAGTGATCTGGCCGCGCAGCTCAAGGAGCTGTCGGGCAAGGCCGACGGCGACCTGAAGGTGACGCTCACCGGTCTGGCCGACTCGTGGGGGTCCTTCAAGATCGACCTTTCGGACCCGGCCGCCGCGACCAAGCTCGCGGAGTCGGGCCAGAAGGCCATCCAGGCGACCCAGCAGCTCGCCTCCGCCTGCTCATGATCTTTACGGCCCCGCCCCGCCACGCCGCCGGCGCCTGCGCCGGGGGCGGGCGGGTGCGGAGGCCGGCGTAAGACCGTGCCCTGTACCACCGCGCCCGCGATGGCCGCTCCCGAGGCTCACCAGACCGCAACTATCACGGCCGGCCGGAGCACCCGCCCGCCCGTGAGCGTCGCGGTTGGGCAATGTGGTCGGGCAAAGGATGGGTGGAGCAACGGGTAGAGCAAAGCCCGCCTGTGAACACGAAGCGGAGTGCGGCTACGAATCAAAAGGGCTCTTGAGCACACCCACCTTTGCCGGCCGCGAGCACAACCAGCCTCGGTGTAGCCCTCCGCTTCACGACAGCCTCACGAAGCCCAGCACGCGGCACCCGCCCCGTCCCGCAGCACCACTTCGACGCCGTCCCTGCGCTCAGTATTCGAGCCCCCAGTCGTGGGTGCCGAGGGTGTAGGCGTCCCCTTCCGGCACCAGCCTGCCGCCGTCGGTCAGCGTGCCGAGGCATCGCCGTACGGAGTCTTCGGGAAACCCGGTCATCGCGGCGACGGCGGCGACGGTCGCGGGCCGGTTTTCCATGTTCAGAGCGGCGACGGCCTCGTAGACCGTCATATCCGCCGTCGTCATCTCCTGGACGTCCTCCAGGCTGTCCTCATCAGGCGTCCCGCTCTCCCCGCCAGGCGCCCCGCTCTCCCCACCAGGCGCCCCGCTCTCCCCACCAGGCACCGCGCTCTCCCCGCCAGGCACCGCGTCAGGCGCCGCGCTCTCCTTGTCAGGCACTGCGCTGCCTCGCCCCCTCGCGGAGTCGCTCCGGATCGACCTGCCGGTCCGGGTAGCGTTCGAGGTATTCGCGTTCCAGCTCCTGCATACGCGAGGTGTGGTGCTCCAGCGCGTCGTCCGATCCGTGGAAGAGCGTGTCAGACCGGGTCTCGTGCAGGTGGCGCAGCTCGCGGATCAGGTCCTCGTCGCTCAGGTCCCGCGGGTCGACTCCCATGGTCATGGCGGTCCTCCTTCACACCTCTGTCGGCTTGTCCCAGCGCTCGTCGGGGTTCTTGTCGTCCGGCTCAGCGTTCGGCGGGTCGGTGGCGGACGGAGTCCACTCCTCGGCGAAGTCCGGCTCGCCCTCGGTATCGATGTATCGGTCGTCTTCTCGTCGCATGCCAGGTCTCCTGCCCGGCGAAGCGCCACCCATTCCCACCCGAGCCCCACCGCATCCCCCAGCAAGCCGTACGGCCCGCTCCATCGAGCGACGGAGACGGGCCCTACGGGGACGGGAGTGCTCAGGACAGGTCGAACTCCCCGCCCTTCACCCCTTCGATGAACGCCTCCCACTCCCCGGGGGTGAACATCAGCCGGGGTCCCTGGGGATCCTTCGAGTCGCGCACGGCGACGCCGTCGCGCAGGCGCGCGACCTCCACGCACTGGTTGCCGACGGTGTTCGAGCGCGCCGCCTTGCGCCAGACCGCGCAGGCCAGGTCGTCCGCCGGTACGAGTCCCCTCATCGTCCTGCCATCTCCTTCTCGACCGAGTTGATCATTTCCATGGACTTCTCCGGGCCGAGCGCGGCGGCACGAAGATGATCGAAGACCTGGACGTATCCGCGGATCTCGGCGGGGTCCTCCAGGTAGAGCTCGCCGCTCATGTTCTCCAGGAGCACGACGGCGGCGTCGCCGGGATCGGGGAAGGCCAGGATCGCCGTGGGGTTGCCCATGCCGAGGTAGGCGCCCGCGTCGAACGGCAGCACCTGCACGGTGACGTTCGGCTGGACGGCCATCTCCTGCAGCCTGCGCAGCTGCTCGGCCATCACGGCCGGCCCGCCGACGGGGCGGCGCAGCGCGGCCTCGTCGATGACGGCCCACAGCTCCAGCGGGGTCGGCCCGGTCAGGCGGCGCTGGCGCTCCATCCGGGCCGCCGCCCGGCGCTCGATCTCCGCCGGGTCCTTGACGAGGGCTGCGCCGATGACCGCGCGGGCGTAGTCCTCCGTCTGGAGCAGCCCGGGAACCAGCAGCGGCTCGTAGTTGCGCACCGACGACGCCTCGGACTCCAGCCCGACGTACGGCCCGGGCAGGACGTCGTCGTAGGCGCGCCACCATCCCCGCCGGGCGGCGTCCCTGGCCAGCGCGATCAGCGCGTCGCGTTCGGAGCCTTCGACGGCGTAGAGGTCGAGCAGGTCGCGGATGGTCCGGGCATGCGGGCGGGTGTGGCCGGTCTCGATCCGATAGACGGTGGAGGCCGCCATGCCGAGCCGTCGCGCGACCTCCTCGCGGGCGAACCCCGCTTCGCGCCGCAGCCGCGTCAGCTCGCCGGAAAGCCGACGGAGCCGGACAGTAGGGCCGCCAACTCCCCTCATGGACCGAACTCTCCCTTTCGCCGCAAAAGGAAACTATGCAATCGTGCATTCGCCATATTGCGTAGCCGTTTTGCAAAGTGCAGGATGAACGAAGTCTTGCACGGACCTCGAATCGCCATCCGCAGGCGGGTGCACAGGGAGTTATCACGGGATGACAATTCTCAACCTCACGGGGAGAATCGCGATCTCACACCCCTTCTCGGGAGACCCCTCCCGGGTGCGGGCCGCCCGGCGGTTCGTGGCGAACCGTCTCGGTGACGGCCACCCCTGCCGCGACGACGCCGTGCAACTGATCGGCGAGCTGGTCGCCGAGTCGCTGCGGCACGCCGCCTCGTGCGGGCGCCCGCCGGGGTACGGCGTGTCGGTCCTGGCCACGCCCGCCGCGGCCCGCGTCACGTTGTCGACCCAGGGCTGCGGGTGCTGGACGTCTCCCGAACTCACGCCGGGCCGCGGCGTCCACCTCGTGGACCTGTTCACCCGCCGGTGGGGCGTGTCGGCCAGCCGCACCGGGGTCTCCGTGTGGTTCGAGGTCGGGCACGACGCCGCCGTACCGCCGCCCAGAGGCGTGGAGAGCGAGAGCACGACGACGGCCTGACACGAATTTCTGGCCGGATCCGGGGTAGACGGGCGCCATATCTTCCGGAGAAGGGGACGATATGGCGCAAATAAGCACCGACATTCCCGCGCGGCTGGATCGGCTCCCCTGGGCCCGCTGGCACTGGCTCGTGCTCATCGGACTCGGCACCGTCTGGATCCTCGACGGGCTCGAAGTGACCATCGTCGGGGTCATCGGCCCCCGGATCACGAACCCGGACAGCGGGCTGGGGCTCACCGAGAGCGAGGTCGGGATCGCCGCCGGCGTGTACGTCGCGGGAGCGTGTCTCGGCGCTCTCTTCTTCGGTCACCTGACGGACCGGTTCGGGCGCAAGAAGCTCTTCCTGGTGACGCTCGCCGTCTATCTCGCCGCCACCGTGGCCACGGCGTTCTCGCACGACGCCTGGTACTTCTACCTGTGCCGGTTCTTCACCGGCGCCGGCATCGGGGGCGAGTACGCCGCGATCAACTCGGCGATCGACGAGCTCATCCCGGCCCGCGTGCGCGGCACGGTCGACCTGGTGGTGAACGGCTCCTTCTGGCTCGGCACCGCGCTCGGCGCGCTCATCGCGATCCCGGCGCTCGACACGAGCCTGCTGCCGGCCGGTCTCGGCTGGCGCCTGCTGTTCGGCCTGGGCGCCGTGCTCGGCGTGGCGATCCTGCTGGTACGCAGAACCGTGCCGGAGAGCCCGCGCTGGCTGTTCATCCACGGCCGCGGCGAAGAGGCCGAACAGATCGTGGGGGGCATCGAGAGGAAGGTCCGCGAGGAGAGCGGCAGGGCGCTCGAAGCGGCGCACGGGGAGATCAGGATCAACCAGCGGACCCACACCCCGCTGGCGGAGGTGGCGGCCACGCTGCTGCGCCGCTATCCCAAGCGCACGACCGTCGGCCTGTCGTTGTTCGTCGGCCAGGCGTTCCTCTACAACTCGATCTTCTTCACGTACGCGCTGGTGCTGTCGACGTTCTTCAAGGTGCCGGATGGCAGCACGCCCTGGTATCTCGTCCCGATCGCGATCGGGAACTTCCTCGGCCCGGTCCTGCTCGGCCGGTTCTTCGACACGGTCGGCCGCCGCACGATGATCTCGGGCACCTACGTGCTGTCGGGCCTGCTCCTGCTGGGCACCGCCGCGCTGTTCGACGCGCGCGTGCTGACCCCGATGACCCTCACGGCCTGCTGGATGGTGGTGTTCTTCTTCGCCTCTGCCGGGGCGAGCAGCGCCTACCTGACGGTCTCGGAGATCTTCCCGATGGAGACCAGGGCACTGGCGATCGCGCTGTTCTACGCCGTGGGCACCGGGCTCGGCGGCATCATCGGGCCCGTGCTGTTCGGCCGCCTGGTGGAGAGCGGGGTCGTCGGCAACGTCGTGGTCGGTTATGTCATCGGCGCCGGCCTGATGATGGCGGCCGGGCTGGTGCAGTGGTTCATGGGTGTGGAGGCCGCCCGGCGCTCGCTGGAGGACATCGCCGCGCCGCTCAGCGCCGAGCAGCGCCAGATGGTCTGACCTGGCCCATCGGTACGGCTCGCGTCTTCGAGGCGCGAGCCGCCGGGTGTCTTACTGCCCACTTGGGTATCAACCCCCTCAGATGCGCACATAAGGCGCATCATCGACATTCGGGGGAATCATGGCTGACGACGCTCAGAAGAAGAAGCCCGCGAAGTCCACCGGCAAGGCGAAGAGGATGGCCATCAAGGAAGCCCGCTCGGCGAAGCAGGCGAAGAAGGCCAACCGCCCCGCCGAGGGCGCGGGCGAGTGACGGCCGTACGGCCGGTGCCACCATGATCCGGGCCGGGCCCACCGCGGCCCGGCCCTCCTCTGTTCCCCCTGTGGGACGGGCGAACCACCCGCTCCAGGGCGCTGCCCAGCCGCTCGGCAGCCCGGCCGATTTATGCGGAGCATCCTGGTATGCACTGGTTCCCTCCGTCCTGGATACTCGAAGCCCCTAGAGTCGATCTCTCCTGGAGGGCCGCCCGTGAGGCTTGGAGTCGTCTTCGACCGCGATCTCCCGCCGGAGTCGCTCCCGTCGTTCGCCGCGGAGCTGGACGGGACGACGGTCTCCGACCTGTGGGTGGTGGAGGACCTCGGCTGGACGGGCGCGATCTCCTCGGCCGCCACGGCGCTGGCCGCGACCTCGCGGCTGCGCGTGGGCATCGGCATCACCCCGGCGCCCCTGCGCAATCCGATGCTGCTGGCGATGGAGCTGGCCAACCTGGCCCGCCTCCACCCCGGGCGGCTGGCCGCCGGGATCGGGCACGGCGTGCAGGCGTGGATGCGCCAGGTGGGCGCCGCAGCCGCGTCGCCGCTGTCGCTGCTGGAGGAGACGATCACGTCCGTACGAGCGCTGCTGCGCGGTGAGACCGTCACCCTGCACGGACGCGAGGTCGGCCTGGACGGCGTCCGCCTCGTCCATCCGCCGGCCGAGCCGCCGCCCGTGCTCGCCGGAGTGGTGAACCCGCGCTCGCTGGCCCTGTCGGGACGGGTCGCCCAGGGCACCATCCTCCCCGAGGGTTTCACCCCGGAACGGCTGCGGTCGATGATCGAGGGGATCGGCGCGACCGGAGATCATGAAGTGGTGGCGTTCGTCCATCTCTACGTCGGCGACGACGCACGCGCGGCCCTGCGGAAGGCGGCCGAGGAGCAGGCCGGGTTCCTCCAGGTCGCCCCGGAGGAGGTCGTCATGGCGGCCGGTTCGCCGGAGGAGGCGGCCACCCTGGTCAGGGCGATGTGGCAGGCGGGCGTGTCCACGGTCGCCGTCCGCCCGGTCGGCGCCGACCCGCTCTCGCACGTCCACAAGCTGCTGTCCGCCCTCTGACCCCGCCACGGGGGACATGACATTTGTCCTGGGAAAACCGGGATCGGCCTGACTACGCCATAGCGCGCGCGATCAGGCAGAGTTGAGGCGTGGACACGCCGACCCTCCGATCTCCTCAGCACCGCGTGAGCCGTACCGCCGTCTGGTATTGGGCCGCACGGGCCGCCATCGGCTGGCTGGTCATCCTGGCGGCCCAGGTCGTCTGGCTCGTGACCGACAGCGACGGGACCGGTCTGTCGGTCGCCGGCCATGTGACCGTTCTCGTGCTCACCGCCGTCGTCGCGGTGGCGCACGTCACGATCATGCCGCAATGGCGCTATCGGGTGCACCGCTGGGAGGCCACCTCCGCGGCCGTGTTCACCCAGTCGGGCTGGTTCAAGCAGGAGTGGCGCATCGCCCCGGTCTCCCGCATCCAGACCGTGGACAGCGAGCGCGGCCCGCTGGAGCAGCTCTTCCGCCTGGCCAACGTCACCGTCACCACCGCCTCCGCGGCCGGCCCGATCAAGATCGGGGGCCTCGACCGGGACACGGCCCAGCGCCTGGTCGCCGAGCTCACCGCCACCGCGCAGGCGACGGCGGGTGACGCCACGTGATCGACGTCGCCGATGCGACCCTGGCCTGGCGGCGGCTGAGCCCGCGCATGCTGGTGATCCATCCGGTCCAGGAGGTCGTGCGGGCCGCCCCGGCGCTGCTCGGCCTGCTGATCGCGGGGACGAGCAGCGGCGGGCAGGGCCACTGGTGGAGCCTCGCGGGCGTCGGCCTCATGGTCGTGCTCGGCATGCTCCGCTGGTTCACCACGACCTACCGCATCACCCCTGAGCATGTGCAGGTCCGCCGCGGCCTGGTGACCCGCAAGGTCGTGACCGTGCCCCGCGACCGGGTCCGCACGGTGGACGTCACCTCCCACGTGCTGCACCGGGTGCTCGGCCTGGCCCGGGTCGAGGTGGGAACGGGCACGTCGGAGCGCAGGCACGAGGGCCGGCTCAAGCTCGACGCGCTGAGCGCCGCCGAGGCCGCCCGCCTGCGCGTGGAGCTGCTGCACCGCGCTCCCGCCGCGGCCCCCGCCGCCTCCGCCGCGCCTGCCGTCCCCTCCGGCATGCCGGTCGTGGAGGCCGAACTCGCGCGGATGCGTCCCGAGTGGGTGAGGTTCGGGCCGTTCACGATGTCCGGGCTCGTCACCGTGGGCGTCGTCGCCGGGTTCGTGTCCCGCCTGGTCTCGGAGGGCAACGTCGATCTCGGCAAGGTCGGGCCCGTCCAGGAGACCTGGCGGTGGTTCCGGGAGATGTCGCTCCCGCTGGAGATCGCGACGGTGGTGCTCGTGCTGGTGGTGTTCGTCAGCGTCGCCTCCACGCTCGGCTACGTCCTGGCCTTCGGCCATTTCCGGCTGACCCGGCACCCCGAGGGCACCCTCCACGTGACCCGCGGGCTGCTGACCAGGAGGGCCACCACCATCGAGGAACGGCGGCTGCGCGGGGTCGAGGTCACCGAGCCACTGCTGCTGCGTGCCGTACGCGGGGCCCGCCTGTCCGCGGTGACGACCGGCCTGCGGGCGGCGCAGGGCGCCCAGCGCGGCGGATCGTTGCTGCTGCCGCCCGCGCCACGCGCGGAGGCCGTGTCGGTGGCCCGGCTCGTGCTCCCCCGTGTCTCCGGAGCCGCCTCCGCAGGCTCCGATGCCTCGCCGGTCACCACGCCCCTGATCCCCCACGGCCCAGCCGCGCTGCGCCGCAGGTTCACCCGCGCGTACGGCGTGCACGCGCTGGTGCTGGCCGTGCTGCTCGCGCTGTGGTGGTGGGCCGGGCTGCCCTCGTGGACGTGGCTCACGGCCGCCGCGCTGCTGCCGCTGACCGCCCTGCTCGCCGCCGACCGCTACCACTCGCTCGGCCACGCTCTGACGTCCGGATATCTGGTCACCCGCTGGGGCTCGTTCTCCCGTCGCCGGGTGGCGCTGGAGTGCGACGGCGTCATCGGCTGGAACATCGAGCGGTCGTTCTTCCAGCGCAGGGCCGGCCTGGCGACGCTGACGGCGACCACGGCGGCGGGCAGGCAGGGCTACCACGTGCTCGACGTGGAGCTCGCCGAGGCGCTGCGTCTGGCCGCCGCGGCCACCCCGGGCCTGCTCGATCCGTTCCTCACCGAGATGCGGCCCGTCAGCTCTGTCGGCCAATAGCATGTGGTGTCCGATAAGGCCGGTTTGATCCCAGGAGTCAGCGTGTCCCGCTACGGCCAGATGTTCGGCCCCGACATCACGTTCCTCGGCGTCGAGCGGTGCGACCTCGACGATCCGGCCGGCTACGCGGACGCCGACGTCGTCATCCTGGGCGCGCCGTTCGACGGCGGCACCTCCCACCGGCCGGGCGCACGCTTCGGCCCGAACGCCATCCGGCAGACCTGCTATCTCCCCCACGACGGCTCCCGCCCGAGCCTGGCGCTGCGGGTGGACGCCCTCAAGGACCTGCGGGTGCTGGACGCAGGAGACGTGGAGACCTACGCCGGGGACATCGAGGGCAGCCTGCGCGCGATCGAGGACGCGGTCGCCAGGATCGCGGCCTCCGGGGCGATCCCCGTCGTCCTCGGCGGCGACCACACGATCGCCCTGCCCGACGCGACCGGCGTCGCCCGCCACCACGGCTTCGGCCGGATCTCCATGCTCCACTTCGACGCCCACGCCGACACCGGCGACATCGAGTTCGGCCACCTGCACGGCCACGGGCAGCCGATGCGGCGGCTCATCGAGTCGGGGGCCATCCGGGGCGACCGCTTCCTGCAGATCGGCCTGCGCGGCTACTGGCCGGGGCCGGAGATCCTCGACTGGATGGCCGGGCAGCGCATGCGGTCGTACGAGATGACCGAGATCGTCGCCAGGGGCCTCGACGAGTGCCTCACCGAGGCGTACGCGATCGCGCTCGACGACTGCGACGGGGTCTACCTGTCGGTCGACGTGGACGTCTGCGACCCCGGCCACGCGCCGGGCACCGGCACGCCCGAGCCGGGCGGCCTGTCGGCCCGCCAGCTCCTCGACGCCGTACGCCGGACCTGTTATGAGCTGCCCGTCGTCGGCCTGGAGATCGTCGAGGTGGCCCCGCCGTACGACCACGCGGACATCACGGCCTACCTGGGCAACCGGGTCGTGCTTGAAGCGCTGTCGGCGATCGCCCGGCGGCGCAGGGACGCCGCCGACGGCACCCGCTGGGATCCGAAGCAGCCCCTCCTCGACGGCCGCTGACCCCGCTCCGGACAACCGGCGCTTGCCGCATATTTCCCCCCGCGGCCGGGAGCCGATCTGGTAGGCATGGCCGGATGAAGCGATCGAGAACCGCCGCCGTCCTGGCCGTCGCCGCCGTGCTCCCGGCGTTCCTGACCGGCTGCGCGGCGGAGGGCAACGCCACGCGCTCGGCGCGCGCGGCGGCCACGCGATCCTCGGACGGCGCCGCGACGGCGGCCGGAACGACGATCCCGGCCGTGCAGGGCGCGCGGTCCCCGGCCACCTCGCCGGATCCGGCCGGTTCCGCCGGGCGCGGCGCTGGAGCGACCAGGGACGCGTCGGCGGGCCGTCCGGTGCGGTCGCCGGTGAAGCCCGTACAGGTGCCGGCCGGGGTGACGGCGGGATACGCCGTGGTCGACGTGACCACGGGCAAGACGGTCGCCCAGAAGCAGGCGCACCACCGGTTCCGGTCGGCGTCGGTGGTGAAGATCCTCATCGCCACCGACTATCTGGAACGGCACAAGGGGAAGATCCCGGCCCGGGACATGGCGCTGCTGACGCCCATGCTCCGCGGCAGCGACGACGATGCGGCGACCGCCCTGTGGCGGCGCGGCGGCCAGGGCGAGATCGTACGGCGGATGGCGCGCAGGATCGGCCTGACCGAAACCGCCCCGCCGCCCGCCGCGAAACCCGGCTTCTGGGGCTACACGGCCATCAGCGCGGCCGACATCGCGCTCGTCTACCGGTATCTGCTGCGGCGGGCCGAGCCCCGCGTCCGCGACTTCGTCCTCGGCAACCTGCGCAAGGCGTCGCAGTGCGCCCGCGACGGCTTCGACCAGTTCTTCGGCATCCCCCGCGCCGTCCCCCGGCCCTGGGCGATCAAGCAGGGCTGGTCCGGATTCGGCGCGGTTCCTCCCGTCAAGTGCACCCGCGCGAAGGCGACGTCGTACCGTATCGGGGCGATCACAATAAGCGGCAACCCGGTTGATTTCGGCCGTCCGGTGCTCCACACTACTGGCGTGATCGGCGACCGGCTGATCATGGTGGTGCTCACCCTGCAGCCCTCGGGGGCGTCCTTCACGCAGTCGGCCCAGCGGGTGACGAAGCTGGCGAGAGACCTCTATCTCAGCGTCGCCTAGCCGTCCGGTTCGTACGGGAGGGACCGTTCTGTTTAGAGGCAGGGCCGCCGGGCAGCGATCACGCGTGCTCTCCCTCCTTTCTGAAAGCTGGTCGGCGATGGGTTTCCCGTGGGGATTGCTCGGCCGGGACATGGCGGTCGATCTCGGCACGGCCAACACGCTCGTGTACGTACGCAAGAAGGGCGTGGTCCTCGACGAGCCGTCGGTGGTGGCGGTCAACCTGCACACGGACAGGATCGTGGCGGTCGGGACGGCGGCGAAGGAGATGATCGGGCGGACCCCGCCCCACATCGCCACGCTGCGCCCGCTCAAGGACGGCGTGATCGCCGACCTCGACGCGGCCGAGCGCATGCTGCGGCACTTCATCCAGGTGGCGCACAAGAACCGCTACCTGGCCAAGCCCCGGGTCGTCGTGGCCGTGCCGAGCGGCACCACGAGCGTCGAGCAGCGGGCGGTCAGGGAGGCGGCGTACGAGGCGGGCGCCCGCCGCGTCCACATCATCGAGGAGCCGATGGCCGCGGCGATCGGCGCGGGGCTCAACGTGGGCGACACGACCGGCAACATGGTCGTGGACATCGGCGGCGGCACGACGGAGGTCGCGATCGTCTCGCTCGGCGGGGTGGTCGTGTCGAAGTCCGTGCGGGTCGGCGGCGACGAACTCGACGAGGCGATCGTCAACTACGTCAAGAAGGAACACTCCCTGATGCTCGGCGAGCGTACGGCCGAGCACGTCAAGATCAAACTGGGCAGCGCGCGGCCGGGCGGCGACGAGACCACACCGATGCCGATCCGGGGCCGCGACCTGGTGACCGGCCTGCCGAAGACCGCGACGATCAACCGCGCGCAGGTCAGGGAGGCGATCGAGGACCAGGTGCAGACGATCATCGACGCCGTGCAGAGCACGCTCGACCAGTGCCCGGCCGAGCTGGCGGGCGACCTCATCGACAACGGCATCGTGCTGACCGGCGGCGGCGCGCTGCTCGACGGGCTGGACGAGCGGCTCGAAAAGGCCATCGGCATGCCGATCAACCTCGTCGACCAGCCGCTCCAGTCGGTGGTGCTGGGCGCGGGCCGGTGCGTCGAGCGTTTCGACGAGATGCAGGACGTGTTCCTCCCCGAAACGCGTCGATGAGATCCTCCGGTCGCTCCTCCGGTCGCCGGGCGCCCGTGTTGCTCGCGCTCGTCTCCGCCGCCCTGATCGCCGCCGACACCGTCACCCCGCTCGAACCGCTGCGGGCGTTCGGGTCGGCCGTGTTCGGCGGGCTGGAGGACGCGGCGTCCGCGGGCGTCCGCTGGGCGTCGGGCGAGCACCGCCTGGCGGAGCTCGAACGCGAGAACGCCCGGCTGCGCGCCGACCTGCTCGCCGCCCGGCGCACGACCCCGTCCCCCGCCCAGGCGGACGGCTACCAGGTCGTGCCGGCCCACGTCATCGGCTTCGGCCGGGACGGCACGGTCACCGTCGACACCGGCTCGGAGGCCGGCGTGACCCGCGACATGACCGTGTTCGACGGCGACGGGCTGGTCGGCCGGATCCTGCGCTCCGGCCCCGGCACGGCGACGGTGCAGCTCGCCACGGCCTCGGGCGCCTCGATCGGGGCCCGATTGGAGGGCTCGCGTGAGGTGGGCCTGGTGACGGGCGTCCCCGAGCACGGGCTGCTGCGGCTGAGCCTGCTCAACGCCTCCGCCGAGGTGAAGCCCGGCGACCGGGTGGTGACGCTGGGCTCGCGCGACATGCGGCCGTACGTGCCGGACGTGCCGATCGGCACGGTGGTCACGGTCGAGCCCGCGCCGGACGCGCTGACCAGGACGGCGCTGGTGCGGCCCTTCGTCCGCTTCACCGCGCTCGACCTCGTCACCGTGGTGCTGGGGCCGCTGCCGGACGCCGCGGCCGTGGACGCGCCGGTCGGCCGGGGCGCAGACGCCGCGAAGAAGGGGGCGTGATGAAGGCGGTCGTCGCGTGCGTGCTCGTCGTCCTCGTCGCGCCGGTGCTCCAGGTCGCCGTGGTCAACGGTCTGTCACTGCCCGGCGGCGGGCCCGACGTCGTGCTGGTCGCCGTCGTCGCGCTCGCGCCGCTGCTGCGCCCGGGAGCGGGAGCGTTCCTGGGGTTCGCCGCGGGCCTGGCCGCCGACGTCGCGCCGCCCGCCGACCACACCATCGGACGGCTCGCCCTGGTCATGTGCCTGGCCGGGTGGGTGTGCGCGCGGATCACCGCGGACGGCTCGGCCGGGCGGCGCGCCGCCGTCGCCGCCGCCGTGGCCCTGGGCACGACGCTCGCCGGTGGCGTGCTCGCGGCCCTGCTCGACGGCACGCCGTGGGGCACGGCCCTCGCGCCCGGCGCCGTCGCCTGGACCGCCGGACTGGCCGCGTTCATGGCGGCGGCGCTCGCCCTGCTGCCCCGTCGCCGGTCGTTCGGGCGGGTGCCCAGAGACTCCTCACGCGATCGGTACGGCCGGGGGAGGCGGCTTGCGTAGGACCGTCCACCGGGGCCGCCTCACGCTCGTGTTCGTCGTGGTGACCGCGCTCATGCTGACCCTGCTCGGCCGCCTGTGGTATCTGCAGATCGTCACCGGCCCGTCGTACGCCAGAGCGGCCACGGAGACGCGGGTCCGCTCGGTCGTCCTGCCGCCGGTGCGGGGGCGGATCCTCGACGTACGCGGCCGGCCGCTGGTGGCCAACGAGACCAAACCGCAGGTGTCGGTGGACTACATGGCCCTCATCCACCAGCCCGACGGCGGGAAGGACGTGCTGACCCGGCTCGCCCGGGCCCTGGGCCGCCCCTACCAGGAGATCGCCGACCGTGCCCGGCTGTGCGCCGCGGACGTGCCCCGGCCGTGCTGGCCCGGCTCGCCGTACCAGCCGATCGTGGTCACGGACGACGTGAGCGTGCGCACGGCGCTGTGGATCGCGGAGCGGCAGGACGAGTTCCCCGGCGTCAGCACGGCGTTGCGGCCGGTCAGGACCTATCCCCTCGGCTCGGCCGCGGCGCACGTGCTCGGCTATCTGCAGCCGCCCTCCCCCGACGACCCCGAGGGAGGCCCGGAGCTGATCGGCCGCGACGGCCTCGAAGCGCAGTATGACCGCGAGCTGGCCGGGCGCACCGGGATCAGGCAGGTGGCGGTGGACAGCACGGGCACGGTCACCGGCCTGATCCGCGAGGAGGCCGCCGTGGCCGGAGACACGCTGGTGACCAGCATCGACGCGCGCATCCAGGAGGTGGCCGAGCGGGCGCTGACCCGGGCGGTGACCGCCGCGCGCAAGCGGGGCGAGCCCGCCGACAGCGGCGCGGCGGTGGTGCTGGAGGCGAAGACCGGGCGGGTGACGGCGATCGCCGACTATCCCACCTACGACCCGAGCGTGTGGACCGGTGGCATCTCGCAGCGCGACTACGAGGGCCTGCCACTGGTCAGCGCGGCCGTGCAGGGGCAGTGGCCGCCGGGCTCCACCTGGAAGGTGACCTCGACGGCCGCGGCGGCGAAGGCGGGCTACCCGCTGCGAGGCTCCTACGACTGCCCGGGCGGCTACACGATCGGCGGCCGGGTGTTCCACAACTTCGAAAGCGCCGCACTCGGCCGGATGGACATGCACCGGGCGCTGGTGGTGTCATGCGACACGATCTTCTACCGGTTCGCCGACCGGATGTGGCGGCGCGACGGCGGCCTCAAGCCGGTCGAACACCCCAAGGACCCGATGCAGAAGATGGCGAGGGAGTTCGGGTTCGGCACGCCCACCGGCATCGATCTGCCGCACGAGGCGTCGGGACGGGTGCCCGACCGCGCCTGGAAGAAGGCCAACTGGGAGCGGACCAAGGCGGACTCCTGCCGCCGCGCCAAGACCGGCTATCCGGAGATGTCCGACCGCAAGCGGGCGGCCTACCTCAAGGCGCTCGCCACGGACAACTGCCGCTCCGGCGGGGTGTGGTGGGCGGGCGACGCCGCCAACTTCTCGATCGGCCAGGGCGACGTGCTGGTGACGCCGCTCCAGCTCGCCCGGGGATACGCCGCGCTCGCCAACGGCGGCACGGTCTTCAGCCCCAGGATCGGCAAGCAGCTCGTGGGCCCCGACGGCACCGTGGTCCGCACGATCACCCCGCCCGTCGTGGGAAAGATCGACGCCTCGCGCAAAACGCTGCGGTTCATCCGCGACGCGCTCGCCGAGGTGCCGCGCACCGGTACGGCCGCGGGCGCCTTCAAGGGCTACTCCTTCAAGCGGCTGCCCGTGGCTGGGAAGACCGGCACCGCCGAGGCGTACGGCAGGCAGGACACCTCGTGGTTCGCCTCCTTCGGCCCGGTGAAGAAGCCCAAATATGTGGTCGTGGTCGTCGTCTCGCAGGGCGGCACGGGCGGGACCACCGCGGCCCCCGCCGCCAGGGAGATCTGGGAGGGCATCGCCGCCCTCACCCACGACGGCGAGAAGAAGCACGACACGAAGAAGCACACCAAGGAAAGCGGCAAGGGGACGCGGGCCGCCTCCCTGTCGCCGGTCGCGTTCTCCAGGGCGGGTGGCGCGCGGTGACGACACTCGGTCCCTTGTCCGTACGGCTGCCGTCGCGCCGGGCGACCAGGCGCAGGTCGTGGGCACGACTCGCGGTCTTCCCCGCCTGGGGCCTGGTGCTGCCCGCGGCCGCGTTGTCGGCGATCGGGCTGCTGCTCGTGTGGTCGGCCACCCGCAACGACCCCGGCTCGACGCTCCTGCAGCGGCAGGCGCTCAGCGTGGGCATCGGATTCGCGCTCCTGTGGGCCGTCTCGCGGATCGACCTGCGGATGCTGCGGGCCTACGTCCCGGTGCTGTACCTGCTCGGGCTGGCCGGGCTGATCGCCGTGCTGACCCCACTGGGCCGTACGGTCAACGGCTCGCACGCCTGGATCGTGCTCGGCGACGGGCTGCAGTTCCAGCCGTCCGAGTTCGCCAAGGCGGCCACGGTGCTGGCTCTGGCGACGGCGCTGGGCGAGCCGCGCGACGGCGAGCGCAGGCCGGGCGCCGGGGCCGTGCTGCTCGCCCTCGGCCTGGCCGCGCTGCCGGTCGGGCTGATCGCGCTGCAGCCCGACTATGGCACCGCGCTCGTCTTCCTCGTGCTGACCACCGGGACGATCGTGGTGTCCGGCGCGCCCAAGAGGTGGTTCGCGGCGTTCGCCGCCGCCGGGGCCGCCGGTGTTCTCCTGGTGTGGCGACTCGACCTGATCCGGCCCTACCAGCTCCAGCGCCTGATGGTGCTGGCCGACCCGGACGCCGACCCGATGGGCATGGGCTACAACGCCACCCAGGCCAGGATCGCGATCGGTTCGGGGGGCCTGCTCGGCAAGGGCCTGTTCCACGGCGAGCAGACGGCGGGCCACTTCGTGCCCGAGCAGCACACCGACTTCATCTTCACGGTCGCGGGCGAGGAGCTCGGCTTCGTCGGCGCGGCCTGCGTGATCCTGCTGATGCTCGCCCTGCTGTGGCGCGGCCTGTGGATCGCGGCCAAGAGCCCCACGCCGTTCGGGACGGCGGTGGCCGGCGGTGTGGTGTGCTGGCTGGCGTTCCAGACGTTCGTGAACATCGGGATGACCATGGGCCTGCTGCCGGTCGCGGGGCTGCCCCTGCCGTTCGTGTCGTACGGCGGGTCGGCCACCATCTCCAGCCTGGCGGCCGTGGGGCTGCTGGCCGCCGTGAACCGGCGTACGCGCACCCCGGCATAGGGCAGTCTTGGAGGAATGCGCAGCAAGCTCGGCGGACGGGTCGCCCAGGCGGCGGAGATCGCCCTGGCCACCCGCAAGTACGTGACCCCGATCGACGTGCTCACCGGCCTGCGGTGGCTGCACGACCGCCACGTGGAGACCTGGCGGCAGGGCCGCACCGGCAACCTGGAAGAGCTGGCCGCCGTGGACGCCGGCCGGATGGCGGAGGCGCTGTCGCATCTGCGCGCGTGGGCCCTGTCGAGGAACCTGCTGGAGAGCGAGGCGACATACACGGCGGGCACCCGCGACCGGCGGCCGCTGCGCTTCACGGCGGCGGGCGACGACGACCTGGAGCGCGCCTTCCGCGTCCACTGGCTGTCTCCGGAGCTGAGCGAGGCACGGCGGCGGCAGATCACCGACCGGCAGAGCAAGGCCCCCGACCTCGTGGCCGTGGCGCCGCTGGACGCGTGGACGTGCGCCGGGTGCGGGGACACCGGGCCTTACCTGATCATGGAGGATGATCAGCCGCACTGCCTGACCTGCGCCGACATGGACCACTTGTGCTTCCTCCCGGCGGGGAACGCGGCGCTGAGCCGCCGCGCCAAGAAGGAGAGCGGGTTGTCGGCGGTGGTGGTCCGCTTCAACCGGCGGCGCAAGCGATACGAACGGCTCGGCGTGCTGGTCGAGGAGGACGCGCTGACGCGGGCCGAGGAGCAGTGCCTTGCCGACGAGGAGGCGCGGCTGCGCCGCCGCGAGCGCGACCGTGAGCGCCGGGCCGATGAGGACGCCGAGTTCCAGACCCGGATGGCGGAGCGGATCCGCCGCCTGTTCCCCCGCTGCCCGGCCGAACGGGCCGAGGCCATCGCTGCGCACGCCGCCGTACGCGGGAGCGGGCGGGTGGGCCGCACCGCCGCCGCCCGGGCGCTGGACGAGAACGCCATCACGCTCGCCGTGATCGCAAGCGTGCGCCACCTGGACACCGACTACGACGAGCTGCTGATGGCCGGAGTGCCGAGGATGACGGCCCGCGAGCGGATCCGCCCCCGGGTCGAGGAGGTCCTCGCCGCCTGGCGCGGCTGAGCGCTCCCGGCCGACCTTGAACGGACCTCAGCGGACGCGGCCGACCATCTGGGCGTACATGCGCCCGGGGCTGGGGACCGACGACGGATTGAGGAAGCCGGGCAGCGGGGGCAGGTCGACCGCGAACGGCTGCAGCCGCTCGAACAGCGTGTGCGCGTCGGGCGGCCGCTTGTCGGGGTCCTTCTCCAGCAGCTCGGCGATGAGGCCGTCGAGCTCGGCGGGAACCCCCGGCACCCGGGGCGGCTGCTCCTTCACCTGCTTGTCGAACACGGCATATTCCGTGGGCCCGGTGAACAACTGGTCGCCGGTCAGCATCTCGTGCAGCACGCACCCGAGGGAGTACAGGTCGCTCTTCGGCCCGGCGACGCCCCGCTGGATCTGCTCGGGCGACATGTACGCCGGGGTACCGAGGATCTGCCCGATCCGGGTGAACTGCGCCGTCCGCCCCGCGACGTCCGTCTCACGCAACATGGCGAGCCCGAAGTCGAGCAGCTTCACGCTGCCGTCCGGGCAGAGCATGAGATTGGTCGGCTTGAGGTCCCGGTGGCAGATCGACAGCTCGTGCGCGGCGGTCAGCACGGCGCACGCCTGCGCGGCGATGGCCGCGGCCCACGGCACCGGCAGCGGGCCGTGCTCGCTCAGCAGGTCGGCGACCGTCACACCCTCGATGAACTGCATGACCTGGAAGAGCCGCTGCTCGTAGGTGCCGAAGTCGTAGAGCACGGGCGCGCCCGGGTGATCGAGCTTCGCGAGGATCCGCGCCTCGCGGATGAACCGGCGCTGCAACTCCTCGTCGGGGCCGTCGGGCAGCCGCAGGAACTTCACCGCCACCTTGCGGTCGAGCCGCCGGTCATGCCCGCCGTATACGGCGCCCATGCCGCCCTGCCCCAGAGGGAGGTCGTCCAGCTCATACCGGTCGCCGATGACCATGCGCCCCTCCCGTCGGCCTTTCGGGGAAAAAGCTACCGGATCCGTCCGTGATGCTCGGGCTCGGTGACGGGGTGAACAGGACTCTCTCCCCGGGGGAGCCGGCCGCCGCGTCACCCACGGGGACGGAGGCGTCCGTCGATCAGGCCCTCGACGCCGAGCCGCGTGAACGCCTCGCCCGCCGCGGCCACCTCGCGCAGCCCGTCCTCCAGCGCGAGCAGCCGCCGGAAGGCCGTGCCGTACGTCCGCTGGACGGCCAGGGGAAGCTGGGGCACGCGGGCCCGGCGGGCCTCCACCCGGCTGCTGCCGAGGTGGGGCCGGCCGCCGCCCGCGGCGTAGCGCAGGAACCCTGCGAGGAACTCGGGATCCACCTTGCCGGGATCGACGCGGAAAAGGCTGAGATGGGGGCCGAGGACCGCCCCCTCCCCCACGACCACCCGGGCGGTGACGGCCGACGCGACGACGTCGCCCTGCCGTACGGCGAGCAGGCCGGAAGCGCGCGGAATCCGCCGCGACGGCGCCGTCCCTGCCGCGATGTCGTCGGCCGTCAGCACCGGCACTCCGCCCTCGGGTGCTCCCTCCTCGGCCGCCCCGCGACCGGGAACATCGGGAACGTCGGCGGGCAGCGCCCGCATCGTCGAGTGCCTGATGGTGACCAGCCCGGATCTGGCCATCTCGGCCACCGTCGCCCACGACGCGTCCCAGCCCGCGGCGCCGCCGGTGAGCACCTCCAGGTCGGGCATGTCGTCGGCCAGCGCCGCGACCGCCTCCCGGAAGCGCGCGCCGGCCGCGGGAAAGCCCCGTGTGTCGACCCGGGGCGACAGGTGCCGCGCGGGGCTCACGTCCACCTCGTCGTCGAGGATGTCGATGATCCTGACCGTGCGGCAGCCGGGCGGCAGCTCGGTCTGCGCGAGGTGGGCCCGCCAGGCCGCTTCGACGGACGCCGGGTCGTCTCCCGCGTCGGCCACGAGGATCGCGCCGGGCTGGCGTTCCCCGGGCTCGGGGCGGCGCAGCAGCCACAGGTCGGGGCCGCCGGGCATCAGTGTGAGGACCGCGCGCAGCGCGCCCGTCCGTAGGAGGTTCGCCCGGATGCGGCGTCCCGGGCGGCGGCTCGCCGCGGCGCCCGGCATCAGGATGGCCACCAGCCCGCCGGGCCGCACGTGGGCGAGGCAGTGCTGCACCCAGGCCAGCTCCGACTCGCCGCGCGGGGGCATGCCGTACTGCCAGCGCGGATCGCCGACGAGGTCTTCGTGGCCCCACGCCCGCTCGTTGAACGGGGGGTCGCACACGACCGCGTCCGCGAGCACGTCCTGCGGCGGGTCGGGCGGGAACGCGTCGTGCCGCAGCGCGTCTCCCGGGACGACCCGGGCGTCCCGCCCGCGCAGCAGCAGCCGCAGTGCCGCGAGCAGCGCGACCGTCTCGTTGGCGTCCTGGCCGAGCAGCCGCACGTCGCCCTGCGCCGCCGTGGCCCCGGCTGCCCCGGCTGCCCCGATGGCCCCGGCGGTCTCGTTGGCTCCGTTGGCTCCGGCCGCCAGCAGGAGCGTGCCCATGCCGCACGCGGGGTCGAGCACCGTGCGCGCCCCAGGGCAGGCCAGCCGGGTCATCAGTGCGGCCACGTCGGGACGGGTCAGCGCCAGCCTGCGGCTGTGCGCCTCGGCGTACCGCTCGCAGAGGAACTCGAACGCGCCGGCCGCACCGCTCCGCTCGGCCATCCCGGCGACGAGCCGGAGCAGGCCGGGCTCGACCTGCGACACGTCCCCGGGTCGCGGGGGCAGGTCGGCGGTCGCCTCCGCCACCGCACGCGGGAGCCGTACGGCGAGGTCGGGGGCGGCGGACAGCAGCTTCCAGCCGTCGGGGTCGCGGAGCGTGTAGAGCAGGAACGCCCCGACCTCCCCCAGCACCTCGCCCAGGCGCAGGTCGTCGGCCGACGCGCGCAGCCGCTGCCAGACACGGTCGCCCTGCGACACCTCGAACGACTTGCCGTTCCTGCGCAGCCACGCCTCCACCTCGGGAAGCGAGAAAAGCGGGCTGGAGGCGGTACCTCCGACCGGCTGGGGGAAGTCCTCGTAGCGGCGGCGCCAGTTGCTGACCGCGGCCCTGCCGACGTCGGCGAGCCGGGCGATGTCGCCCGCGTTCACGGTCGCTTCGACCGCCGCCTCGACGGCGGCCTCGAGCGGGCTCGCGGCGGCCGGGCGCGCGGTCGTGTCCGCCGTGGTGTCCGCCTGGGCGTCGTGGCTCATGAACAGGAGCCTAGCACTGTGCTTGTGAAGTGACTCAACCAATGGTTTACTCAAAACCATGACGCACAACCGTATTCGGTACGCCGCGGGGTCGGACGTCGGGCGCTCGCGTGCCAACAACGAAGATTCGGTGCACGCCGGCGAGCGCCTGCTCGCCATCGCCGACGGGATGGGCGGACACGGACACGGCGAGGTCGCCAGCGCGGCCGTCATCTCCACACTGGCCAAGCTGGAGGACGGTCCGGCTCCCGCCGACGTCGCCGCCGCCCTCGCGGACGCCGTACGGGAGGCGGGGCAGCACCTGGGCGACCTCGCCGCGCAGGACCCGGCGCTTGAGCGGATGGGCACCACGATCACCGCGATGCTGTGGGACGGCCACGGGAAGTTCGCCCTGGCCCACGTGGGCGACTCACGGGCGTACATGCTGCGCGACGGCGCGCTCTACCAGATCACGCGCGACCACACGCTGGTGCAGTCGCTGGTGGACGACGGGCGCATGAGCCCCGACCAGGCCGCCCGCCATCCGCGCCGCTCCCTGCTGCTGCGGGCGCTGGAGACCAGCGGCCTGGCCGAGCCCGACCTGTCGCTGCGCGAGGCCTACCCGGGCGACCGCTACCTGCTGTGCTCCGACGGGCTCACCTCCGTGCTCGAACCCGAGGCGCTGCACCACGTGCTCACCACCGTGGCCGATCCGCAGGAGACGGTCACCCGGCTCATCGAGCTGGCCAACGAGGGCGGCGGCCCCGACAACATCTCCTGCGTCGTCGCCGACGTCGAAGCCCCCGACGCCTGAAATCTCATCCGCCCGCACCGCGAGAGCGCACCTGTTCGCCTTCGAGATTCCGCAGAAACTTGTACATGCCCGACGATGGGTTGTCGTGCGGAAAGACCGTGCCATTTTCGGCGTGACGCGCGTCAAGGCGCTCCGCGTAGCGGGCGGCATTCATCCGCAGCGGCACTCATCGATCTCCGGATCGCTCGCGCATTCCACGGCCTTCCTGACCAGCGTGACCGGCACGCCTTGTCCGGGATGAATCTGTATGTTCAGCGCGGTGTTGCCTGCTACGTGCGGCAGTCGCTTCAGGCCGTTGATGTAGTCGGGTTCCGAGCTCCGGCCCTCACAGAAGACCATGATCGTGCGAAGCTCGGGGCGATTCCCGGCGGTCCTCTTCAGCGGCCTTCCGCCTCTCTTCGTCGTCCGTTGGGAGCCATCAGCCGATCAACCCGAGCGCACGCAGGAGGGGGGTCTGATCCACGTGCGGGAGAGCACCGAACCTGCCGTGGAGGTAGGCGTTCTCCAGGTTCTGCGACTTGCGCACGCGCTCTCCGGCGAAGTCGGCAAGCGCGCCGAGGCGGGCCGAGCCGTCGGCGCGTTTTTCGGTCAGCCAGACCTCATCGAGATCGGGGGTGTACGTGCAGGCATGCCGCGCGCAGACCTTCACACGTGAGGACCATCATGCGAGTCGCGGCCCGCTGCCCGCGGCCCGATCACGTGGCCGGGCCGCTAGGGCCCGGACTGGGGTCAGACGGCCCAGCCGCCGTCCACGTTGATCGTCGCTCCGGTGATGTGGCGCCCGCCGTCGCCCGCCAAATGGGCCACGGTCTCGGCGATGTCGCCCGGCTCCGCGTAGCGGCCGAGGACCGTCAGGCCCCGGATCGTGTCCGCCATGGGGCTGTCCGCCGGGTTCGAGGCGGTGTCGGTCGGGCCGGGGTTGACGAGGTTGACCGTGATGCCGCGCGGCCCGAGGTCGCGGGCGAGCCCCTTGGTCATTCCGGTCATGGCCGTCTTGCTCATCGCGTAGAGGGCGAAGCCCGGGAAGACGGCCCGCTCGGCCACGTTGCTGCCGATGGTGATGATCCGGCCGCCCTCGGACATGTGCCCCGCCGCCGCCCGCGCGGCCAGGAACGGCCCGCGCACGTTGGCTGCGAGCGTACGGTCGACCTCCTCCGGTCCGAGGTCCTCGATGGGCGCGACGTGGAAGACCGCCGCGTTGTTCACGAGGACGTCGAGCCGGCCGAACTCCGCGGCGGCCTCGTCCACGGCCGCGGTGACCGCCGCCGCGTCGCCGTTGTCGGCGCGGATGACCAGTGTCCGCCTGCCCATCCCCTTCACCTTCTCGGCCACGGCGGCAGCGCTGTCCTCGTCTCGCTCGTAGGTCAGCGCCACGTCCGCGCCGCGCTCGGCCAGCCTGAGTGCGACCGCCGCGCCGATCCCCCTGCCACCCCCGGTGACCAGGGCCGCCTTGCCGTTCATGTCGTTCATCTCGTTCATGGGATCGAGCATGGCGGTGGCGCCGCCGGGAGGTCCGGCGGCGATCGGACCTCGCGTTCCGCCCGCTCCAGCCCGGCGTACAGCGCGGCGGACAGCGCGGCGGACAGCGCGATGGAAAGGGCGGCGGAGCGGTCAGGCGCCGCGCGCCCGGAAGGCGGCCGTCTTGACCCGGTTCTGGCAGGCCGTGGAGCAGAAGCGGCGGGTGCCGTTGCGGGAGGTGTCCACATACACGCGGTCGCAGTGCGGCGCGGTGCACACGCCGAGCCGGTCGTGCAGCTCGCTGCCGAGCACCACGGCCAGGCCGGTCGCGCAACCGGCCGCGTAGTTGCCGGCCAGGGTGCCGCCCGCGCCGTGGAAGTGCAGGTGCCAGGGCTCCCCGTCGTGCCGGTCGAGGTGCGGGCGGGCGTCCGTCTCGGCCAGCAGTCCGTTCACGGCGAGCGCCGCCGCGTCCACGTCGCCACGCGTCACGGCCTCGAACACACCACGCAGCCGCCCCGCGATCTCCGTGAGCGCGTCCGCCTCCGCCTCGGAGACCTCGGGCGCCCGCCTGTCGCCGGTCGCGAGCACGTCGCCGACCGCGGCGGCCCGCGCCTCACCCGTCGGAAGCGCGTACGGCCGGCCCCGCGCCTCCCCCTCGGTCAGCGCGTTGACGAGGCCGACCGCGATGCCCACCACGGCATCAGTGTGACTGTTGAAGTTCACTTGACCAGTTACGCCCTTGCCTTCTACGTTGTAACTGCCGAAATGATACACGCCAGTTACAAGGAGACGGCATGATCACAACCGACGTGGCCACCCGGTGGATCGACCGTTGGGACCGCCAGCAGGAGGGCTACCTTCCCGACCGGGAGGAGCGCTTCACCGCGCTGATCGACGCCGTCGAGGCGGGCGCCGGCCGTCCGGACCCCCTGGTGATCGACCTCGGCTGCGGCCCCGGCTCGCTCTCGGCCCGCCTGCTCGACCGTCTTCCCCGCGCCACGGTCGTCGCGGTCGACGCCGATCCTCTCTTACTGTCGCTCGCCCGGGCGGCGTACGGCGACCGTGACGGCCTGCGCCTCGCCGACCTGGACCTGCGCGAGCCGGGATGGGGTGAGGCGCTCGGCCTCGACCGCCCGGCGGACGCGGCGGTGAGCACGACCGCGTTGCACTGGCTGGCCGAGCCCCATCTGCGAGCCGTGTACGCCGAGCTCGCGACCGTGCTGCGGCCGGGCGGGCTGTTCCTCAACGGCGACCACTTCAGCTCCGAGGACACCTCGCCGACGCTGGCGCGGCTGGAGCGGGCCGTGCACGAGAGCGAGGAGCGGCGGCGCTTCACCGACGGCCGTCCCGAGGACTGGCGTCAGTGGTGGGACGCGATCGCCGCCGACCCCGAGCTCGCCGGTGTCGCGGCGCCCCGGCCGGCCACCGCGGCACACCACGGCTCGGAGTCGCTCCATCTGTCCACCCATGTCGAGGCCCTGCGGGCGGCGGGCTTCGCCGAGATCGGGACGCTGTGGCAGCGCGGCGACAACCGCCTGCTCTGCGCCGTGCGTCCGTAATCCTCCCGGCCCGCGCCATCCTCTCCGTCGGCCCGCCGGGGGTTTGCCCGCCGGGCCGCCGGAAAGACGGAGGCCATGACACCGACCGTGCTCACCGTGAACGCGGGCTCCAGCAGCCTGCAACTGCATCTGGTGCGGGACGGCCGCGTGCTGCGCACCGAGCACAGCGAGCACGGCCCGGACCCCGCCACGGCGGAGCGTACGCTGTCGGACTTCCTGTCCGGGGCGGGCACCGAGGTGACCGCCGTCGGCCACCGGATCGTCCACGGCGGCGAGGCCGTACGCGCTCCGATGGTCGCCGACGACGACCTGGTAGAGGCCGCACGCGGTTACGCGGACCTCGCGCCGCTGCACGTGCCGCCCGCGCTCGCGCTGGTCGAGGCGGCCCGGCGGGTGCTGCCGTCCGTGCCACACGTGCTGTGCCCCGACACCGCCTTCCACGCGGGGCTTCCGGCCGTCGCCGCGACCTACGCCCTGCCCGCCGGGTGGCGGCGGCGCTGGGGCCTGCGCCGCTACGGCTTCCATGGGCTGTCGTACGCGTGGGCGGCCCGCCGGGCGGCCGAGCTGCTCGGACGCCCGGCCGGGAAGGTCAGCCTGGTCCTCACGCATCTCGGCGGCGGATGCTCGGTCTGCGCCGTGCGCGGCGGCCGGAGCGTGGACACCTCGATGGGGTTCACTCCGTTGGAGGGCGTGCCCATGAGCACGCGTTCCGGCAGCGTCGATCCCGGCATGCTCCTGTGGCTGCTGTCCGGCGCACGCCTCACGCTGGACGAGCTGCGCGACGGGCTGGAGCACGGCTCCGGGCTGCTCGGGCTCTCCGGGGGCCTGTCCGGCGACACCCGCGACCTGGTCGCCTCGCCGGAGGCGGCCGCCGCCCTGGCGCTCGACGTGTTCGCCTACCGGGTGAGCCGGGAGATCGCCGCCGCCACCGCCGCACTCGACCGGCTCGACGCGCTCGTGTTCACCGGCGAGATCGGCTGGGACCAGCCGGAGGTGCGCGAGGCGGTGTGCGCCAGGCTGTCGCTGCTCGGCGTGGAGCCGCCCGCCGTGACCGACGCCGACCGGGATCTTGTCGTCAGTCCGCCGGGCGCCCGCGTGCCGGTCCTCGTCGTACGGCCCCGCGAGGAGCTCCAGATCGCCCGGGAGACCCTGGCCGCGCTCGGCCGTCCCGGTGGCCGAGACGGGCGGCCGTAGAATCCGCAGACATGCGCATCTTCACCGTGGACTCCTTCACCGAGCGGCCGTTCCGGGGCAATCCCGCCGCGGTCTGCCTCCTCGACGAGACCGTGCCGGACGAGTGGATGCAGGCGGTGGCCGCCGAGATGCGCCATTCGGAGACGGCCTTCGTGCTCGGGCGGGGTGAGGGGCCGTGCTCGCTGCGCTGGTTCACCCCCGCGGTCGAGGTCGCGCTGTGCGGGCACGCCACCCTGGCCACCGCGCACGTCCTCTACTCCCTCGGGGAGTCCGGACGGCTGGAGTTCGAGACGAAGAGCGGCATTCTCGCGACCGAGCAGGCGGACGGCGGGCTGATCGCGATGGACTTCCCGGCGAAGCGGGCCGCGCAGTGCCCGCCGCCGGACGGCCTCGTCGAGGCCCTCGGCGTCACGCCGGTGTGGACCGGCCGCAGCGAGTTCGACCTGCTGGTCGAGGTCGGCTCGGCCGATGAGGTCCGGGCCGCCGAGCCCGACATGGCGCGGCTGGCCGAGGTCGAGGCCCGTGGCGTCATCGTGACGGCGTCCGGCGAGGGCACCTCCGCCGACTACGTCTCCCGGTTCTTCGGCCCCCGGGTGGGCGTGCCCGAGGACCCGGTCACCGGGTCGGCCCACTGCGTGCTCGCGCCGCACTGGTCGGCCAGGCTCGGCCGGGACGCGCTCGTCGGCGAGCAGGTGTCGCGGCGCGGCGGAACCGTGCGCACGACCCTGCGCGGCGACCGCGTCGAGCTCGCCGGCCACGCCGTGACCATCTGGTCCGGCGAGCTGGAGGTCTGACCTCCGACGACCGCGCCCCGGACACGGAGGGCCGCGCGGAATCCTCGTGGGCGGCCGGCGTGCGATGTCGGCGGGCGGGCGCGCGCCGTCAGGACGCTCGCGGCCTCAGGAGGCGGGAACGGCGGTCGGAGGCGCTGTGTCAGGAGGCGGGGACCGCGAGAGCGGCCTCGATCCGGCGGACGGCGGTGATCGCCCCGAACGCCAGCAGCCGCACGAGGTCGGCGTCGGACCGTCCTCCCCCGGCCTCCCGCCAGGCGGCCACGTCCGCGTCGGCCACCCGATAAGGCGCGAGGGCCGCCAGCAGGGCGAGCTTGGCCGCCGGGCGCTGTGCGGGCGCGACGTCCTCCAGCGGGCCGGACGGCCAGCCGGTCAGCGGCGGGTGCCCGCCGTCCCAGACCGCGACGGCCTCCACGACCGCCTCCCTGGCCGAGTCGCCCAGCAGGTGGCCGCCCTCCCCAGCCGCCGCCCGCAGCGCGGCGAACGCCACCCCGGCCGGGGCACCCGCCGCCCAGGCCGGGGCCGGGCCCGAGGGCAGCCCGTGCAGCAGGGGCAGCGCCTCACCCCGTGGCCGCCTGCGGCGCACCGTCTTTGCGAGGGCCCTGCCGCCCAGGCCGCGTACGAGCCGGGAGCGTTGCAGGCCGGCCGGCAGAAGGTCGTCGGTAAGCAACGACGACACCATCCGGTTGATGAAATGGAAGGCGAGGGCCGTGCCGATGTGCTCGGCCGCGTGATCCTCCGGACACGGCGGCGCCTTCCCGGACGTGGCCGTGCCGAACGCCCAGGCGAACAGCCGGGCGTGTTCGGGATCGGACGGCCTCTCCCCACGCGCGACGGTCTCGGCCAGCTCGTGCTCACCGGTCGCGTGCAGGAGCACGGTGTGCGCGTCCACGCAGAACGGGCACTTGTTGGCGAGAGAGACCCCGGTTGCGACGACCTCCTTGGCCGCCCTCGGGGCCTGCCCGGCGACCAGCGACTCACGCAGCATCGCCCACGTGGCGGCGAGCACCTCGGGGGCCGGGGACAACGTCAGGAACAGCGGCATGCGGGCCAGGCCGAAATCACGGGTGATCTGCGCGTAGACCTGGGCGATCAGCCCGGCCGCCGCCTCCGTGGGCACCGGGGTCACATATCGGTAGCGCGTCGGCATCGCGGCCTCCTCATCGGTGGTGCTGTCATGCGAGCCGATCCTGCCGAGCGCGGTCGCCCACGTCGTCGTACGGCGGAATGCGTTTCCGGCCGCTCCCCGCGCGGCTGCGGGGCGACGGCCGTACTCCGGGGGGAGTAGTGCGGGATCGGTCCGCCGGGAGGAGGCGGGCCGAATCGTCCTCGGTCTACTCTGCTGACATGGACGGCGATCGCGGACGGCAGGCCTCCTCCAGCCCACGGAAGTCTCAGCCACCGGTGATCGTGGACATGCCCGCGCCGCCCGAGCCGCGGGCACTCGCGGAGCCTGCTCTCCCGAAGGACCCTGCTCTCCCGAAGAACCCGGGCCGCGCAGATGAACCGGCGGCCTCGAAGGGATCGGTCCTGTCGGACGGACCGGCCCTCCCGGAGGAACCGGAGGGATCGGATGAACCGGCCGTCTCGGACGACGGGGCGGAGGCCGGGCGACGCCCCCTCCCCCGGTTCCACCTGTCGGACGCCGTGCTCGGGGTGGTCGTAGCGGTGGCGCTCGCGGGCGGCACCCTGCTTCCCGGCTCGCCGAACGGGCCCGCGCAACTGGGGGTGGTGGGCTACCTGCTCCTGATGGTCGGGTCCGCCGCCCTGGCCGTGCGGCGGGCGATGCCGGTGACGGCGCTCGTCGTCTCCGCGGCCTGCATGCTGGTCTACGCCCTGCGGGTGCAGCCGGAGACCGCGACCGCGTTCCCCCTCCTGATCACGGTGTTCTCGGCGGCCGCCGCGGGCCGTCGCGTGTGGGCGGTCGCGGGCAGCGCCGTCTACCTCACCGGTGTCCTGCTGGTGCAGTTGTCGGACCTCGGCGGCGGGACCCCGCGCGAGGTGGTCGACCGGGTGGGCCTGCTCGTCGGCTGGTTCGTCGCCGCCAACGTGGCGGGGGTCGTCTCCCGGCAGCGGCAGGCGTACCTGCGCCAGGCCGAACAGCGGGCCGTCGAGGCGGAGCGCACCCGCGAGGAGGTCGCGCTGCGCCGGGCCGGCGAGGAGCGGCTGCGCATCGCCAGGGAACTGCACGACTCGCTCACCCACAGCATCTCGATCATCAAGGTGCAGGCCGGGGTGGCCGTCCATCTGGCGCGCAAGCGCGGCGACGAGGTGCCGCCCGCGCTGCTGGCGATCCAGGACGCGAGCGCGGACGCCATGCGCGAGCTGCGCGCGACGCTTGAGGTGCTGCGCGAACCCGGCCCCGACGACGCGCCCGGCGCGGCCCGGGCCGACAGGATCGGCGAACTGGTCGAGCGGGCCCGGTCGGCGGGCGTGCCGGCCACGCTGTCGATCAGCGGCACGCCCCGCGCCCTGCCGCCCGAGGTCGACCTGACCGCCTACCGGATCGTGCAGGAGGCGCTCACCAACGTGGCGCGGCACGCGGGCCCCGCCTCGGCGTCCGTGCAGGTCCGCTATCTGCCCGGCGCCCTCGTCGTACGCGTCGAGGACGACGGCAGAGGAACCGCGACACCGAACGAGTCCTCTCATGTGGGCGTCGGGCTCACCGGCATGCGCGAGCGGGTGTCCGCGCTCGGCGGGCGGCTCCACACCGGTCCGGGCGCGGACGGCGGCTTCACCGTGCACGCCGAGCTGCCCCTCCCGGTGCGGGAGGGAGCGGCGTGATCAGGGTGCTGCTGGTGGACGACCAGGCGCTGATCCGGGCCGGATTCAAGGCGCTGCTCGACGCCGAGGACGACGTGGAGGTGGTCGGCGAGGCGGGCGACGGCAGCCAGGGCCTGGCACTGGCCGAACGGCACGTGCCCGACGTCGCGCTCGTGGACATCCAGATGCCGGTGATGGACGGCATCGAGACCACCCGCCGCATCGCCGACGATCCCCGCCTGGCCGCCACCCGGGTGGTGATCCTGACCAACTACGGGCTCGACCGCTACGTGTTCGACGCGCTGCGGGCGGGCGCGAGCGGCTTCCTGCTCAAGGACACCGATCCGGCGGAGCTCGTCCAGGCGATCAGGGTCGCGGCGCGCGGCGACGCCCTGCTGTCGCCCGCGGTCACCCGGACGCTCATCAGCGAGTACGTCTCCCGCCCGCCGGACGCCGTGCCGACTGCCGCCCTGGAGCAGCTCACCAACCGCGAACGGGAGGTCGTCGCCCTGGTCGCGCGCGGCCTCACCAACGAGGAGATCGCCGCTCACATGGTGATCAGCCCGTTCACCGCCAAGACCCACGTGAGCAGGGCGATGACCAAGCTCGGCGCGCGCGACCGGGCCCAGCTCGTCGTCTTCGCCTACGAGTCCGGCCTGGTGATCCCCCGGGGTGCCGCCAGGCCCCGCTGAACCGTTCCCCAGGAAAGCGGTCAGAAGAGGCGCTCGCGCAGGCGGGCCGCCGCCTCGACCACATTGGCGAGCGCCGCCTCGACCTGCTCGTACGTGCGGGTCTTCAGCCCGCAGTCGGGGTTGACCCACAACCGCTCGGCGGGCACGCTCCGCAGCGCCTCCGCGAGCAGGTGCTCCACCTCGTCGGCGCCCGGTACGCGCGGCGAGTGGATGTCGTACACGCCCGGCCCCAATCCCCGGGGGAAGGCGCCGACCGCGCCGAGCATCCGTCCCCGCGAGCGCGCCGACTCGATGCTCGTGACGTCCGCGTCAAGGGCGTCGATCGCGGCGAGGATCTCGTCGGCGTCCGAATAGCACAGATGCGTGTGGATCTGCGTGTGCTCGCTCGCTCCCGAGGTGGCCCATCGGTAGGCCGCGACCGCCCACTCCAGGTAGGCGGCCTGCTCGGCGCGCCGCAGCGGCACCAGCTCGCGCAGCGCGGGCTCGTCGACCTGGATGACACGGATGCCCGCCTCCTCCAGGTCGCCCACCTCCTCACGCACGGCGTCGGCGACCTGGAACACGACCTCGCGCAGCGGCAGGTCGTCGCGGACGAACGACCAGGCCACGATCGTCACCGGGCCGGTGAGCATGCCCTTGACCGGCTTGCTCGTCAGCGACTGGGCATACCGCGCCCACCGCACAGTGATCGGCTCCGGCCGCCGCACGTCGCCGTACAGGATGGGCGGGCGGGTGCAGCGCGAGCCGTACGACTGGACCCAGCCGTGCCGGGTGACGGCGAAGCCGTCGAGGTGCTCGGCGAAATACTGCACCATGTCGTTGCGCTCGGGCTCGCCGTGCACGAGGACGTCCAGCCCCAGCCGCTCCTGCAGCGCGATGACCTGCTCGATCTCCGCGCGGACCATGCTCTCGTAGGCCGCCTCGCCGATCTGCCCGGCCGCCAGGGCCGCCCGGGCGCGGCGCAGCTCACCCGTCTGGGGGAAGGAGCCGATCGTGGTGACCGGCAGGAGCGGCAGCTTCAGGTGCTCGGCCTGCGCCGCCGCCCGTATGGGGTAGGGGGCGCGGCCCTGCTCCGTACGGGCCGGGAACGCGTGTGGGCGCTCCGGTGCGGCGGGCTGTCCGGGCAGGTCACGCGCGGGTGTGGCCGCGAGCCGGGCCGCCAGGTCGACCACCTCGGCGACCTTCTGCTCCGCGAACGCCAGCCGCTCCCGCAGCGCGAGGTCGAGGCCGGTCTCGCGCTCCACGTCGTAGGGCACGTGGAGGAGCGAGCACGACGTGCTCACCGCGACCCGCCCGGCACGCTCCCGTACGGCGAGCAGCGTGGCCAGCGCGCGGTCCCGGTCGGTGCGCCACACGTCGCGTCCCGAGACCACGCCGACGACGACCGTCTTGCCGCGCAGCGCCTCCACATCCAGCGTCTCCACGCCCTGGGCCGCGCCCCGGACGAGGTCGAGGGCGACGGCCTCGACCGGCGCTCCGGCCAGCACGGGCAGCGCGTCGCCGAGATCCCCGAAATAGGAGGCGACCAGCAGCGCGGGCCGATGCTCCAGCCGTCCCAGCCGGTCGTACGCCGCCTCGACCGCGGCCAGCTCGGCGGTGGTGCGGTCGGCGACCAGGGCGGGCTCGTCCAGTTGCACCCAGCCGACGCCCTCGGCGGCCAGCTCGGCCAGCAGACGCGCGTACACCTCGACCACGTCGTCCAGCCGGTCGAGCGGGGCGAAGCCGTCCGGGCTGTCCGGGGCGGCCTGCGACAGCAGCAGGAACGTCACCGGCCCGACCAGCACGGGCCGGGTCTCCAGCCCCAGCGCGCGGGCCTCGCGCACCTCGCCCAGCGGCTTGGCGGCGTCGAGCGAGAAGACCGTGTCCGGGCCGATCTCGGGAACGATGTAGTGATAGTTGGTGTCGAACCACTTGGTCATGCGCAGCGGGGCGATCCCCTCGGCGCCCCGGGCCATCGCGAAGTAGGTCGCCAGGTCGTCGTCGTGCCGGTAACGCCCCGGCACCGCGCCCAGCAGCACCGCCGTGTCGAGCACCTGGTCGTAGTAGGAGAACGTGTTCGACGGCAGGCCCTCCAGCCCGAGCGCGGCGAGCCGCCGCCAGGTGTCCTCCCGCACCCGCCGCGCGGTCTCCTCCAGGTCCGTACGGCTGGAACGCCCCTCCCAGTAGGACTCCAGCGCCCGCTTCAACTCGCGATCCGGCCCGATCCGCGGATAGCCCAGCACGGTCGATGCGGGAAAGGACGACGTCATCACCACTCCTCAGATGTCGAACGGGACGCCCCGCATCCTCCCCTCGTCCCGTCCTGGTGTGGCGGATCTATTGACCCCGCTTATGGATCAGTTCGGCGGGTCACTCCGCCGGTCACCGGGGGGCGTCCATGCGCTGCGTGCCGATGACCGACAGCAGCCGCAGCGCCTGATCGGACGGTGAACCGGGGACGGCGGTGTAGATCACCATCTGCTGATCGCGGTCGGCGATGTCGAGGACGTCGCAGTTGACGGTGATCGGGCCGACCATCGCGTGGTGGAAGGTCTTGGAGAGTGTGGGCCGGTCCGTGACGTCGTGGGAAGCCCACAGCCGGGCGAACTCCGGGCTCTTCGCGAGGAGCTCGTCCACCAGCCCGGTCACCTCGGGCGCGTCGGGATAGCGGGCGGCGGCGGCGCGCAGCCGCCGGGCCGCGTGCCGGGCGAAGTCGTCGGCGTCGGCCATGTTGATTCCGTACAACGGCCGTCTCTCGGGGTGGGGGGCGAGGAACACGCGGCGCACCAGGTTGCGGTCACGCGGCGACAGGGCCGAGAAGTCCTCCATGAGTGCCGCCGCCAGCTCGTTCCAGGCGAGCACCTCGAACGTGGCGGACGTCACGAACGCCGCGGCCTGCGGCAACCTCGCCAGCAGGTCCAGGATGCTCTGCCGGACCTCCCGCGAGGGCCCCGGCGGCGGGGCGGGCGAGGCGCCGGCGAGGTAGTGGAGGTGGGCGCGCTCGGCGTCCGACAGGCGCAGGGCCCGGGCCAGCCCGGCCAGCACCTCACGCGACGGGCGCGGACCGCGGGCCTGCTCCAGCCGCGTGTAGTACTCCGTCGAAATGAAGGCGAGCTGCGCCGCCTCCTCACGCCGCAACCCCGGCGTACGACGCCTGGGCCCGGCGGGCAGCCCCACGTCCGCAGGGCTGATCCGCTCGCGCCTGCTGCGCAGGAAGTCGGCCAGTTCTCGTCGGTCCACGCCTCCAGTGTGCACGCGACGCCGCAGGCCGAGCCAGGTACCGCCGATGCCTGGATAGGCCCGCGCCCACCGGCGCAGGCTCACTGCCATGGACAACACACCGAACATCGACACGACCACCCCCACCACACCCGGCGCTCCCGGCCTGCTCGACGGCAAGGTCGCCTTCGTCAGCGGCGCCGGACGCGGCATCGGAGCCGCGGCGGCGCGGCTGTTCGCCCGGGAGGGCGCACGCGTGCTCCTCGCGGCCCGGACGGAGGTGCAGCTCAAGGCGGTGACCGAGGAGATCCGCGCGGCGGGCGGCACCGCCGACTACGTGGTGTGCGACCTGGCCGACGCGGCGAGCGTGCGCGCCGCCGTGAACCGCGCCGCGGACCTGTACGGCCGGCTCGACGTCGCCTTCAACAACGGGGCGATCGGCCAGCAGCCCGGCCCGTTGGACCGGATGCCCGAGGCCGAATTCGACAGCGTCTACGCCGTGAACCTCAAGGGCGTCTGGCTGGCCATGGTCGCCGAGGTGGAGGTGATCCGGGGCACCGCGGGCACGGGCGCCATCGTCAACAACTCGTCCGTCGGCAGTTGGGGAGGCAACCCGGAGCTGCCGGCCTACGGTGCGATGAAACGGGCGGTCAACAGCCTCACCGAGTCGGCCGCCGTCACCTACGGCCCCGAAGGCATCCGCGTCAACGCCATCGCTCCCGGCAACACGCTGACCGAGATGATCCTCGCCTGGGAGGCGCAGTCCCCGGGTCTCCAGGAGCGACTCACGGCCGTGACACCGCTGCGCCGCGGGGCCGACCCTGCCGAGATCGCCGAGGCGGCCGCCTGGCTGCTGAGCGACCGCGCATCCTTCGTGACCGGAGCCGTCCTGCGCGTCGACGGCGGCGCCCGGGTCTGACCCCTGGGCAGCGCTCCCCCGCCCCGAGGGCCCGGGCCGCCGGCCCGGATTCATCGACCACGCTTATAAATCAGGCTCCGGCCGTGCCGCCTGCCGACGCCTTGCACCGCCACTCGGCGGGCCGGGCCGGGCCGGTGGCGGGGTCAGGTGGCGGGTCAGGTGGCGTCGTAGGCGGCGGCGACGCGTTTGGGCACGACCATGCGCCAGGCGTCGACGACGAGCTCCCGCATCTCGGCCTCGTCGATGGCCGCCATCCTGACCCGGACCCAGTTGTAGCGCTCGTCCGAGGGAACGGGCATGAGGAACTTCTCCGGCTCGGAGGCCACGAGCGCCGCCCGCTCCTCCTTGGGGAACCCGAAGCCCATCAGGGTCTCGTCCGGGGAGATCGAGGCGTACACGATGCCCCTGACCCGGAACTTCACGTAGTCGCGCACCAGTGCTTCCTCGGTGCGGGGCAGTGTCAGCGCGACCCGCCGCACGTCGTCGGCCGTGACCATCAGACGCCGTCCTCGGCGCGGACGGCGCCCGCCGCTCTCGGCGATGAAAGATCGAACATCGTCACGGACGCACCATAGCCCCGGCCACCGACATTCCGGCCGGTCCCGCCGCACGGGTTCCGGGCGGGTGCCGCCCGGAACCCCGGCGGGGACGAGCATTCACGGGCCTGCTCATGGGCGCCGCGCAGCGGCCAGGAACATGGGCACAGCGAGGAACAGCCGACCCCGCCGCGCCCGGCCGGTCTGCTCGGCGATCCAGTCGTCGGCCTGCCGCCGGGTGACCGCCCTCGCCGCGTACGCGCCCTCGGCCACGCCGGTGACCATCGGCAGGAGCGAACCGTCCGTGAAGACACCCGTACGGACCTCGACGGCGACGTCCTCGAAGCCCGCGTCGAGCAGGGCGGCGCATCGAACAGGCCCGGGCGGCCCTGGAGGTGGTCGAGTGCGCGCTGGGCTGCGACCACGACGACATCACCGGCTGCGCGCACTTCCAGCAGGCCGTGCTCGACCGGATCGGCCCTCCCGCATCGCTCGCCGACGCCCGATGACCGATGGCCGGTGACTGATGACTGATGACCGGCGCTACGGGTGAGCGCGCAGGGCGGCGAGGAGCCAGGCGAAGTCGTCTGCGTGGGACGGCTTGGGCTCCCGGCCGTTGATCACGGCCATGAGGTGCCGGTAGCGGTCGGCCTCGGCGAACAGGCCGGCCTCAAGACGCTGCGCGACGGCCGCCCGGGCGTCGGCGTCCATGTCGCCGAGCAGGCGGTCGACGACCTCGACGGCCTCGGGTGATTCGGGGCTCACCCCGTTCTGCCGCGCCTCGCCCACCTGCCAGGCGACCTTCTTCGCGAACCACATGAAGGCCCCGGGCTCCTGCCCGGCGCGGTTGCGCGTGTTGTGCTCCACCATGTCGCGCATGCGCTGCCGGAAGCCCGGGTCCCGCACGAGCTCGGCGAGCTCCACCCAGGCGTCCACCTGCTCCGGCGTGGGGTCGTCGGGCAGGGCGATCTCGGTGTGCCCCAGCCGGTTCCTGAGCTCCGGATCGGCGTCCTGCCCGCCGAAGACCTCGTCCACGAAGTTCTCGATGATGCGCCGCCGCTCCTCGGCGGACAGCCGTGCCAGCTCGTTCAACAGTTTCGTCTCCTCTGTTCCGGCCCGCCGCTTCGCGACGGTGCTGAGCACCGCGCGCCGGAGCCGCAGGGTGCGGATCTGCGCGTCGAGTGCGTTCACATGGACGGCGGCGACGTCGGCCAGGGTGACCTTCCGCTCCAGCACCCGCCGTACGTCGTCCAGGCCGAGCCCGAGATCCCGCAGGGTCCTGATGAGTTCGAGCCGGGCCACGGCGCCGGCGTCGTAGAGCCGGTAGCCTCCCTCGCTCCGCTCCACAGGCGGCAGTGCGCCGACGTCCGACCAGTATCGGATCGTGCGCACCGGCATCCCGGTGCGGCGGGAGAGCCATCCGATGGTGAACAGCTCGTCGTCGTCCATGACGCCGAGTCTGGTCTCTCCACCGGCTGGAGACTCAAGGGGCGTTTCGCACCGCTATGCCAGGGGCCGGGAAATCTCTAAGGTTGAGCGTGATCAGTGACGGCAGGAGGACCGGATGAGCGAAGGCTCGGCGGACGGCTCCGGCGAGGAGCACCGTCCCAAGCTCGACACCAGCGTGCCGCACTCGGCGCGCATCTGGAACTACTTCCTGGGCGGCAAGGACCACTTCACCGTCGACCGTGAGCTCGGCGAGCAGATCCGGCAGGCGTACCCCGGCATCGTCGACATCGCCCGCCAGTCGCGGGGCTTCCTCGGCCGGGCCGTACGGCACCTGGCCGGAGATGTGGGCATCCGGCAGTTCCTCGACATCGGCACCGGCCTGCCGACCGCCGACAACACCCACCAGGTGGCGCAGCGGGTGGCCCCGGAGTGCCGCGTCGTGTACGTGGACAACGACCCGCTCGTGCTGGTGCACGCGAACGCCCTGCTGATCAGCAGCCCGCCCGGCGCGACCGACTACATCGAGGCCGACGTACGCCGGCCGGACGAGATCCTGAGCGCCGCGTCGAAGACGCTCGATTTCGGCGAGCCGGTGGCCCTCATGTTGCTGGGGATCATGGGCCAGGTGCTCGACGACGAGGAGGCGTACGGGATCGTGCGCCGGCTCATGGACGCCCTGCCGTCCGGCAGCCACCTGGTGTTCGAGGACGGCACGAAGGTCGTCCTGCCCGAGGCGGCCGACGAGGCGGAGCGCATCCGCGCCGAGGGCGGCGACCCCTACCGGCTGCGTACGCCCGAGCAGTTCGCGCGCTTCTTCGACGGCCTGACCCTGCTGGAGCCGGGGGTGGTGTCGGTGTCGCGGTGGCGACCAGACCGCAGCCAGTTCGGGGAGGCGCCCGAGGTCGACGCGCTCTGCGGGGTGGCCCGCAAGGACTGACCCGCCGAGGCGCCACCGTCACCGCCCAGCACCCGCCACGGGCTGCGCCTCCCCCGGCGAACGTGCCGCCGTCACTGCGCCGCCGTCCACTGCGTCTCCGTCCACTGCGCGCGCCCTCTCGCGCTGGTACCTCACCAGCATCGACAGGGTTCGCACCGGTGCCCCATACCGGACGTGATCGCCGACCGCGCCGTTCAACTCGACCGCGCCCTGCGCGCGGTCGAACACGCCGTCGCCGCCTTCTGAGCAGCCCTGTCACCGTTTTCTGGGCCTTCGCCGTTCTGGGCCTTCGCCGTTCTGGGTCTTCGGCGCTTTCCGAGCAGCGCCGAACCACTTCCTGGCAGCGCCGTCCCCACTCTGTGAGCGGCGGCGTTCCACTTTCTGGTAGCGCCATCGCAGGTTTCCGGGCTTTCGATGCTTGCTGGGTAGTGCCTTCGACGCTTGGCGGTAGTGCTTTCCGCGTTCTCTGAGCGGCTCCTTGGCTTCCTTTCTGGGCCGCCCCTTCGGTGGCCGGCACGCCCTGTTTTCGGGTTGACCTGCGGCTCCAACCCTTCGCTTCGGACGGTTGCTGTTCATTCACGGAGTGTGAGAGAATCCATACATCAGTTCGAATCAAGTGAGGAAGGCGCGATGGATATGTTCGACATCGATCCTGAGCGCCTTCGCCGTTCGAACGATGATGACGGCGAGTGGTGGGACCGTCTGATCGCCAATTCGCCGCTGTGGTCGTCCGACGGCTCGTCCGCCCGTGAGCCCTTCCCGATCATCAACTTTGGGCCCCGGCAGCCCGCCGACACGCTCGGCACCCAGACCACGGACGCCCCAGGGACGGACGTCCCAGGCACCGACACCGACAGCGCAGACAGCGACGACGCGAACGCCGTGCGTGGGGCTGCCATCGGTGCGAATGCCGCTGGCACGGACGGCGCTCGCGCGGACGCCGCCCGTGGGACTGCCGATGGTGGGGCTGCCGATGGCGCGGACGCTGCTGACGCGGATGCTTCTGGCGCGGATGCTTCTGGCGCGGATGGCGCCCGTGGTGATGCCGCTGACGCGGGTGCTTCCGGTGTGGGTGGCCGCGGTCGGGGTCGTGTGCGGTCGTCGTGGGTGGTGGTGGGGTCGGTTCGTGAGGTGGCCCAAGAGCTGGCGCTGACCCCGCTTCCCGATGACGTGGATGTGTGCCTGGCCGAGGCGGAAGAGCTGCTGTTCGCCCGCGACCGGATCACCAGCGCCCTGGCCGACCGCGTCGGCCGGGTCCACCGAGCAGGTCAGGCCAGGCAGCACGGCCATGCCTCCACCCGCTGCTGGCTACGCACCAGTGGGGGGATGACCATTGGCGGAGCTGGCCGCCTGCTCACCCTCGGCGCGGAACTACCCCGCCTCCCCACCGTGCGGGAGAAGTTCGCCACAGGGGAGCTGGCGGCGGGGGTGGTGGAGGCCATCTGCGCCGCCGTCGCCGGACTAACCGACGAGCAAGCCGGCCTGGCGGAGCCGATCTTGGTGGACCTGGCCGGCAAAGCGGGGGCGGCGGAGGTCGCCAAGGCCGGCCGCCATCTGCGGGCGGTGCTCGACCCCGATGGGGAAGAGCGGGATGAGCGGGCCGATTACGGGCGGCGGTTCCTGCGGGTCCGCCCGGGCAAGGGCGGCGGCGTGGAAGGAGAGTTCTACCTGCCGCGTGAGGCCGGCGCCCGGTTGATGGCCTTGTTGCAGGCGTATGCCAAGCTGAGGGCACAGGGTGATGACCGCCCGCTGACGGTACGTCAGGCGGACGCGCTGATCGCGCTGCTGGAGCAGAAGATCGCCACCGAGCTCCTCGTCGTGGTCAGCGCCGAATCCCTCCCCACCGACCCCGAAACCACCGCAGACCCCGAAAACACCGACGACCCATACCCCGCCGACCCGGCCACCCAAGACACCGCCGCCGACAACGCGAGCGACCCCGCTCCTGGCGAGGCCGACGGCCCTGCTGACAGCGAGGCCGGGGCAGATGCCGGTGCGGAGATTACCGATGACACCGGCGACCCTGCGCCCGCCGAGGCCGAAGACACCAGCGACTACTCCCACGACGCCACTGGAAGCGCCGAGACCCTGAGCAAGACTGCGGATGGCACCGACGACTCCGACGCCCTGGACGAGCTTGACGCTGCCGATGCGGATACCGGTGCAGGAAGCGATGCCGCTGCCGACGGCGCTGCGGACACCGGTGCCGATGAAGATGCAGCCGCCGACGACGCTTGCGCTACCGCAGACGCCGGCATCGGTGACGTGCGCGAAGCCGAGGCCGACCCTGTCACCAATCCCGCCACCGCCCCTGCCCCTGCCCCTGCCCCTGGATCCGGTAACGCCACGGCCGGGCTTCCCGTTGAGGAGTCTCGCGGCTGCGGGATCGATAAGCGCGGGACCGGTGAGCGGCGGCCCGGTGAGTGCGTGCCGCGCGACACCGCGAGCACCGCCTCTGCCGACTGCGACATAGCACCCTCGGAGGCGGCGCAGCCGGATCCTCCTCCTGAGGACGCCTCCACACGCCACACCCACGCCGGGCCTCGGCCTGCGGGGGACTGCCGGCATGGCCAGGGCACGTGCCCGTGCGACGGCCAGGCGCGCTGCTCGCGTGCGACGCCGACACCGGGGGCACCGGGGCCATCGGGAACGGCGCCCGGCGGGCCGGGACCGGAGCCGGAGACACCACCCGGGAGGGCATCGGGAACAGCACCGGGAGCCGGGCGAGGGACACCGGGGACGGCCCAAGAAGCGGCGCAAGGAGCGGCGCCGGGTGCAGCTCCGGGAGCGTCGGCAGGCATGCCGCCCGGGGCGTCGCTGAGGCCAGCGTTGGGGGCATCGTTGGGGATGGTGCCGGGGTTGTTGCTGGCGACCGGGCAGGTGCTGCCCGTCTCCAGCGTGCACCGGCTCGCCCGGACCTCGACTCTGGTGCGGATCGTCATGAACGCCGACGGGCAGGTCCTCGACATGGGCCGCAAGGTCCGCCTGGCCACCCCCGCCCAACGCCGGGCCATCTTCGCCCGGTACGCCACGTGCTGGATCGACGGCTGCCCCCTCCCGGCGACCATGTGCCAGATCGACCACGCCGACAACTGGAGCACCGGCGGCCTGACGGACCTGAAGCGCCTCGGCCCGGCCTGCCAGTTCCACAACCGAGACCGCTACCAGCACCCCGACCGCTACACCCGCCGCAAAGAAGGCACCGACCGCTGGGCCTTCACCTACCACCGGATCGGGAGCAGGCGGCCGCGCGAGTGAGGCGGGGGCACGGAGAGGTGGGCCGACGCGCGGACAGGGGCCGGGCGGCTGCGGGAGTGAGGCGGGAGGCACGGTAGGCACCGCGCAGGCAGGCTCGGGCACCGCGCAGACAGGTCGCGTCGGACTGCAGGCGCGGGAGGCACAGGGGGCGACGCACAGGCAGGTCCGGGGTGGCGTTGCGAATAGCCGCCCGGGGAAGCTCAGGCGTCGAGGCGGTGGTCGCTGACCAGCGATGCCGTCCTCGCTGTAGAGCCACGCGCCCGGGACGAAGGTCACGTCGCCGAAGCTCACGGGGACGTCGATCTCTCCCTGGCCGGTCTTGGCGCTCCTGCGCGCGTTGGCGCCGAGCGCCTTGATGCCGAGATCGAGACCGGCTAGGGCGGCCGTGTCCCGTACCGTGCCCTCGACCACCAGCACCCGGCCCCCTCTGTGCACGGCCCAGGCACGCGCTCATGCTCGACTGCCGCGGCGGGCTCTCGTCCCAGGTGCCGTTCGACCCGACCGCCGCCGGGCTGAGCCTCCTGGTGGTCGACACGCGCGCTTCGCAGCCCTGACGGGCGGCGAGTACGGCCGGCGACGCGCCGAATGCGAGGAGGCCGCGTCCATGGTGGGCGTGGCCGCGCTGCGCGACTTCAAGGACCTGGCCGCCGCGCTGGCGGCGGTGCGCGACCCGATGCTGCGCCGCCGCGTTCGTCCCGTCCGACGACGCCCGCCGCATCACGCCCTCTGAATGCCCCGAGCCCCGGGTGCGGGCGGCGCCGCACCCTTGACTCTCTATATTCTCTACTGGTTTAGTATAGAAATACAGCGCCCTTGACCGCCGATACGGCCGTCTTCTGCTGCGATCATCGTCGATCCGCTGCCGTCCATTGCCCTCGATCCGTCACCACGTCCGTGCTGACAGTCACCGGAGATTGCTTCAGATGTCACAGGCACTGCAGACCACCGATCCCCTCCCGCTCGCGGACCCGGGCGTCACCGCGGCGCGGGACGCACTGCTCGGCGCGGTGCGGAACCTCTTCACCTCCGACGTCATGTCCAAGAGCGGGCACGGGAACGCGAGCGTCCGCCTGCCGGGCGACCCCGGCCACATCCTGCTGACCTCCCGCGGACTGCTCCGTGACCTGGGGACGGAGGAGTTCGCCGTGGTCACCCTGGACGGAGACCTCGTCGCGGGGTGGCTGGCCCCCGAGAATGAGGAGATCGTCCGGATGCACACCGAGGTCTACCGGGCCCGGCCCGGCACAGGCTCGGTCATCCACACCCACTCGCCGTTCGCGACCGCATACGCCGTCGCGGGACGGGCGCTGCCGGCGCGGTACGAGTCGCTGCTGCGCGCGGGGCAGTCCGAGGACGTCCCCGTCGCCCCCTACGGTGCCCGGGGCAGCGGCCGGGCTGTCTCCAACATCGTCGACACGTTCACCGCGCACCCGCGCAGCGGCGCCGTCCTGCTGGCCAACCACGGCGTGCTGGCGACCGGCGCCGACGCCGCCGGGGCGAGCAGGCTCGCGGTCGCGCTAGAGGAGACCGCGCAGGTCACGCTGGGCGCGACGGCGCTCGGCGGCGCCATCGCGATCGAGGACGGCTCCCGGTGACCACTGGACCCGACACCGGCGCCTACGAGGAGACCTATCTGACGTTGTTCGGCCACGTCCCCGACGCCGTCCGGGACCGGTGGACGTTCAGCGCCGAGCACGGCCGCTTCACCGCCCCCGGCCTCCTGGAGGAGCTGCGCCGAGAGGTCATCACCCGCAGCCCGCTCGGGCTGAAGGTCCAGCAACTCGTCCAGTTCGCGCAGCTCGTGGCGCTCGGACGGGCCGACGCCGCCCGGCACCACGCCCTCGGCGCCGTCCGCGCCGGAGCCGGCGAGCGGGACCTCCTCGCGGTCGCCGAGACCACTCTCATCACCTCGGGCGTTCCCGGATATTCCCTCGCCCTCGCGCTGGCCCGGGAAGCGCTCGCCACCACCGACCAGCACCCAGAGAAGGAATCATGACCCGTCGTCCCCCGTCCCGGCTGCGCGCCCTCACGGCTGGCCTGGCCGGCCTCGTCATCGCCCTCGCCGCGGCGGGTTGCGGCGGCGGTGAAGCCGACGGCGGCGCCACCGTGCTGCGCGTCGGCACCACCAAGACTTTCGGGTGGGTGCCGACGTTCCCGGCGCACGGCGACGATAAGGCCGGCAACGTCCACATCGAGGTCGTGGACCTCATCGGCGGCTCCAACGCCATGATCGCAGCGCTCAAGGCCGGCAAGATCGACGTCGCGGAGCTGGGCGAGGTCGGCCCCGTGGTGGCCCAGGCCGGAGACGTCCCCTTCAAGATCATCGCGTCCACGACCCCCTGGCCGAAGGGGCAGGGCATCATCGTGGACGAGAAGTCCCCGATCAGGTCGCTCGCCGACCTGAAGGGCAAGCGCATCTCCTACGTCCGCGGCACCAACTCGCACTGGACGCTGCAGCAGGCCCTCGCCTCGGTGAACCTGACGATGGAGGACGTGAACCTCGTCCAGCTCCCGGACGGGACCAACGCCCAGCAGGTCTTGCGCAGCGGCCAGCTGGACGCGGCGACAGTGATCGACCCGACGCTGACGACGTTCCTGTCGTCCGGCAGCCGCCTGCTCACCGACGGCACCGGGATCAACGCCAACAACCCCCTGTTCTACATCGCGAGCGAGGACGCCCTCGGCAAGAAGAAGGAGGCGGTGGGCGCTTTCGTGTCGCAGCTCGCGAAGCACGTCGCCTGGGCGAAGTCCAACCCGGAGAAGCGCGCCGCCGCCGTAGCCGAATTGAACCGCATTCCGCTGGAGGTCGCCCTCAAGGCCGAACGCAACCGTCCCGACGGGCTGCACCCCATCGAGGACGCGACCGTCCGCAACAACCAGCGCATCGCCGACTTGTTCTTCGAGCAGGGCGTCATCAAGAAGGAGATCAAGGTGGACAGCGTGTTCACCACCGAGTTCAACGCGCGGACGAAACCATGACGGCCCCTCGGGCCCTTCGCAGGACCGCGGTACCGGCCGGGCTCGTCGCCCTCTGGCAGCTGCTGGCTGAGACCGGCGCCATCGACGCGCGCATCACGTCGTCCCCCTGGGAGATCGTGACGTCGCTGAGCGAGATGATCGGCTCCGGCGAGCTGGCCGAGCACCTGGAGATCTCGCTGTTCCGCGCCGTCGTCGGCCTCGTCCTCGGGGCGGCGCTGGCGACCTTGGCGGGCGTCGCCGCCGGCCTGTCCCGGCTGGGTGAGGACGCCCTGGACTCCACCATCCAGGCGATCAGGACCATGCCCTACCTCGGCATGGTGCCGCTGTTCATCCTCTGGTTCGGGCTGGGCGAGGCGCCGCGGATCACGATGGTCGCGCTCGGCAGCTTCTTCCCCGTCTACCTGAACGTCTTCAAAGGCATCCGGGACGTCGACGACCGGCTCATCGACCTCGGCCGCGGCTACCGGGTCGGCCGGTGGGAGCTGATCCGCGACGTCATCCTGCCGGGGGCGATGCCGTCGGCGCTCGTCGGCCTCCGGTACGCGCTCGGCACCGCGTGGATGAGCCTCGTTGTCGCCGAGCAGATCAACGCGCAGTCGGGGCTGGGCTACCTGATCGTCCAGGCGAACACCCTCGCCCAGACCTCGGTCATCATCACGGCGCTGGCGGTCTACGCGGTCATCGGCATCCTGGCCGACGCGATCGTCCGGCTCATCGAGAAGCGGGCGCTCCGGTGGCGGCGCGCCTTCGAGGGAGCGTGACCATGACGGACTCAGGCCACGACGCCATCAGGCTGCGCGGCGTCGGCCGGACCTTCGGCGACCGGGCCGTGCTCGCGGGGATCGACCTCGCGGTCGCGCAGCACGAGTTCGCCGTCCTCGTCGGTGCGAGCGGCTGCGGGAAGTCGACGCTGCTGCGGATCGTCGCGGGCCTCGACTCCGACGCGACCGGCGAGGTCCACGTCGGGGGCGAGCACGCAATCGTGTTCCAGGACGCCCGGCTGCTGCCGTGGCGGACGGTCTGGCGCAACGTCGTCTTCGGCCTACGTGGATCGCGCGCTGACCTGCGCGCGCGGGCCGACCGTGCGCTGGAGGAGGTGGGGCTGCCCGGCCGCGGCGACTCCTGGCCCCTGACGCTGTCGGGCGGCGAGGCCCAGCGGGTGGCGCTCGCCCGCGCCCTCGTCCGCACGCCCGACCTGCTGCTGCTCGATGAGCCGTTCGCCGCGCTGGACGCCCTGACGCGCCTGAAGATGCAGCGCCAGGTCGCCGGGCTGTGGCGGCGCCACGAGATCACCACACTGATGGTCACGCATGACGTCGAGGAGGCGTTGCTGCTGGCCGACCGGGTGCTGCTGGTCGACGGCGGCCGGATCGCCGACGAGATCCGCGTCGGCCTCCCCCGCCCACGCGACCCACGCGACCCCGAGTTCGCCGCGCTGCGGTACCGCCTCCTGCTGAGCCTCGGCGTTGACCTATCCGGCGGGACCGGCGCCGAGCCTCGGCCGGGCGCCGAACCGGACAACGCGCCCACGCTGGCCGCCGTCACCGGCAGGCCCGACCACGCCGACACCCGCGCCTGAAAGGAGCGACCGATGGAATTCCACTGGTTCCTGCCGACCTACGGGGACGGTCGCAACATCGTCAGCACCGACCGCTCCGGGCGGACCGCCGAGGAAGGGCTCTACGCGCGCGTCCGCGAGTCCGACCCGTACTACCTCGTCCAGCTCGGCCGCGCGGCCGAGCAGGCCGGCTTCTCCGGCGTCCTCCTACCGACGGGATTCAGCAGCGAGGACACCTTCGTCACCACCGCGAGCGTCGCCCAGGAGACGCGCACGCTGGAGTTCATCGTCGCGTTCCGCGCCGGCCTGACCCTGCCGGCAATCACCGCGCAGATGACCGGGACGCTGCAGCGCGCCACCCGCGGGCGCGTCCGGCTGAACATCACCACTGGCGGCAGCCCCGCCGACCAGCGCGCGTACGGCGACTTCCTCGACCATGACGACCGCTACCGGCGGACTGACGACTTCCTCACCGTCCTCGACCTGCTGTGGCGCGGCGAGCCGTTCGTCCACGAGGGCCCGTACTTCCGCAACGCCGTCGAGAAGCCCGCCGACTTCGGCCTCCGCCCGCCGATCTACTTCGCGGGCTCCTCCGACGTCGCGAAGGACGTCGCGGCACGCCACGCCGACGTGTACCTCATGTACGGGGAGCCGCCGCCAGCGATCCGCACGCGCGTGGACGAGATGCGCGAGCGCGCCGCCGCATATGGCCGGACTCTCAGGTTCGGCGTGTTCATGCACGTCATCACGCGGGAGACGGAACGGGAGGCCTACGCGGAGGCCGCCCGCCACCTCGCCACCATGACCCCGGAGGCGGTCGCCGCGACACAGCGGGCCCTTAAGGCCATGGACTCGGTGGGCCAGGCGCGCGTCCGTGGCCTGCATGGCGGCAGGCACGGCGCCGTCGAGGACCTACTCGTCCACCCGAACGTGTGGGCCGGGATCGGGCTCGTGCGCGGCGGCGGCGGGACGGCGCTGCTCGGCAGCCACGCGCAGGTTGCCGAGCGCATCGAGGAGTACGCCGACGCCGGGCTCGACACCCTGATCCTCAACGGCTACCCGGCACTGGAGGAGGCGTACCGCGTGGGCGAGCTCGTCCTGCCGCGCGTCGGGGGCGCCGCCCGGCGGGACGTCCCCGCCCACGCCGCGTCCTGACCGCCCAGATCCGCAAGGAGCACCATGTCACGAACCATCGACGACTCCCCGCGCGCCACCGCGCCGGAAACGGCGCGGTGGGCGCCGGGCGGCCCCTCTCGGGGCACCGTCGTCCTCCTGCACGGCCGCGGCGAGCACCCCCGGCTGTACGACCGGCTCGGCAAGCGCCTGAGCGGCGACGGCTACACCGTCGTCGCCCCCGCCCTGGACGCGGGGCCGCCCGACCTCAGCGCCCTGTTCGGGCCGGACGACACGGCCCCGCGCGTCCTCGCTGGCTCCGACAGCGGCGCCCTCGCGGCGGCGCGGCTCGCCGAGCACCGCCCGGCCGCGATCGCCGGGCTCATCCTGGCGGGCCTCCCGCTCGGCCCGCCGGACCGCCCGCCCCTCGACCAGGACGCCGAGCTCACCGCCCGGACCGCGTGCGGGGTGCACACCGCCCTGCTGTCCCGCGACCCGGGGTTCCGCTGGGGCGCCCTGGACGAACCGCTCGACCCGCCGCCGCCCGCGTGGCGGCTCCCGCGGCTGCCGACCCTGGTGCTGCACGGCGAGGCCGACATGATCGCGCCCGTCCGCCCCGTGAAGGCGCTCGTCCGGCGGCACCCGTCCGCGACCCTGGTGGTCACCCCGGGCGGCGCGCACGACGTGCTGAACGACAAGGACCACCGCAGCGTCGCGGCCCGCATCGTCCTGTTCCTCGAATCGCTGGGCGGGCGAAGCACCCCCGCCCAGCGCCCCCAGCGCGCCGCGTCGGGCGCGTGGCGTCCGAGCGTCATGAATATCTCCGCCCGTTCCGACTACGCCGTCCGCGCCGCGATCCACCTCGCGGGGACGGGCGACACCCCGACCAAGTGCGAGACGATCGCCAGGGCCCAGGACATCCCGCTCACCTTCCTCAACGGCTTGCTCGGCTCGCTGCGCCAGGCAGGGCTCGTCCACAGCCAGCGCGGATGCGAGGGCGGCTACTGGCTGGCGCGCCCCGCCGAGTCGATCTCGGTCGCCGACGTGATGCGGGCGGTGGAGGGCCCGCTGGCGGCCGTCCAGGGCGGCGCCCCCGGCGACCTCGCCTACACCGGCGACGCCCGACCGCTGCGGGACGTCTGGGTCGCCCTCCAGCGGAGCCTCGAATCGATGCTGGAGCAGGTCACCCTCCGCCACCTGCTGGACGGCGACCTGCCGGACGACCTCCTCCGACACATCAAGGGCGCCCCCTAGGCGCACGGGGCAGAGCCTCGGACCGGCGCGGTCCGGGGCTCGTGCCGCCGCTTCAGTTCCCTTCGAGCGCCGACCTGATGTCGGCGTGCAGACGGGCGGCCTCTTCGGCGGCGTCGATCTCGTCGAGGGTGGTGAAGCCGTCCGCGGCGTCGTCGTCCAGGCCCGGCAGCGCCTCCTCGGCGGCCTCCAGATGGTGGCCTGTGGACAGGTACACCGCGGCCAGGTCCACCCGCAGGTGGACGGCCTGATGGTGCCGATGGCCGTGTTTCCCCGAGCAACCGTTGCGTCAGGGCAGCGTACGGCCCCCGCCCCGGTGCGCTGTGGGCCTGCGTCGCCACCCGTTCCCGCGGGTAGGAGTTCCAGGACGGGAATGGGAGGCGTATGACCGAGATCAGCGCGCTGCTCGACGCGCTCATCGACGCGATCAGCTCCCAGGACGAGGAGCGAGTGCTTCGCTGCTACAGCCCGGGGGCCGTGTTCGTCACGCCCGCGGGGGTGCTGGAGGGGCACGAGCAGATCGGCTGGTACTACCAGCAGCTCTTCACGGCGTTCCCCGACACGCACAACGAGACCACCTCGCGGGCCGCCCTCGGCGACACCATCATCACAGAGTGGACGTTCAGTGGCACCCACACCGGGGTGCTGCAACTGCCGGGCGGCGCGGAGGTCATGGGCACCGGCCGCCGCGTGATCCTCCAGGCGGCGGCCGCCTACACGCTCGACGACGACGGCCTGTTCGCCAGCGGGCGGATCTACTACGACCAGCTGGCGTTCTACCGTCAGACGGGCTGCCACCTGCGTCTGCGCAAGACCGCCTGATCTCCCCATACTGGAGCGTGGACTCCGGCCCGCCGCTGCGCGACATCGGCTGCTTCGCCCTCGTCGCCCGGCATCTCAGCTTCTCCCGCGCCGCCGCCGAGCTGGGCGTCTCCCAGCCCGCCGCGAGCCAGGCCGTCGGCCGTCTCGAACGCGCGCTCGGGGTCCGCCTGTTCGAGCGGACCAGCCGGGAGGTCCGCCTGTCACCGGCCGGCAAGGCGCTGCTGCCGTACGCCGAGGCGCTGCTGGAGTCGGTTGCGGCCTTCTCGGCCGAGGCGAGGCGGCTCGCGTCGCCGGAGGGCGCCGCCGTCCGCCTGGCCTATCCCCCGCCGGCCGGCGGCCTCGCGGCGCGGATCGCCCGCCGGATGGCACGCCATGATCCCCCGGCCGAGGTGGAGCTGCGCCCGGCCGGCCGGGCCGCCGCCCTGGCCGCCCTCGCCGCCGGCGAGGTGACCGCGGCCATAATCGCCGCTCCCTTCCCGCGCGAGCTGACCACCGCCGCCCGTTTCCACGTGCCCGTCGGGCATCTGGCCGTGCCGGCCGGGGACCCGCTCGCCGGCCTGCCCCGCCTGCAGCCCGAACGGCTCGCGCGCCACCGCGTCCTGCTGCCGCGTGAACGCCCGCCCGGCGGGATGTGGGCGCGGCTCGCCGCCCGGATCGGACCGCACCGGCAGCACGTGGTGGCCGACGAGATCGACGACTTCGCCGCCGCGCTCGACCTCGTCGCGGCGGGCGTCGGCCTGCTGCCCACGCCCTCCCTGGTCGTGGCGTCCGTCCGCAGGGACGACGTCGCCTTCGTCCCTCTGGACGCGGGCGACCTGCGCCTGACGTACGCGCTCGCGTGGCGGGGCGAACGGCTGTCGGCCGGGTTGATGGCACTCGTGCGCACGGCGCAGGAGTGCCTCTGGACGAGGTAGCGCCGACGGGTTCCCGGCGGATGCGAGAAAGTTTCATGCCGCCTCTCGCAGCCGGACCGTCCGCGTGCCCGGAGAACCGGCAGGTGACCGGGGTGGCGTCGCGGATTCGACCACATGCTGTCGCCGTTTCCTGACAGAGGATTACTTGAACTCTTGACTTGTCAGATCCCGGTCAGCATTCTTGGGACTGCGCCGCCAGCGCGTATTCGCCGTTGAATAAGCGTGGCGCGGCCACGTGGCCCACGGGCGAACCGCCGAAGCCGTCAGCGACGACGCTGCTTATCTCGGCCTTTTTACCAGCGGTTCTGGGTCCTTTGCTCGCACAACCGCGCGGCTTCGCGCTGCCGGACGTCCAATCCGCCGACAATGTGAGCCACGGAACGCAGGAAATACCGGCCTATTTACTTCGCCATGACTGCGAATAGGCGGCGGCCGGAGTTTCCCCTTTCCCTTTCGCCGGGTCCCGGTTTTCCGGCGCGTTCCCGTCGGCCGGCCGGATCACGTCCGCGCGCATGCGGCGCGGCCCGTACGGCCGACACGACAAGAAGGTGATCAGATGAAAACGGACCAGTTCAGGGGACCAGTCCTCTCGCTTTTCCGCATCGTGATGGGACTGCTGTTCGTCTGCCACGGCGTGGCGACGATCTTCGGTGTGCTGGGCGGCAACCGCGGCACCGGTCAGGCCCTGGCGTTCGGCACGTGGCCGGGCTGGTGGGCGGCGGCGATCCAGCTGGTCTTCGGGACGCTCGTCATCGTCGGGCTGCTCACCCGCGTCAGCGCGCTGCTGTGCTCCGGCTCGATGGCGTACGCGTATTTCGTCGTCCACGCGCCGCAGGGCCTGTTCCCGATCCTGAACGGCGGCGAGGCGGCGGCGATGTTCTGCTGGTCGTTCTTCCTCATCGTGATCTTCGGACCCGGCGCCTGGGCGCTGGACACGCTGATCCACCGGATGCGGCACCAGGAGACCGAGACGTACGCCCCCGCACCGGCGCAGGCCCAGGCGTAGCCGCTTCGCGCCACCGCCCGTAGGGCGAACTCGACGCGCCGGGTCCCGGCACGACCCGCGTGCGTGATCACTCGCGGCCGGATGTCACGCAGGCGTCCGGCCGCGACGGCGTGAACCTGCCTGGCCTCTCGTCCGACTGTGCAGTAAGACGGGAGGACGAGATGACCGACGAGCTGCTGGTGGTGCGCGCCCAACTGGGCGAGCGCGCGGCCCTGGCCGAGCTGGTGGCCCGCTGGCGGATGCCCGTGTGGACCTACGTGCGGCGCATGCTCGACGCCGAGCGGGCCGACGACGTGACCCAGGAGATCTGGCTGGCCGTGATCCGCGGCCTGCCCCGGTTGCGGGAACCCGCCCGGTTCGCGCCCTGGCTGTTCACCATCGCGCGCCGGTCGGTCACCGACCGCCTGCGCGGCCAGTACGCCAGGGAACACGAGCACGCGCACGAGGCCCTGGCGGCCGGCGACGTGATCGTCGACGACCCCGTGGACGCCGCGGTGGACCGCGCCGAGCTGGTGAGCCTGCTGTCGGGCCTGCCCATGCCGGAGCGGGAGATCCTCGTCCTGTTCTACCTGCAGGACCTCTCGGTGGAGGACTGCGCGCAGATCTGCGAGATCCCCGCCGGGACGGTCAAGTCGCGGCTCAATCGCGCCCGTCGCCTGTTGCGCGCGCACCTGGAGAAGAAGGGATACCGGCCATGACCGAGGAGCCGCGGCTGTCGGCCCGGGAGCTGATCGAGCGACTCGAACCCGCGTTGTCCCCCGCCAGGCGCATCCGCGCGGTGACGGCGCTGCTGACCGGGCTGTCCGGCACGGTCTTCATGGCCGTCCTGTGGGGCGGCGAGCCCGGCCCGCTGCCCGGCCGTACGCAGGCGATGTTCGCCCTTCTCACCGTCGTATGCCTGGCCTGGGCGGTCTACGGCGGATGGCTGCTCACGCGCCGGGTGCCGCTGTTCGCCACCGACCGGGTGATCGCCGCGTGGATCGCCCTGGCCGCCTCACTGGTCACCACCGCCGCACTCGCCGCGCTGGCGGTGCGGCGCGGCACCGGCCTGGCCTCCGTGCTGTCGGTCGGGGGCCTGTTCGTGGCGACCGCTCTGGTGCTGGCCGTACGCGCCCATGCCCGCCGGGCGGCGCTGCTGCGCCGTGCCCGCGAACTCCGGACACACACGTCGGAAGACTGACCCGACGAGGCGAAAGGCGCTCTCCATGGCACACAACCCGAAACTGATCCGCCGCCGGTTCGGCAGCACCGCGTTGCTCGTGGTGACCCTGGTCGTCGCCGCGATCCTCCTCGTGGGGGTGCTCATGCTGCTGCTGTGAACGCACAGCGCGAATGAAAGCGAGGCGGGTGAGAGCGAGGCGGAGCCGAAAAGCGGCGCGGGGCCTGAAATTTTCAACGCCGCGACCTGCCACGACCCTCCTGAACTGGACATATCACTCCGTGACCGGAGCGTGCTTGGATCGCGCCCCTTCATGTACGCACCATCCGGGCGGGAGCTCTCCCGAGATCGTCCCGCCCGTCTCCGGGGCGGCCCCGCACGGCGGGGCCGGCCCGTCGTCCTTTTCCGAGGGGCACGTGATGCGACTACCGCGACGGCTGCTGAGCGCGAGCACGGCGACCGCACTGGCCGGCGCCCTGCTGGCCGTCACCTCGACTTCGACCCCCGTTGCCGCCGCCTCCTTCAACTACGGTGAGGCGCTGCAGAAGTCGTTCCTGTTCTACGAGGCGCAGGAGTCGGGGCACCTCCCTTCCACCAACCGGGTGACCTGGCGGGCCGACTCGACCGTCAACGACGGCAAGTCCGCCGGGGTGGACCTGTCCGGCGGCTTCTACGACGCGGGCGACCACGTGAAGTTCGGCTTCCCGATGGCGGCCATGACCACCACGCTGGCCTGGGGCGGCGCGGACTACCGGTCGGCCTACGAGCGCTCGGGCCAGCTTCCCTACCTGCTGAACACGCTCCGGCAGGCGGGCGACTACTTCATCAACGCCCATCCCGAGCCGAACGTCCTGTACGTCCAGGTCGGCGATGGCGGCGAGGACCACTCCTACTGGGGCGCACCCGAGACCGTCGAGGCCAAGGGCCACAAGCGGCCGGTCTACAAGATCACCGCGTCGTGCCCGGGCACCGACGTCGCCGCCGAGACCGCCGCCGCGATGGCCGCCTCCTCGATCGTCTTCCGGCCCACCGACCCCTCGTACGCCGACACGCTGCTCACCCACGCCAAGCAGTTGTTCACGTTCGCCGACACGACCAAGGGGACGAACGGCCGCGACACGGCGTACGTGAACTGCGTCAGCGCCGCGCAGGGGTTCTACAACTCCACGGGCGAGGGCGGGCAGGTCGAGGGCGCCACGAAGATGTACTGGGACGAGCTGGCCTGGGCCTCCGTCTGGCTCTACCGGGCCACCGGCACCACGAGCTACCTCGACCGGGCGCGTGAGTTCTACCCGAAGATGGGCACCCAGGAGGACCCGGGCAGCAACGGGCAGCAGGTGCCGGTCTTCAACTTCGGCTTCGGCTGGAACGACAAGCAGTACGCCGTCTACGAGCAGATGGCCGAGCTGACCGGCGAGCAGAAGTACAAGGACGACGTCCAGCGCTATCTCGACTACTGGACGGTCGGATACAAGGGCAAGAAGGGCACGATCACGCCCGGCGGCCTGGCGTACATCTTCTACTGGGCCTCGCTGCGCATGGCCGCCAACACGGCCTTCGTCGCGCTGAAGTACGCCGACTTCCTCGGCTCCGGCGACCCGCTGTACTCCCGCTATCACGACTTCGGCAAGCGGCAGATCGACTACGCGCTGGGCGACAACCCGCGCCACTCCAGCTACATGATCGGCTTCGGGACCAACCCGCCGCGCAACCCGCACCACCGCGGCGCGCACGGCTCCTGGACCAACGCCGGTCCCGACGGCGAGCCCGCCGTCAGCAGGCACATCCTGTACGGCGCGCTGGTCGGCGGCCCCGACGGCGCCGACGCCTACACCGACAGCCGCGGCGACTACGTGAAGAACGAGGTCGCGCTCGACTTCAACTCCGGCATCACCAGCTCGCTCGCCGTGCTCTACGGCGAGTACGGCGGCACGCCCCTGGCCACGCTGCCCACCGAGACGCCCGACGGTCCGGAGTTCTACCTGGAGCCGACCATCACCCACACGAGCCGGGAGACGGCGGCCAAGACGTTCGTCATCAACAAGTCGGCCTGGCCGGCGACCGTGCTCGACAAGGCGAAGTTCCGCTACTACTTCACCCTGGACGGCTCGACCACGGCGAGCCAGGTCACGGTGAGCACGTCCTACACCCAGTGCAAGCAGCCCACCGGGCCGCACCTGCTTGAGGGACGCACCTACTACGCCGAGGTCGACTGCACCGGCACGCTCATCTTCCCCGGCGGCCAGTCGGAGTATCGCCGCGAGGTGCAGCTCCGCATCAGCGTGGCCGACGGCGCGACGTGGGACCCGTCCAACGACTGGTCGGCCAAAGGCGCGGACCACATGACGCTGTACGGCAACGACGGCCGCCTCATCTGGGGCACGGCGCCCGGCGTCGAGCCCTCCCCCAGCCCGTCGCCGTCCGCCTCGCCGTCGGTCTCCCCGTCTCCGTCCCCGTCGGCGTCCCCCTCGGCGTCCCCCTCCGCGTCCCCCTCGGCGTCCCCCTCCGCGTCGCCGTCGCCGTCGCCCAGCCCGTCCGCCTCGCCAAGCCCGTCGCCGTCGCCGTCCCCCTCGCCGTCTCCCTCGGCCGGGGGGGCGTGCAGGGTGTCGTACACGACCAACGACTGGGGCGGCGGGTTCACCGTGACCGTCACGATCACCAACATCGGCACGACGCCGCTCGACGGCTGGACCCTGAGGTTCACCTTCCCCGGCAACCAGCGGGTCACCCAGGGCTGGTCGGCCACCTGGACCCAGAGCGGAGCGAACGTGACCGCCGCCAACCTCGACTGGAACAGGACCATCAACCCCGGGCAGTCCATCCAGATCGGCTTCCAGGGCACCTACACCGGATCCAACGTCAGCCCGGCCGTCTTCACCGTCAACGGCATCACCTGCTCCTGAGACGAGGCCATCCATGAGACTCCTGTCCCTGGGCGGGGTGGCCGCTATTCTGGCCGCCCTGCTCGTCCCGGGCCCGGCGCCCGCCCAAGCGGCGAGCACGTACAACTACACCGAGGCCCTGCAGAAGTCGATCTACTTCTACGAGGCGCAGCAGTCGGGCAGAAAGCCCGACTGGAGCCGGGTGGAGTGGCGCGGCGACCGCACGCTGAACGACGGGAAGGCCGCCGGGGTCGACCTGTCCGGCGGCTGGTACGACGCGGGCGACCACGTCAAGTTCGGCTTCCCGATGGCGTTCACCACCACGATGCTGGCCTGGGGCCTGGTCGAGAACCGCACCGGCTACGGAACCCAGCTCACGCCCATGCTGAACAACCTCAAGTGGGCCACCGACTACCTGATCGCCGCCCATCCCGAACCTGAGACGCTGTACGTCCAGGTGGGCGACGGCAGTGTGGACCACGCCTACTGGGGCCCGCCCGAGGTGATCGACATCAAGGGCATGGCGCGGCCGGTCTACAAGATCACGCCGACGTGCAAGGGCACCGACGTCGTCGCCGAGACGGCTGCGGCCATGGCGGCCTCCTCGATGGCCTTCCGGCCGGCCGACCCGTCGTACGCCGACACGCTGCTCACCCACGCCAAGCAGCTGTTCACGTTCGCCGACACGACCAAGGGCTCCAACGGCCAGGACACGGCGTACACGAGTTGCGTGCCGGGCATCTCCGGCTACTACAACTCGACCTGGGAGGGCGGCGCCGACCACCCGGGCGCGACCAAGATGTACTGGGACGAGCTGGCCTGGGCGGCCGTGTGGCTCTACCGGGCCACCGGCACCGGGAGCTATCTCGACAAGGCCCGCGAGTTCTATCCCAAGATGGGCAGCGAGCCAGACGTGGGCCAGGGCGCGGGCGGGACCACGGTGCCCGCCTACACCTTCGGCCTCGGCTGGAACGACAAGGAATACGGCGTCTACGCGCTGATGGCCACCCTGACGGGCGACCAGCAGTACAAGGACGACGTCCAGCGCTACCTCGACTACTGGACGGTCGGATACAAGGGCAAGAAGGGGCCGGTCACCCCCGGCGGCCTGGCGTACATCTTCAACTGGGCGTCGCTGCGCATGGCGCTGAACACCGCGTGGGTGGCCCTCGTGTACGCCGACCACCTCGGGCCCGACGACCCGCTCTACGCCCGCTATCACGACTTCGCCAAGCGGCAGGTCGACTACGCCCTCGGGGACAATCCCCGCCATTCCAGCTACATGGTCGGTTTCGGGACCAACCCGCCGACCCACGTCCACCACCGGGCGGCCAGCGGCCAGTATCTCGGCTACATGAGCGACACCACCGGCCCGAACCTGCACGTCCTGTACGGCGCGCTCGCCGGCGGCCCGGACCAGACCGACGCCTACACCGACAGCCGTACGGACTACGTGCGCAACGAGGTGGCCATCGACTACAACTCCGGCATCACCAACGTGCTCGCGCGGTTCGCCAAGGAGTACGGCGGGACGCCGGTGGCGAACTTCCCCGCCCCGGAGGAGAAGTACGACGAGATCCGCGCCGAGACCGGCAACGTCTACACCGGTGTGGACGGAACCTCGATGACCGTCACCATCACCAACACGTCGAACTGGCCGCCGCGCGTCCTCCAGTCGGGCAAGGCGCGCTACTACTTCACGCTCGACGGCTCCACCTCCGCCTCCCAGGTGAAGGTGACCGGCGGGGACAGCAACGGCTGTGCCGTGACCGGGCCGACGCTCGCGCAGGACCGCACCTACTACGCCGAGGTCGACTGCACGGGCAAGCCCATCTATCCCGGCGACGCCCAGCTCTACAAGCGCGGCACGCAACTGCGGATCTCGGTGCCGAACGGCGCGACCTGGGACCCGTCCAACGACTGGTCGGCGTCGGCGGCGTCGCACGTGCCGGTGTACGACGGGAACACGCTGGTGTGGGGCACCCCGCCCGGCGGCACGCCGTCGCCGTCTCCTTCCCCGTCGCCGTCCCCCTCGCCGTCGCCGTCGCCGTCGCCTTCGGGGTCGGCGGACACCACGCCGCCGAGCGCGCCGACCGGGCTGTGGGTCTGCGGAGCGGACTTCACGAACGCGGTGCCGATGTGCTGGACCGCCTCGACCGACGACACCGGGGTCGCGGTCTATGACGTGTACATGAAGCAGGGCGCCGACTTCGTCAAGATCGGCTCGACGACCAAGACCCTCTACATCGCGGAGGGGCTGGTCGCCGGCACCAGCTACACGTTCTACGTGGTGGCAAGAGACGCCGCCGGCAACACCAGCGAACCCTCCAACACGCTCACCGCCACCGCCCAGTCGGGCCTGCCCACCCCCAGCCCCTCACCCAGCCCCTCACCATCCCCGTCCCCCTCGCCCAGCCCATCACCGTCCCCGTCGCCGTCTCCCGGCGGCGGCTGCAAGGTGACGTACGCGCCCAACGACTGGGGCGGCGGGTTCACCGCGACCGTCACGATCGCCAACACCGGCACCACCGCGATCAACGGCTGGACGCTGGCGTTCGCCTTCGCCGGCAACCAGAAGATCAGCCCGCCCGGCTGGTCGGCCACCTGGACGCAGAGCGGCGCGAACGTCACCGCCACCAACCTCGACTGGAACAGGACCATCAACCCGGGCCAGTCCGTCGAGATCGGTTTCCAGGGCACCTACACCGGATCGAACCCCACGCCCACCGCCTTCACCCTCAACGGCACCACCTGCTCGTGATCCCCGATCCGTGGTCCGGCGCACCCCGGTGCGCCGGACCACTTCTCACAGAGAGGTGCACTTCCATGTCCGTCCGAGGACTCCCCAAAGCCGGAGCCGTAAGAGCCGGACTCCTGGGAGCCGGTCTCCTGGGGGCCGGCCTCGCCCTCGCCGCGTCGACCCTCCCGCCGGCCTTCGCGGCCGCCTCCGCAGTGGCCGGGGACACCACCCCGCCCAGCGCTCCAGGAACGCTGTATCACTGCCCGCTGCCCGCCCCGCCCGGAGCGGATTTCGGCATCGGCGTCTCGCTGTGCTGGGGCGCCGCGACCGACGACGTCGGCGTAACCGGCTACGACATCCAGGTGAAGCAGGACGGCGCCTTCACCACCATTCGCACCACGACCGGCACGGGTCTCCCCATCAGCGGCCTCACCCTGGGGCAGTCGTACACGTTCCGGGTTATCGCCAGGGACGCGGCGGGGAACGCGGGCCCGCCGTCCAACGAGGTGACGCAGACCGCGAACTATCTCAGCGGCGCGCCGCCGACCAGTCCTCCGCCCAGCCCGACGCCGATCGACCGGACCCCGCCGACCCGTCCGGAGGGGCTGGGGCCGTACAACGTCTACCTCAACGGCGCCGCCGGCCTGACGTGGACCCGCTCGACCGACAACGTGGCGGTCACCGGCTACGACGTGTACGCCTGGATCGACGGCGCCTTCCGTAAGGTGCCGGCCCAGGTCTCCGACCGGCCCGACGGCAGCGTCCTCGCGATCGTGGGCGACCTCACTCCCGGACGCGACTACCTGTTCTACGTGGTGGCGAAGGACGCCGCGGGCAACCTCAGCGCACCCTCCGACCTGGTCCGCCAGCGTGCCATGGTCGAGCCCCCCTCGCCCAGCCCGAGCCCCGGAACCGGAACGGACACCATCCCGCCCGGCACCCCGACCGGGCTGACCGCCGCGAGCGGGATGCCCATCCCCGGCGGGATCTTCCTGACCTGGAACGCCGTCAGCGACGACAGCCGCATCCCGCCGAAATACGACCTGTTCCGGCGGACCGACCACGGCTACGCCTACGAAGGCGAGAACGCCACTCCCCGCGACATCGTCGTCGGCCTCGAAGGCGGCAAGTCGTACACCTTCCAGGTCGTCGCCCGCGACGCCGCCGGCAACCTGAGCAACCCGTCGGCGCCGTACACCGCCGTCGCGACGCCCGACGGAACCTCCTCGCCCAGCCCGTCGCCGTCGCCTTCGCCTTCGGGGTCGGCGGACACCACGCCGCCGAGCGCGCCGACCGGGCTGTGGGTCTGCGGAGCGGACTTCCAGAACGCGGTGCCGATGTGCTGGACCGCCTCGACCGACGACACCGGGGTCGCGGCCTATGACGTGTACATGAAGCAGGGCGCCGACTTCGTCAAGATCGGCTCGACGACCAGTACCCTCTACATCGCGGAGGGGCTGGTCGCCGGCACCAGCTACACGTTCTACGTGGTGGCAAGAGACGCCGCCGGCAACACCAGCGAACCCTCCAACACGCTCACCGCCACCGCCCAGTCGGGCCTGCCCACCTTCAGCCCCTCGCCGAGCCCCTCGCCGAGCCCCTCGGTGTCTCCCTCGTCCGGCATCCGGTGCAAGGTGACGTACGCGGCCAACGACTGGGGCACCGGGTTCACCACGAACATAACGATCAACAACACCGGCACGACCACGATCAACGGCTGGACACTGGCGTTCACCTTCGCCGGCAACCAGAAGATCAGCCCGCCCGGCTGGTCGGCCACCTGGACCCAGACCGGAAACAGCGTCACCGCCGCCAACTTCGACTGGAACAAGACCATCAAACCCGGCGAGTCCGTCCAGATCGGTTTCCAGGGCACCTACACCGGATCGAACCCCACGCCCACCGCCTTCACCCTCAACGGCACCACCTGCTCCTGAGCCACCCCGAGCGGCCCGGCCGTCCAGCGGACGCGCCGGGCCGCGTGCGCATGTCTTACCACGCGTAGCGGCCGACGGGGCGGCGGGTGCCTGGGATGATACGGGGATGACCGACGCCTTGCCCGGGCTTGAGCCCGGTTCCGAATCCCGCACCACGCCCGTGGCGTCCCCGAGGCGGGTGGCCGGATACGAGATCGAGGACGAGCTGCGTGCCGCGGGGGCGGTCCACATCGCGGGCGTGGACGAGGTGGGCCGCGGCGCGTGGGCGGGCCCGGTGGTGGTCTGCGCGGCCGTCACCGCCTTCGGCCCGCCGCCCGAGCTGCCGGGACGCGGGGAGCGCACGATCAAGCTGACCGACTCCAAGCTGCTCGGCCCGGCCCAGCGGGAGGCGTTCGCGGCGGTCCTGCCGGAGTGGCTCATCTGTCACGCGTACGGCGAGTCGAGCCCCGAGGAGATCGACGAGGCCGGCATGACCGAGGCGCTGCGCCGGGCCGCGTGCCGGGCGCTGGAGGCCCTGCCGCTGCGGCCCGACGTGGTGCTCCTCGACGGCGCGCACGACTTCCTCGGCCGGCCGTGGCGGGTGCGGTGCGAGGTCAAGGCCGACCAGCGCTCGGTGTCGGTGGCCACCGCGTCGGTGCTGGCCAAGGTGCACCGCGACCGCATGATGGCGGAGATCGGCGAGGAGCACCCGGCGTACGGCTTCGCCGCCAACGCGGGCTACCCCTCCCCCGTCCACCAGCAGGCGCTGGCGGAGACGGGGCCGACCCCGCACCACCGGCTCTCCTGGTCGTACCTCGACGACCTCCCGCAGTGGCGGCACCTGCGCAAGCACCGCGACCCCCTCGCAGGCTCCGGCCAGATGACCCTCCTCTGACACCCTGGCACCGGGCCCACGAGCTATCGAGCGGGAGAGGCGGCGCTCTCGGTGGCGGCGCTCTCGGTGGCGGCGATCGTGCGGCGCAGCAGGTCGCGGGCGTCGGCCAGCTCGGCCGTACGACGGTCGAGGACGTCGAGCTGGGCACGCAGCAGGTCGAGGACGCCGGGACACGGGCGCAGACCGGTGCGGCCGTCGGCGCACGGGAGCACCTGGCGGATGACCCGCGTGGGAAGGCCGGCGGCGAGCAGGGCCCGCACCCGCCCCACCGTCTCGACGGTCGCGTCGGCGTAGTCGCGGTAGCCGTTGGGGAGCCGTTCCGAGCGGATCAGCCCGATGCGCTCGTAATAGCGCAGAAGGCGTTCGCTGACCCCTGTCCTGCGTGCCAGCTCCCCGATCAGCATGGCGTCCGTCTCCTCCTGGTTTGACCTTCCAACGGTGTCAACCGCAACAGTGAAGCGCGCTGGTCACATTCCGGACCGCTCTAAGGAGACAACGTGATCATCGATGCGCACAGCCATGTCCACGACCCGGTCGCGGACCACATCGCACTGCTCGACGACGCCGGAGTCGATCGCGCGGTGCTGTTCCCCACGCGGACGCACCCGGAGCGGGCCACCGACCTGGAGTCGCTGCGCGGGGAGATGGCCGCTCTCGACGAGGCGATCGGGGGCCGCGCCAACGGACCCGGCCGATACCAGGCCGCCTACAGGGAGCTGGACGCGGCGCTCGCCGCTCACCCCGACCGGTTCATCGGTTTCCTGAGCGTGCCGCTGGATCTGCCGCCGGAGCACGTCGCCGAGTGGATCGACCGGGAGGTGGCGGGGCGTGGCCTGCGAGGGATCGGGGAGCTGACGCCCCCGCCGGGGCAGGCCGGCCTGATCGAGCCCGTGCTGCGCGGGGCGGCCGACCACGGCGGGCTGCCCGTGGTCGTCCACGGCTTCGCGCCGACCACGGCGGACGACCTGCGGACGCTGGCGGAGCTGGCACGCGCCTATCCCTCCGTGCCCCTGGTGATCAGCCAGCTCGGGGGTCTCCATTGGATGGACGCGATCGCGCTGGTCCGGGACACGCCCAGCATGTTCCTGGAGCTGTCCACGGCATACCTGATCTTCGCCGTACGGCTGGCCATCGCGGAGATCCCCGACCGCACGCTCTTCGGCTCGGACGCCCCGTACGGCGACCCCGCCCTCGCCCGCGCGACCGTGGAGCGGGTCACCGCACCCGGGGAGCTACGTGACCGGGTGCTCGGAGGAACGGCCGCCCGGCTTCTCGGCCTCGCCTGACGTATCCCCAGCGCGGCGGGACGGCGGAGCGGCGGGCGATCAGCTCTATGGGCCCGTCGAGCACCTCGGCGACGCTAGCGACGAAGACCGTGGTCGGCGGCTCGGGTGCGGCGAGCACCCCGGCCCTCCGCACCCGGCCTTCCCACTCGGGCGGGGTGTAGCGCGTGAACATCTCCGTACGGTCCTGGAGCGCGTCCTGGACGGCCTCCTCGTAACCCGGGCGCGCGTAAGCGATCGCGCGCAGCCGCCACTGACGCAACAACGCCTGCACCTGCTTGAGGCGGGCCAAGTCGTGTGCGGCGTCCAAAGCCTCGTCGTACTCCGCCCGGAACCAGGCGCGGTGGGACGGCGGGAGCGCCTCGAAGATCGCGGACGGGTCCTCAGGCTGCGCGGTCATGTCAGGTGGTGGAGGGTGGAGTGAGGTCGCCGGGGGTGAGGCCCATGCCGTCGGGGACGGCGGCGGGGTCGGAGCCGACGTGCAGCGGCTTGTTGTCCTTGTCGACGAAGACGACGCGTGGCTTGAGCGCCTTGACCTCGTCCTCGGCGACCAGCGCGTACGCGATGATGATCACGAGGTCGCCGACGGAGATGAGCCGGGCGGCGGCGCCGTTGATGCCGATGACGCCCGAGCCCGCCGGGCCCTCGATGACGTAGGTGGACAGGCGGTTGCCGTTGTCGATGTCGACGATGTCGACCTTCTCACCCTCGACGAGGTCGGCCTCGGCCATCAGGTCCGCGTCGATCGTCACCGAGCCGACGTAGTGCAGGTCGGCCTGCGTGACGGTCGCGCGGTGGATCTTCGACTTCATCAACGTGCGGAACATGGTCTCCCACCGGGGTGCGGACTGCCCTCCTTATGAGCGCCCTCGATGCTATGTCACACACCTGACCGGCAGGACCGCGGCCCGGCTACAGCGATCAATGACCGCCGCGGCCGGGCCGTTCCGGCGCCCGTGTCAGGCCGCGGGCCCGACGTATTCGACCGACGCGTCGAGCAGCCATTCCGCGACGTATCCGGCGAAGGACGAGCGGACCAGCAGGCGGAAGCCGTCCGCACCGGCGACCAGGACGACTCCGGCCCTGGCCAGCGTGGTCTGGGCGCAGCGGCCCGGGCCGAAGACCCGGGGGTGCAGGTCCAGCGTGCAGCCGTGGGCCAGGACGTCCCGCGCCCGGTCACCGGCCACCACCAGGGTGGTGCGCTGGGCCGACACGTCGACGACCGAGACGTGCTCGCCGCCTGCCGCCTCGGTGAGACGCGCCACCAGGCCGGGTGCGGCGCCGTCCGGGGCGAGAAGCACCCACTCGTCCGGCCCGAGCCAGAGCACTTCGAGGTCGCCGCCGCCCGCGACCGTGCCGGGCTCCACCGGCAGCGGCACGCCGATCGCGGTGCCGATGCGCTCGGCCGCCGGGCTCTTGGGGTCCACCCGGAGGTTGATCTGGGTCAGGAACGGGATCTCGGCCAGGCGCAGGCCGCCGCCCGCGCTCGCCGCCTCGAACCTCGCCGCGAACGCCGCGGCCGGACTCCTGCGCACAACCGTCGGCTCAGCCATCGCGGCGCGCTCCTTCCGGGTCGTACAGAACGTGGGAGGTCACGGTGACGGGCACCAGGTCCGCCCCGACCGGCGCGAACAGCCGCTCGCCGATCCGCTCGCGCCCGCCGCTCACCAGCGCGAGCGCGAACGTACGGCCCAGCGCGGCGCTGCGGTAGCTGGAGGTGACGAAGCCGAGCGTCGGCACCGGCGGCTCGGGCAGCGCCGAGGTCGCCACGAGGTGGGCGCCCTCGGGCAGCAGCACGCCGGGGTCCTCGGGCAGCAGGCCGACCAGGTGTTTGCGGTCGGGCCGGGAGGTGTCCGCCCGGGCGAAGGACCGCTTGCCGACGAAGTCGGCCTTCTTCTTCGAGACGATCCACTCCATGCCGAGGTCCTGCGGGGTGACCGTGCCGTCGGTGTCCTGGCCGACGATGGGGAACCCCTTCTCGGCGCGCAGCACGTGCATGGTCTCGGTGCCGTACGGCGTGACCTCGCCGGACGCCATGACCGCCTCCCACAGGGCGAGCCCGAACCAGGACGAGACGTTGATCTCGTAGGCCAGCTCGCCGGAGAAGCTGATCCGGCAGACGCGCGCCTCGATCCCGGCGACCTCGGCGTCCCGCCAGGTCATGAACGGGAAGCTGTCGTTGTCCACCGCCAGGCCGGGCGCGAGCCGCGCCAGCACCTCGCGGGAGCGCGGCCCGACGAGCGCCACGGTCGCCCACTGCTCGGTGACCGACGTGCAGTGCACCCGAAGGTCCGGCCACTCGGTCTGCAGCCACTCCTCCATCCAGTCGAGCACCGCCGCCGCGTTGCCGGTGGTCGTGGTGACGAGGAAGCGGTCGTCGGCCAGGCGGATGACGGTGCCGTCGTCGAAGACCATGCCGTCGGGGCGGCACATCACGCCGTAGCGGATGGAGCCGACCTTGAGCGTGCTCATCATGTTCGTGTAGAGCCGGTCGAGGAGCACCGCGGCGTCGGGGCCGACCACGTCGATCTTGCCGAGCGTGGAGGCGTCCATCGCGGCCACGTCCTCGCGGGCCGCCCGGCACTCGCGCAGCACGGCGGACTCCATGTCCTCACCCGCCTGCGGGTAGTACCAGGGCCGCTTCCACTGGCCGACGTTCTCGAACAGCGCACCGCGCGCGACGTGCCACTCGTGCATCGCGGTGACGCGCACCGGGTCGTGCAGGTGCCCCCGATCGCGGCCCGCCAGCGCGGCGAACGAGACCGGCGTGTACGGCGCGCGGAACGTCGTGGTCCCCAGCTCGGAAACGTCCACGCCGAGCGCGTGCGCCACGACGCCGCTGGTCAGCAGGCCGGACGTCTTGCCCTGGTCGTGGGCCGTGCCCGCCGTGGTGTAGCGCTTGACGTGCTCGACCGAGGTGAGCCCGGCGCCCGTCGCGCGCAGCACCTCCGCCACGGTGACGTCGCGCTGCAGGTCCACGAAGTGGGCGTCGTAGTCGTCGCTTTCCACAAGCCACAGGTGCTCGGCGGGCGCGGCGGCCGGTTCCTCCTCCGCGGACGGCAGAGCGATCTCGGCCGGTACGGCGAAGCCGGCGGCGGCCAGCGCGCGGCGGCCCGCCTCGGCGCCGTCCTCCAGGCATTCCCGCAGCGTGCGGACCCCCCGGGCGAACCCGGCGGCCTCCACCGCCTGACGGGTCTCGCCGGGCGTGAACGCGCCCAGCTCCTCGTCGTAGCGCAGCGTGCCCCCGGCCTGGCTGAACAGGTGCACCACCGGCGTCCAGCCGCCGGACACGAGCAGCAGGTCGGCGGCGATCTCGCGGGCCTCGCCGTCACCCCGTGGGGCGACCTGGACCGAGGAGACCTCGCCCTCACCCTTGGCGGCGGTGACCACGTGGCCGGTCAGCAGCTCGATGCCGCGCTCGGCGCAGCGGGCCGCCCACGTCTCGCCGGGAGCCTGCCGTACGTCGGCGATCGCGGCGATCTCGACACCGGCGTCGGCGAGGTCGAGCGCCGCGGCGTACGCGCTGTCGTTGGTGGTGAACACGACCGCCCGCGACCCCGCAAGCACGCGGTAGTGGTTCGCGTAGGTGCGGGCCGCGCCGGCCAGCATCACGCCGGGCAGGTCGTTCCCGGCGAAGGCGACGAACCGCTCGTGGCCGCCGGTGGCCAGCACCACACGCCTGGCCCGGATGCGCCAGACGCGCTCGCGCGCCACGTCGGCGGGGGCCGCCGCGCCCAGGTGGTTGGTCCGGCGCTCCACCGCGATGACGTAGTTGTCGTCGTAGTGGCCGACGACCGTGGTGCGGCGCAGCACGCGTACGTCCGGCAGGGCGGCCAGCGCGGCGACCTCCTCGGCCGCCCACTCGCGGCCGGGCGCGCCGTGGAGCGTCTCGGTCGTGCCGAGGAGGCTGCCGCCCGGCTCGGGCCGCTCGTCGGCGAGGATCACCCGCGCACCGGCCCGCGCCGCCACGCTCGCGGCGGCGATGCCGGCCGGTCCCGCGCCGACCACGAGCACGTCGCAGTGGGCGTGCACCGCGTCGTAACGCGCCGGGTCGGGCCGGTCGGCCAGCCTGCCCTGTCCCGGCAGGCCGGAGGCGACCAGGCCGTCGTACAGCTCGACGGTCGTGGCGGTGAGCATCGGCTCGGGGAAGGGCTCCTCGATCTGGACGAGCGCGTTCGGCTCCTCGCAGCCCGCGGCGTAGACGCCGCGCGGACGGCCGAGCTTGATGCTGCTCGCCACCGCGCGCACGCCGTTGGCGAGCAGCGCCGAGGCCAGCGTGTCGCCCTCAAGGCCCTCGTAGTCGCGGCCGTCGAACCGGAAGCGCAACGTCGTGCCCGTCGCCCCCTCGCGACGGTACGGCTGACCGGCCCTGCTGGTCTGCTCGCTTCGCTCGCTCATGCGCTCACCGGCCGCGGCTCGCCCACGCGGTAGACGGCGTGGATCTCGTTGGTGGCGGTGTCGCGTACGGCGTTGAACCAGCGGCGGCACCCGGCCGTGTGGCTCCACCGCTCCGCGAACAGGCCCTTGGGGTTGTCGCGGAAGAACAGGTAGCGGGCCCACTCCTCGTCGGACAGGGCGGCCGGGTCCTCCGGATAGGCGACGTGGGCCTGCCCCCCGTAGTGGAACTCGGCCTCGTCCCGCGGCCCGCACCACGGGCAGGGAATCAGCAGCATTCTGTCTGTCTCCGGTGTTAGTGCGCGACGGCGGCGGCGCCGTGCTCGTCGACGAGCTTGCCGGTCGTGAACCGGTCGAGCGAGAAGGGTGCGTTGAGCGGGTGGGGCTCGCCGGTGGCCACGGTGTGGGCGTAGCACCAGCCGACGCCCGGGGTGGCCTTGAACCCTCCGGTGCCCCAGCCGCAGTTGACGTACAGGTCCTCGACGGGGGTCAGGCCGACGACGGGCGAGGCGTCGGGGGTCACGTCGACCACACCGCCCCAGGTCCGCAGCACGTGCGCCCGGGCGAAGACCGGGAACAGCTCCAGCGCCGCCGACATCTGCCGCTCGATGATGTGGAACGCGCCGCGCTGGCGGTAGGAGTTGGCCGCGTCGATGCCCGCGCCCATGACCAGCTCGCCCTTGTGCGCCTGGCTCACGTAGACGTGCACCGCGTTGGACATGACCACGGTCGGATGCACCGGTTCGAGCAGCTCCGACACCAGCGCCTGCAGCGGGTGGCTCTGCAGCGGCAGCGACACCCCGGCGTAGCCGGCGACGACCGAGGAGTGCCCGGCGGCGGCGAGCGCGACCTTCTTGGCGGCGATCGGGCCGCGGGTGGTCCGCACGCCGGTCACCCGGCCGTCGCGTACGTCGAGACCGGTCACCTCGCAGTGCTCGATCATGTCGACCCCGAGGTCGGCCGCCGCCTTGGCGAAGCCCCACGCGACGTAGTCGTGCTTGGCGATGCCCGCCCGGGGCTGGTAGGTGCCGCCGAGCACCGGGTAGCGCACGTCGGGCGAGATGTCGACGATCGGGCAGACCTCCTTGACCTGCTCCGGCGTCAGCCACTCGGCGTCCACGCCGTTGAGCCGGTTGGCGTTGACCCGGCGCACGCTGTCGCGCACGTCCTGCAGGCTGTGGGCGAGGTTGAGCACGCCGCGCTGGCTGAACAGCAGCGGATAGCCGAGGTCCTCCTCCAGGCCCTCCCACAGCTTCAGCGCGTGCTCGTAGATGCCCGCGCTCTCGTCCCACAGGTAGTTGGACCGGATGATCGTGGTGTTGCGGGCCATGTTGCCGCCCGCGAGCCAGCCGCGCTCCAGCACGGCGACGTCGGTGATCCCGTGGTTCTTGGCGAGGTAGTAGGCCGTGGCCAGGCCGTGCCCGCCGCCGCCGACGATCACCACGTCGTACGCGCGCTTGGGCTCGGCCGAGCGCCACAGGCGGTCGGGGTGGTCGGGCAGGTCGGCGCCCGGCGTCCTGCGCCCTTGGGTGTGCGGGCTCACTGGGCGGCTCCGTTCAGGCCGGGGTAGAGGGGGTGCTTGGCGGCGAGGGCCTCGACCCGGGCGCGTAGCGCCGTCAGGTCCGCGTCCGGACGCAGCGCCTGGGCGATCACGTCGGAGACCTCCTCGAACTCGGCGCGGGCGAAGCCCCGGGTGGCCAGGGCCGGGGTGCCGATCCGCAGCCCCGAGGTGACCATCGGGGGCCGGGGGTCGAACGGCACCGCGTTGCGGTTGACCGTGATCCCGGCCTCGTGCAGCCGGTCTTCGGCCTGCTTGCCGTCCAGCTCGGACTCGCGCAGGTCCACGAGCACCAGGTGGACGTCCGTCCCGCCGGACAGCACCCGTACGCCCGCCTCGGCGGCGTCGGGGGCGAGCAGGCGGTTCGCGAGGATCTGCGCGCCCTCCAGCGTGCGGCGCTGCCGGTCGCGGAACCACTCGCCCGCCGCGATCTTGAACGCGACGGCCTTGGCCGCGACGACGTGCTCCAGCGGGCCGCCCTGCTGGCCCGGGAACACCGACGAGTTGATCTTCTTGGCCAGGTCCTCGGTGGACATGATCACCCCGCCGCGCGGACCGCCGAGCGTCTTGTGGGTGGTCGTGGTGACGACGTGCGCGTGCGGCACCGGCGAGGGGTGCAGCCCCGCCGCGACCAGCCCGGCGAAGTGCGCCATGTCCACCATCAGGTAGGCCCCGACCTCGTCGGCGATGCGCCGGAAGGCGGCGAAGTCGAGGTGGCGCGGGTAGGCCGACCAGCCCGCGATGATCAGCTTGGGCCGGTGCTCGCGGGCCAGCCGCTCGACCTCGTCCATGTCCACGAGGCTGTCGCTCTCACGCACGTGATAGGCCACGACGTTGTAGAGCCGGCCGGAGAAGTTGATCCGCATGCCGTGGGTCAGGTGGCCGCCGTGCGCGAGGTCGAGACCGAGGATCGTGTCGCCCGGCTCCAGCAGGGCCGACATGGCCGCCGCGTTGGCCTGCGCCCCCGAGTGGGGCTGCACGTTGGCCGCCTCCGCGCCGAACAGCGCCTTCACCCGGTCGATCGCCATCTGCTCGATCACGTCGACGTTCTCGCAGCCGCCGTAGTAGCGCCTGCCCGGGTAGCCCTCGGCGTACTTGTTGGTGAGCACCGAGCCCTGCGCCTGCATCACCGAGACGGGCGCGAAGTTCTCCGAGGCGATCATCTCCAGCGTGGTGCGCTGGCGGCGCGTCTCCTCACCGATCGCCGCCGCGACCTCGGGGTCGGTCTCGGCGAGCGGCGCGTCCATCACCGAATCGTTCACTTCAGTCCTCACTAGCTGCGCAGCCGTTCCATGGCGGGGTCGAACAGGGGCTCCTCGGCGACCACGGCGGTCACCCGCCGGTCGAAGTAGCCGATCTCCAGCGTCCGTCCCGGCGTGGCCAGCTCGGTGGGCAGCCAGGCGTAGGCGATGCCCTTGCCGATCGTGTAGCCGAAGGCCGCGCTGGTGACGTAGCCGACGGCGCTGTCGCCGTCGTACACCGGCTCCTTGCCCATCACGACCTGGGCGGGGTCGTCGATGGTGAGGCAGGTGAGGCGGCGGCGCACGTTCTCCTTGCGCCGCTCCAGCGCCTCACGGCCGATGAAGTCGCCCTTGTCCGGCTTCACCGCGAACCCGAGCCCCGCCTCGTACGGGTCGTGCTCGTAGGTCATGTCGGTGCCGAAGGACCGGTAGCCCTTCTCCAGCCGCAGGCTCGCGAACGCGCCGCGCCCGCCGGCGATGATGCCGTGCTGCTGCCCGGCCTCCCAGAGCGTGTCCCACAGCTTCGCGCCGAGGTCGGCGGTGGTGTAGAGCTCCCAGCCCAGCTCACCGATGTACGACAGCCGCAGCGCGGTGACCGGCACGGTGCCGATGTACGCCTTCTTCGCCCGGAAGTAGCGGAAGCCCTGGTTGGAGAAGTCGGCGTCGGTGAGCGGCTGGACGAGGTCGCGGGCGCGCGGGCCCCAGACGCCGAGGCAGCAGGTGCCGGCCGTGATGTCGCGGACCATGACCGAGCCGTCCGCGGGCAGGTGGCGGTGGAACCAGTCGAGGTCGAGGTTGCCGTTGGCGCCGACCTGGAACACGTCGCGGCCCAGCCGGGCGACCGTCACGTCGCTGCGGATGCCGCCGTCGGTGTCGAGCAGCAGGCAGTAGGTCACCGAGCCGACCGACTTGTCCATCTGCCCGGTCGTCAGCCGCTGGAGGAAGGCGAGGGCGCCGGGGCCGGCGACCTCCAGCCGCTTCAGCGCGGTCATGTCGTACAGCGCGACGGACTCGCGGGACGCCTGGGCCTCCGCGCCGACGATCGGCGACCAGTAGCGGGCCGCCCAGTCGTTGGGCGTGGGGATGTCGCGCCCCTCCAGCAGGCGGGCGTTCGCGCCGTACCACTGCGGCCGCTCGTAGCCGACGGCCTCCAGGAAGAACGCGTCCAGCTCGCGCTGCCGGGTGTGGAAGGGGCTGAGGCGCAGCGGCCGCGGCTCCTCCATCGGCTGGAGCGGGTGGATGATGTCGTAGACCTCGACGAAGTTCTGGCAGTCGCGGGCCATCACGTAGTCGGGGGCGAGCTGGTGCGGCTCGAACCGGTTGACGTCGCATTCGTGCAGGTCGAATGACGAGCAGTGGCCGTCGACCAGCCACTCGGCCATCGCCCTGCCGACGCCCGCGGAGTGGGTCACCCAGACCGCCTCGGCCACCCAGAAGCCCTTGACCTCCGACGACTCGCCCAGGAGGGGCATGTGGTCCTGGGTGAAGGAGAAGACCCCGTTGATTCCCTCGTCGAGCTTGGCCGCGCGAGTGCCGGGCAGCAGCCGCTGGGTCTCGGTCCAGGCGTCCTCGAAGTCCTCCGGCGTGAACGTCAGCACCGAGGGCATGACCTCGGCCTCGTCCACCGGCAGCAGCTCCTCGGGCTTGACCGGCATGGGCCGGTGGCCGTAGTAGCCGATGCCGACGCCGTCGAACCGCTGGCGATAGTAGAGGTCGGCGTCCTGGTGGCGCAGGATCGGCAGCGTCGCCTCCTCCTCGCGTCCGGCGAGGTCGGGCACCTGTCCGGTCCAGGCGAGCTGGTGGGCGAGCGGGGTGAGCGGCAGCGGCATCCCGACCATGGCGGCCACCTTCGGGCCCCAGATGCCGGCGCAGCAGACCACGATGTCGGCGGGGATCTCACCCTGATCGGTCACCACGGCGGCCACCCGGCCGTCCTCGGTGCGGACGTCGAGCACCTCGTGCCGGTCCAGCACCCGCACGCCGCGCGACCGCGCCCGCCTGAGCTGCGCCTCGACCGCGCGTACGGCCTTGGCGAGGCCGTCCTTCGGAATGTGCAGGCCGCCGAGCACGACCTCGGGGTCGATCAGGGGGAAGAGCTCGGCGCATTCGGCGGGGGTGAGCAGGCGCGACTCGACGCCCCAGGAGGTCGCCCAGCCGTGCCGCCGGTGCAGTTCGGCGAGCCGTTCCGGGCTGGTCGCGACCTCCAGTCCGCCGACCTGGAGGAAACAGGGCTCGCCGTCGACGTCGAGCGAGCTGAGCTTCTCGACGGTGTAGCGCGCCATCTCGGTCATGGTCTTCGACCCGTTGATCTGGAAGACCAGTCCCGGGGCGTGCGAGGAGGAGCCTCCGGTCGCGGGCACCGAGCCCTGGTCGACCACGGTGACGTCCGTCCAGCCCCGGGCCGACAGTTCGTCGGCGAGCGCCGCACCGACGACGCCTGCTCCGATGATGACGACGCGCGGGCCCGTCATACCCACCTCCGTTGCTGCATATTTTGTTGCACTATTCGCAACATTATGCGTTTAACGCAACAAGCGTGACGCGTCACATCCCGGGTGTCAAGCATCAAAAACCGGACAAAACCGCACCCTCGGGAGGGCCGGTTCAGCGCCGGGCGGGGCCGAACCAGCCCATGCGGGCGGACACCTCCTGCGCCGCGGCCATGACCTGCTCGGCCACGGCGGGGATCGCCGCCTCGGGCATCCGGAAGGTCGGGCCGGACGCGCTGAGCGAGGCGACGACGGAACCGTCCGCGCCGAGGACGGGCGCCGCGACCGCGCTCAGGCCGTCCTCCAGCTCGTCCACCGCCGTCGCATACCCACGGCGGCGCACCTCGGCGAGCTCCGCGCGCAGCCGGGCGGGATCGGTGACGGTCCGCGTGGCGAGGACGGGCAGCCCGGCCGCGATCACCTCCTCGCGCAGCGCGGCGGGCGCGTGCGCGAGCAGCACCTTGCCGTTGGACGTCGCGTGCAGGGGGATCCGCTGCCCCACCCAGTGGTGGAGCTGGAGCGCCGATCGTCCGGCGACCTGGTCGACGTACAGGGCCTCGCCTCCGGACAGGACGGCCACGTTGACGGTCTCCCCCACCGCGCGGGCGAGCGCCGGCGTGACGGCCCGGCTCTCGCGCACCAGGTCGAGCCGCGCGCTGGTCGCCCCCGCGAGCCGCACCAGGCCAACGCCGAGCCGATATCTGCCGCGATCGTTGTCCTGCTCGACCAGGTCGTGGCTCTCCAGCGTCGCCACCAGTCGGAACGCGGTGGACCTGTGCACGCCGAGGGTGGCCGCGAGCTCACTGACGCCGAGCTCACCGTCGCGGGCGAGCAACTTCAGGATGGTGAGGGCGCGGTCGACGGACTGTACGTTCGCACCCTCACCGGATTCGTTGCCCATGACACAACTGTACGCGTAATGCGCACCAAGCTCTTGACCTGATCGACGCGACGGGTCACGCTGTTGCGTATACGACACCATGTTGCGTATGACGCACTCTGGAGGCTCCATGTCCGCTCGCCCGGGTCGCGAGTTCGTCCTCACGTTCTCCTGCGTCGACCGGCCGGGGATCGTCTACGCGGTGAGCGGCTTCCTCGTCCAGCACGCGGGTGACATCCTGCAGAGCCAGGAGTTCAACGACAGGACGAACGGCCACTTCTTCATGCGGGTGCACTTCGGGGTGCCCGAGGGCCGCGGCGACATCGACGAGCTGCGCCGCGGCTTCTCCCACGTCGGCGACTCCTTCCGGATGAACTGGCAGATCAAGGACGCCGTGACGCCCACGAGGACGCTCGTGCTCGTGTCGAAGTTCGGCCACTGCGTCAACGACCTGCTCTACCGGCAGCGGCTCGGCGCACTGAACGTCGAGATCCCCGCGATCGTCTCCAACCACCGCGACCTCGAACCGCTGGCCGAGTTCTACGGCGTGCCGTTCCACCACGTGCCCGTCACGCCCGACACCAAGCCCGAGGCCGAGCGGCGCGTCCTGGAGCTGGCCGAGGAGCTCGACACCGACCTGGTGGTGCTCGCCCGCTACATGCAGATCCTGAGCGACGACATGTGCAAGCGCCTGGAGGGCCGGGCGATCAACATCCACCACTCGTTCCTGCCGGGGTTCAAGGGCGCCAAGCCCTACCACCAGGCGCACGACCGCGGGGTCAAGCTGATCGGCGCCACCGCGCACTACGTCACGGCCGACCTCGACGAGGGGCCGATCATCGAGCAGGACGTCGAGCGCGTCGATCACTCGCTCGACCCGGACGCGCTCGTCACCGTGGGCCGCGACGTGGAGGCCCGGGTGCTGGCCAGGGCCGTGCGCTGGCACAGCGAGAACCGCGTCCTCCTCAACGGCGACCGCACCGTCGTCTTCCGCTGACTCCCCATACTGCGTTCACGGACGCTCGGGCGCACCGAGCAGGCCGCGGTCGTACCCCTCCGCGACCGCGGCCGCGCGGTCGTTGACGCCGAGCTTCGCGTAGATGTTGAGCAGGTGCGTCTTGACCGTGGCCTCGGTGATGAACAGACGGGCGGCCGCCTCCCGGTTGGTGTTCCCTGCCGCGACCAGGCGCAGCACCTCCAGCTCGCGCCGGCTCAACGGGCCGGCCGGCGGCGCCGGGGTGCGCAGCCGGCTCATCAGGCGGGCGGCGACCGACGGAGACAGCGTGGCCTCACCGCGGGCGGCAGCGCGTACGGCGCGCAGCAGTTCGTCTCGCGGCGCGTCCTTGAGCAGGTAGCCGGTGGCACCGGCCTCGATCGCGGGCAGCACGTGGCTGTCGGTGTCGTAGGTGGTCAGCACCAGCACCCGGGCGGGCACGCCGCGCCGGGTCAGCTCTGCGATCGCGGTGACGCCGTCCATGCCGGCCATCCGCAGGTCCATCAGGATCACGTCCGGCCCGAGCGCCTCGGCCAGCCTGATCGCCTCGGCCCCGTCCGCCGCCTCGCCGACCACGGTGAACTCGGGATCGCGGGCGAACATGCTGCTCAGCCCGTCCCGCACCACCGGGTGGTCGTCGGCGATGAGGAGCTTGATCGGGTCGCTCATGGACGCACCTCCGGTGCCCCGGCCGGCAGACAGGCCGAGATTCCCGTCCCGTGCCCCGGCTCCGATTCGATCTGCAGCGTGCCCGACAACGCCTCGATCCGCTGCCGCATCGCCACCAGCCCGAAGCCCCCGTCGCGCTCGGCCCGGGCGGCCGGGTCGAAGCCGCGGCCGTCGTCGCGGACGTCGAGAGCCACCTGCCTGTCCATGTAGGAAAGGGTGAGACCGACGCGGGTGACGGGGCAGGCGTGCTTGGCGACGTTGGCCAGAGCCTCCTGGGCGACCCGGAACAGGGCGACCTCGGCCTCCGGGCGCAGCGTGCGGGGTTCGCCGGTGACCGTGACCTGGGCCGGGACGCCGTGGCGGGCCGACCACCCGGCCGCCACCTCGGTGACGGCGTCGGCCAGCCGGCCGGTCTCCAGCGGCTCCGGGCGCAGCTCGTTCACCGAGCGCCGCGCCTCGGTGAGGCTCTCCCGCGCCAGCGCGGTCGCCGCCGCGTGGTGCCGGCGCCACGCGGCCGGGTCGTCCGCCGCGTGCTCGGCGGCCTGCAACTGGGTGACGATGCCGGTCAGGCCCTGGGCCAGCGTGTCGTGGATCTCCCGGGCCATCCGGGCCCGCTCGTCCAGGACGCCGGCCGCGCGGGCCTGCTCCACCAGCCGTTCCTGCAGCGCCGCGTTCTCGGCCAGTGCCGCGGCCAGCCGCGTGTTGGCCTCCCGGGCCTCGCGCAACGCCGCCTCCCGGCCGTCGTAGTAACGCCCGCCGATCTCGCCTATCCAGGCCAGCAGGCACATCGGCGCGATGTTGACGACCAGGATCCCCAGGTATTCGAGGCGGCCGGCCCACGAGCCGGTGTCCACGCCGGCCGACTGTGCCGTGCCGGCCACCACCGCGACGCCGGCGATGAAGTACAGCTCGCGCGGCCAGCCGATGATCCGGTAGGCGTAGAAGTACAGCACCGGCGTGTACACGCCGAACCACGGGTCGCGCAGGACCATGACCAGCCCGAACACGATCAGGCCCGACAGGAAGACGCCCATCACGGCGCTCCGGTCGCGCCACTGCGGATGCAGCGTGAACAGTGCCAGGCTCCACACCGCGGCCGCCGCGCAGAGCACGAGGTCGACGGCGAGAGAGCCGGGCCGGTCGTGCTTCAGGGCGATGGTCAGGGCGGCCATGACGGCCAGAGCCACGTAGGGGACCACGGTGACCATGGGCAGGAACCGTTGGTCCCAGCCCGCCGGCCTGGCCATCTGCCAACTCCGCATCGCGCACCTACCCCCAGCGGAACAACCTAGCCGCCGCCCCGGCCGCCCGCGGGAGCGGCGTGAGCGGAGCGCGCTCAGTGCTCACGGCCGGATCGCCGGGCGCCGGTTGATCCGCACGACCACGGCCAGCAGGAGCAGGCCGCAGACACCCTGTTCGAGCTTGAACCACAGCGGGAAGACGCCGGGCAGCGCGATGATCACCACGATCGCGACCAGCATGATCGCGGTGACGACACGCAGCCGCACCAGCATCCGGCGGTCGCCGCGGGCCGCCCGGACCGCGAAGAACAGCGTGAGCAGTGAGCCGGCGGCGACGAGCGTGCCGCGGACCCAGACCTCGGTGGTCACCATCGTCGCGTCCTGCCGAAACACGATCATCGCCACCAGTGTCAGCACGCTGACCGCGGCGTACCCGCCGATCAGCCAGACCACGTCGCGCATTCCGTACGCCTCCGTCTTCTCGTTCTCCGACGGGAATCAGCGTCGCAACGGAGGCACTCCGTACGGATCGCCCGATCTTCCGAGCCGGCGGTGGAATCGGCGGCTCATCCACGCGGTGGAGCGGCTCCACCGATCGGTGGATTCAGGGCGTTGATCCAGGACAAGGAACGCTACAGTCCCGATATGGACAACGACGCTTCCGGCAGGACCGAGGCCAGCGGCGGCGGCGTGCAGTCCGTGGACCGGGCGATCAGCATCATGGAGATCCTCGCCGCCCGCGGGGAGGCCGGGGTCACCGAGATCGCGGCCGAGATCGAGGTCCACAAGTCGACCGCGTTCCGCCTGCTGGGCGCCCTGGAGGCGCGCGGGCTCGTGGAGCAGACCGAAGACCGCGGCAAGTATCGCCTCGGCTTCGGGCTCGTCCGCCTCGCCGGCAACGTCTCCATGCGATTGGACGTCACCCAGCAGAGCAGGCCCGTCTGCCAGCGCCTGGCGGAGGAGATCGGCGAGACCGTGAACATCGCCGTCCTGCGCTCGCACTACGCGGTCAACCTCGACCAGGTGCGCGGCCCCTCCGCCGTCACCGCCTACAACTGGGTGGGTCAGCTCACGCCCCTGCACGCGACGTCGAGCGGCAAGGTCCTGCTGGCGTACGTGGACCGGCAGCGCCGCGACGACCTGCTGCGTGCCGCGGGCCTCCAGCGCTACACGCCCAACACGGTGACCTCGGCGGATGACCTGGAGCGGGAGCTGGCGACGGTGCGCGAGCGCGGCTACGCGCTCACGGTGGAAGAGCTCGAAGTGGGCCTGAACGCGCTCGCCGCCCCCGTACGCTCCTTCGGCGGAGAGGTCGTGGCGGCGGTGAGCGCGTCGGGGCCCGCCTACCGGTTCAGCGAGAGCCGCATGCGGGAGCTGGCCCCCGTCCTCGTCCAGGGCGCCGAGGAGATCAGTCACCGCCTCGGCGCCTAGCCCTTCCTTACGACCCGGCCGCGCGCCGCAGCCGTACGACGACGCTCTTGGACGTGGGCGTGTTCGACGTCTCGGCCACCGAGTCCAGGGGCACCAGCACGTTGGTCTCCGGGAAGTAGGCCGCGCAGCAGCCCCGCGCCGTCGGATAGGCGACGGCCCGGAAGCCCTCGGCCACGCGCTCGCCGTCCGGCCACTCGCTGATCAGGTCGATCATGTCGCCGTCGGCGAGACCACGCTCGGCCAGGTCGTCGGCGTGGACGAACACGACCCGCCGCCCGTTGTGGACGCCGCGATAGCGGTCGTTCAGCCCGTAGATCGTGGTGTTGTACTGGTCGTGGCTGCGCACGGTCTGCAGCAGGAGGCGGCCCGGGGGCACCCGCAGCACCTCCAGCGGGTTGACCGTGAAGTTCGCCTTCCCCGTGGCCGTGGGGAAGCGGCGCTCGTCGCGCGGCGCGTTCGGCAGGAGGAAGCCGCCCGGCGTGCGCGCCCTCGCGTTGAAGTCGCCGAACCCCGGCACCACCCGCTCGATGCGCTCCCTGATCGCGTCGTAGTCCGCCTCGAACTCGGCCCACGGCACGTGGGGGTCGTCGCCGAGCAGCTCACGGGCCAGCCGGCACACGATGGCCACCTCGGACAGCAGCGCGTCGGACGCGGGGCTCAGCCGCCCGCGCGAGGCGTGCACGGCGCCCATCGAGTCTTCGACCGTGACGAACTGCTCGCCGCCGGCCTGTACGTCCCGCTCGGTGCGGCCGAGCGTGGGCAGGATGAGCGCCTGCTCGCCGCACACGGCGTGCGACCGGTTCAGCTTGGTCGACACCTGCACGGTGAGCCGGCAACTGCGCAGGGCCGCCTCGGTCGCGGCGGTGTCCGGCGTCGCCGAGACGAAGTTGCCGCCCATCGCGAAGAACACCTTCGCGTCGCCGTCGCGCATGGCACGGATCGCCTCCACGGTGTCGTGGCCGTGCTGACGCGGCGGCGGGAAGCCGAACTCCTTCTCCAACGCGTCGAGGAACTCCGGCTTGGGCTTCTCGTAGATGCCCATCGTCCGGTCGCCCTGCACGTTGGAGTGCCCGCGTACGGGACACACCCCCGCGCCGGGCCGTCCCACGTTGCCGCGCAGCAGCAGGAAGTTGACGATCTCCCTGATCGTCGGGACCGACTTGCGGTGCTGGGTGAGGCCCATCGCCCAGCAGACCACGACCGACTTGGCGGCCAGCACGTCGCGGGCCGTCTCCTCGATCTCGGCGCGGGTGAGCCCGGTCGCCTCCAGCACCTCGTCCCAATCGAGGCCGCGTACGTGCTTCTCCCAGGCGTCGAACCCGTGCGTGTGCGCCTCGACGAACGCGCGGTCCACCACCGTGCCGGGCGCGGCGTCCTCGGCCTCCAGCAGGAGCAGCGACAGCGCCTGGAACAGCGCCAGGTCGCCGCCGAGACGGATCTGCAGGAACCGGTCGGACAGCGCCGTCCCGGCGCCGACGACGCCGGAGGGCCGCTGCGGGTTCCGGAACCGCAGCAGCCCGGCCTCCGGCAGCGGGTTGACCGCCACGATCCGCGCGCCGCCCCGCTTCGCCCGCTCAAGCGCGGTCAGCATGCGCGGATGGTTGGTGCCCGGGTTCTGGCCGACCACGAAGATCAGGTCGGCCCGGTGCAGGTCTTCCAGCAGCACCGTGCCCTTGCCGATGCCGAGCGTCTCGGTCAGCGCCGAGCCGCTCGACTCGTGGCACATGTTGGAGCAGTCGGGCAGGTTGTTGGTGCCGAACCGGCGGACGAGGAGCTGGTAGGCGAACGCGGCCTCGTTGGAGGTGCGGCCGGAGGTGTAGAAGACGGCCTGGTTCGGGTGGTCGAGCGCGCGCAGCTCGCGCGCGACGACGCCGAACGCGTCCTCCCACGAGATCGGCTCGTAGTGGTCCGAGCCGGCCGGCTTGTACATCGGCTCGGTGAGCCGGCCCTGCTGGCCCAGCCAGTAGTCGCTGCGCCGGGCCAGCTCGTCCACCGGATGCTCGGCGAAGAAGTCGCGGGTGACCCTGCGGAGCGTCGCCTCCTCGGCCACCGCCTTCGCGCCGTTCTCGCAGAACTCGGCGGGACTGCGGTGACCGTCGCCCTCGGGCCATGCGCATCCCGGGCAGTCGAAGCCGGACTTCTGGTTGACCCGCAGCAGGGTCAGCACCGTCCGTCCCGCGCCCATCTGCCGATAGGCGGTGCCGAGCGCGTGACCGACCGCCGGGACACCTCCCGCCCAGGTCTTGGGCGCGCCGATCTCCAGGCGCTCATCTCCGACGTCATCCCGGGGGGCCTTACGTGTCACGCCGCGTCTCCTTCGAACTCACTCGCCGAGCTTGCCACGCACCCAATCATGGAACAGGCCGATGTGGTGCTCGCTCGGCACCAGCACGCCGCCCTTGGCGTACGTGCGGGAGCTCATCGACGGCTGGGTGCGCTCGCAGGCGTCGAAGTCCTGCTCGTTGACCCGGTGGAACAGCTCCACCGACCGGCTGATGTCCTTGCCCGAGGCCACGACCTCCGGCAGGTAGAGCCAGTCGCACTCCACGACCGTACGGTCGACGGCGAGCGGGAACATCCGGTGGATGATCACGTGGTCGGGCACCATGTTGACGAACACCTGCGGCTTGATCGTGATGGCGTAGTAGCGCCTGTCCTGATCCTCGCTGATCGTCGGGATGCGGTCGAGCCCCTCGGAGCCGTCGACCGTGAACCCCTGGATGCCCTCGCCGAACAGCGCGCCGTGGCCCACGTAATACTGCGCCGCGTAGCCGTCGGCGAACTCCGGCAGCACCTCGGTCAGCTCGGGGTGGATCGTCGCGCAGTGGTAGCACTCCATGAAGTTCTCGACGATGAGCTTCCAGTTCGCCTTCACGTCGTACGTGATCCGGCGGCCCAGCGCGAGGTTGGCCACGTCGTAGTTGTCGAGCGAGGCCACGTCGCCGAGGCGGGTGCGCACCTCGCCGAGCACGGTGTCCTCGAACGAGGGCGGCTCGTCGGCCAGGCAGACCCACACGTAGCCCAGCCACTCCCGCACCGCGACGTTGACGAGGCCGTATTCGACCCGGTCGAGGTCGGGCATCTTGGTGAGGTTGGGGGCGGCGATGAGCTTGCCCTCCAGGTCGTACGTCCAGGCGTGGTAGGGGCACTGGAAGGCCCGCTTGACCTCGCCGGAGTCCTCGGTGCAGATCCGGGCGCCGCGGTGGCGGCAGACGTTGTAGAACGCGCGGATCGAGTTGTCCCGCGCCCGCGTGATCAGGATGCTCTCGGTGCCGACCTGCACGGTCTTGAACGCCCCGGGCTTGGGCAGGTCGGCGGCCCGGACCGCACAGAACCACATCGACTCGAAGATGCGCTTCTGCTCCTGCGCGAAGACCTGGGGGTCGGTGTAGTGCTCGCCCGGCAGCGTGGCCATCAGACTGGGGGGCAGGCTGGGGGGCAGGCTGGGGGGCAGGCTCGTGGTGCTCACTTGTGGCTCCTGAAGGTCGTACGTCGCACGTCGGAGATCGAGATGATCAGGGGAAAGCCGGTCACAGGACCACGACGGAGCGCAGCACCTCGCCGTGGTGCATCTTCTCGAAGGCCGCCTCGACGTCCTCGAGCGCGATCGTCTCGGTGACGAACGCGTCCAGGTCGAGCCTGCCCTGCTGGTAGAGGGAGACGAGCATGGGGAAGTCACGGCTGGGCAGGCAGTCGCCGTACCAGGAGGACTTGAGCGCGCCGCCGCGGCCGAAGACGTCGAGCAGCGGCAGTTCGAGCCGCATCTCCGGCGTCGGCACGCCGACCAGCACGACGGTCCCGGCCAGGTCGCGGGCGTAGAAGGCCTGCTTGTACGTCTCGGGGCGGCCCACCGCCTCGATCACGACGTCGGCGCCGAACCCGCCGGTCAGCTCGCGGATCGCCTCCACCGGGTCGGTCTCCCGGGAGTTGACCGTGTGCGTGGCGCCGAAACGGCGGGCCCATTCGAGCTTGGTGTCGTCCACGTCGACCGCGATGATCGTGGTAGCGCCGGCCAGGTGGGCACCCGCGACCGCCGCGTCGCCCACGCCGCCGCAGCCGATGACGGCGACCGAGTCGCCGCGGGTCACGCCGCCCGTGTTGATGGCCGCGCCGAGGCCCGCCATGATCCCGCAGCCGAGCAGGCCGACCGCGACCGGCGACGCGCTCGGGTCGACCTTCGTGCACTGACCGGCCGCGACGAGCGTCTTGTCGGCGAACGCGCCGATGCCGAGCGCCGGGGACAGCGGGGTGCCGTCGGCCAGCGTCATCTTCTGCGTGGCGTTGTGGGTGGCGAAGCAATACTGCGGGCGCCCGCGCAGGCAGGCGCGGCACTGCCCGCACACCGCACGCCAGTTGAGGATGACGAAGTCGCCGGGGGCGACGTCGGTCACGCCCTCGCCGACGGCCTCGACCACGCCCGCCGCCTCGTGCCCGAGGAGGAACGGGAAGTCGTCGTTGATGCCGCCCTCGCGGTAGTGCAGGTCGGTGTGGCACACCCCGCAGGCCTGCACGGCCACGAGCGCCTCACCCGGACCCGGGTCGGGGACGACGATGGTCTCCAGGCTGACCGGCTGTCCCTTGCCCCTCGCCACGACCCCGCGGACTTCGTGCGCCATGTTTCTCTTTCCCTCGATCAGTCAGCGTGCTTTAGTTGTGCAAGACGAAACACATAGCACTATGCGCAACAGACTGAGGCCGTGCAGGGCCAGTGTCAAGAGGTGAAGAGAGTTGTCGCCCTCCGGTCAGCGGGGGCCCTGCTCCAGTTGGGTGACGACCGGGGCGAGCAGGTCGTTAAGCTCGCGTACGAGGACCACGAGCGCGCGGTGGGCCGTCTCGGCCAGATCATCAGCCGGCCCGTCCGGCGCGGGAGGCAGGTCGTCCAGCGGCACCGGGGCGTCCACGACCAGGGTCGGACGCAGGTAGGGGACCTTCGCGAGGTCCTGCTCGGCAGGCTCGACGAACTGGCCGAAGATCTCCGGCCAGTCCCGCCAGCCGCGGTCGCGCCACCAGTCGCGCGACACCGTCAGCGCGGCCGGCGGCGGGGAGACGATCGTGACGTGCGCCGTCAGCGACCCGTCCCAGGTGTTGCGGTCGCAGGAGGCCGACAGGATCCGCCGGTGCCAGCGCACGAACCCTGGCGAGGTCAGGGGCGGGGTGGCGATCCGCCAGGCCGCGCACGCGAACGCGACCGGGGCGATGTCACCCCACACCCCCTCGAACTCACCGATGTTCTCCCACACGCGCTCCGAGTAGTGGCTGACGCCGCTGTAGCGGACGCGCTCGCGGTCGGACCGGCCGTCGATCCAGAACGCCTGCTGGGCGGTCATACGGCGGCGGGCGCGGTCTCGCCGGTGAAGGTGAACGTGGCGGCCTCGCCCTCGCCCTCGATGTCGATCTTGACGACCTGGCCCGGCCGCAGCTCGCCGTAGAGGATCTTCTCCGACAGCGTGTCCTCCAGCTCGCGCTGGATCGTGCGGCGCAGCGGACGGGCGCCCATCACCGGGTCGTACCCCCGGTCGGCGAGCACCTGCTTGGCCGCCGCCGACACCTCAAGGCCCATGTCGCGGTCCTTCAGGCGCTCGGCCACCTGGGCGAGCATCAGGTCCACGATCTGGATGATCTCCTTGGGCGTGAGCTGGTGGAAGACCACGATGTCGTCGACGCGGTTGAGGAACTCCGGCCGGAAGTGCTGCTTGAGCTCCTCCTGCACCTTGACCTTCATCCGCTCGTACGTGCTCTCCTCGTCGTTCGCCTTCGCGAAGCCCAGCCCCACGGCCTTGGAGATGTCACGGGTGCCGAGGTTGGTCGTCATGATGATGACGGTGTTCTTGAAGTCCACAACCCGGCCCTGGGCGTCGGTCAGGCGACCGTCCTCCAGAATCTGCAACAGGCTGTTGAAGATGTCCCCGTGCGCCTTCTCGACCTCGTCGAACAGGACGACGGAGAACGGCTTGCGCCGCACCTTCTCGGTGAGCTGACCACCCTCTTCGTACCCGACGTAGCCGGGCGGGGAGCCGAACAGCCGCGAGACGGTGTGCTTCTCCATGAACTCCGACATGTCCAGCATGATCAGCGCGTCTTCGTCGCCGAACAGGAACTCCGCCAGCGCCTTGGACAGCTCGGTCTTACCGACACCCGACGGGCCGGCGAAGATGAACGACCCACCCGGACGCCGCGGATCCTTCAGACCGGCCCGCGTACGCCGGATCGACCGCGACAGCCCCTTGATCGCGTCGTCCTGACCGATGATCCGCTTGTGCAGCTCGTCTTCCATCCGCAGCAGCCGCTGCGACTCCTCCTCGGTCAGCTTGAACACCGGGATACCGGTGGCGGTGGCCAGAACCTCGGCGATCAGCTCCTCGGTCACCTCGGCCACGACATCCATGTCGCCGGCCTTCCACTCCTTCTCCCGCCGCTCCCGCTTGAGCTGCAGCTGCTTTTCCTGATCCCGCAACGCCGCGGCCTTCTCGAAGTCCTGCGCGTCGATCGCGGACTCCTTCTCCCGCCGCACATTCGCGATCTTCTCGTCGTACTCACGCAGGTCCGGCGGCGCCGTCATCCGGCGGATCCGCATCCGCGACCCCGCCTCGTCGATCAGGTCGATCGCCTTGTCCGGCAGGAACCGGTCACTGATGTAACGGTCGGCCAGCGTCGCCGCCGCCACGAGCGCACCGTCGGTGATCGACACCCGGTGATGCGCCTCATACCGGTCCCGCAGCCCCTTGAGGATCTCGATCGTGTGCGACAACGACGGCTCGGCCACCTGGATCGGCTGGAACCGCCGCTCCAGCGCCGCGTCCTTCTCGACGTGCTTGCGATACTCGTCCAGGGTCGTCGCGCCGATCGTCTGCAGCTCGCCCCTCGCGAGAGGGGGCTTCAGAATGCTCGCGGCGTCGATGGCGCCCTCGGCGGCGCCCGCGCCCACCAGCGTGTGCAGCTCGTCGATGAACAAGATGATGTCGCCCCGGGTGCGGATCTCCTTGACGACCTTCTTCAGGCGCTCTTCGAAGTCACCGCGGTAGCGGGAACCCGCCACCAGCGCACCCAGATCGAGGGTGTAGAGCTGCTTGTCCTTCAGCGTCTCGGGCACCTCACCCTTGACGATCTTCTGCGACAACCCCTCCACCACGGCGGTCTTGCCCACACCGGGCTCACCCACCAGCACCGGGTTGTTCTTCGTCCGGCGGGACAGCACCTGCATGACCCGCTCGATCTCCTTGTCCCGGCCGATCACCGGGTCGAGCTTGCCCTCCCGCGCAGCCTGCGTCAGATTCCGCCCGAACTGATCCAGCACAAGCGACGTCGACGGCGCCGACTCCTGCGGCCCGCCCGCCGCCGCCGGCTCCTTGCCCTGATACCCGTGCAGCAACTGGATGACCTGCTGACGCACCCTGTTCAGATCAGCGCCAAGCTTCACCAGCACCTGCGCCGCGACACCCTCACCCTCCCGGATCAACCCCAGAAGAATGTGCTCGGTGCCGATGTAGTTGTGCCCGAGCTGCAACGCCTCGCGCAGCGACAGCTCAAGAACCTTCTTGGCCCGCGGCGTGAAAGGAATGTGACCCGAAGGCGCCGACTGCCCCTGGCCGATGATCTCCTCGACCTGCTGGCGCACCCCCTCGAGACTGATCCCAAGACTCTCCAGAGCCTTGGCCGCCACACCCTCACCCTCATGGATCAAACCAAGAAGAATGTGCTCAGTGCCGATGTAGTTGTGGTTGAGCATCCGAGCCTCTTCCTGGGCCAGGACGACAACCCGCCGCGCACGGTCGGTGAACCTCTCGAACATCAGCACTCCTCGCTGCGGCGTGACCTACAATCGGAGTCTCCACTTCGGTTACAGGCTATGAAGCGGCGAATCCGGATGTCAATCGAGGCGTGGGGAGAGCCGAGGGATGCCGAAGGACCAGCGCGTTCCCGAGCAGGACGCCTCCGGAACGCCGGCCAGGACACTGCGCGCCGACGCCCAGCGCAACCGTACCCGCATCCTGGAGGCCGCGGAGACCGTCTTCGCCGCCAAGGGCCCCTCCGCCTCGACCGAGGAGATCGCCCAGAAGGCCGGAGTCGGCATCGGGACCGTCTTCCGGCACTTCCCCACCAAGGAGTCCCTGCTCAAGGCGATCATGCACGCGGTCGCGGTCAGGCTGGCCGACGAGGCCCGGGCGCTCGCGGCCGAGGGCGATCCCGCCACCGCCTTCTTCGCCTTCTTCACCCGCACGGTCGAGCAGGCCGCGGAGCAGAAGACCGTCGTCGACCTGCTCGCCCAGGCCGGCATCCCGGTCACCGTCGCCAAGCCCGTGCTCGCGCTGCGCGAGGCCGTCGAGGTGCTCGTCGGCAAGGCCCAGCAGGCCGGTGCCGTACGGCCCGACGTACGGGTGCCGGAGATCATGGCCCTGCTCGTCGGCGTGTGCCAGGCGTCCCTGCACACGCCGTGGGAGCCCGATCTGCGGGCCCGTACGCTCGCGATCGTCTTCGCGGGCCTGCGCCCCGCCGACGCGACCGGCTGACCCCCGTCTCAAGGTGGTCACACAAAACCGCAGCTCATCGGCATGGCGGGCACGTCGTGTGAACCCTTGCACCTGACAACCGCAATGATTGGCTGCGCACGGTGCGGACGGACCCGTCGATGGGGAGGGGTCGGAGGCGCCGCGCAGCGGTCACCGCTGTCAGAGAGGAGACGACGTGCGGCGCCAGGACGAGACCGAAGATCTGGTCCAGCTGCTCACGCCCGAAGGCGAGCGTGTCGCGCACCCCGAGTATGACCTGGACCTGTCGAAAAGCCAGTATCGGGGGCTGTACCGCGACATGGCCCTCGTACGCCGGATCGACCGGGAGGCCTTCGCTCTCCAGCGCCTCGGCGAGCTGGGAATGTGGATCCCCTGTCTGGGGCAGGAGGCCGCCCAGATCGGGTCGGGCCGGGCGCTCGCCCCGGACGACCACGTGTTCCCCTCCTATCGGGAGCACGGCGTCGCCTGGTGCCGGGGCATCCCCCCTCTCGACCTCATGGGCATGCTGCGCGGCACGACGAACGGCGGCTGGAACCCCCGGGAGACCCGCTTCCACCTCTACACGATCGTCCTCGGCGCGCAGACCCTGCACGCCGTGGGATACGCCATGGGGGTGCGCAGGGACGGCGACGACTCGGCCGTCGTGGCCTACTTCGGCGACGGCGCGGCGAGCGAGGGGGACGTCAGCGAGGCGTTCAACTTCGCGGCCGTGTTCGACGCGCCGGTGGTGTTCTTCTGCCAGAACAACCAGTGGGCCATCTCCCACCCGGTCGGCCGGCAGAGCAAGGCGCCGATCTACCAGCGCGCGCGGGGCTACGGCTTCCCCGGCGTACGAGTGGACGGCAACGACGTGCTGGCCTGCCTCGCCGTGACGAGGGCCGCCCTGCGGCACGTACGCTCCGGGGGCGGGCCGTTCCTCATCGAGGCGCACACCTATCGGATGGGCCCGCACACCACCTCCGACGACCCGGGCCGTTATCGGCCGGCCGAGGAGGTGGAGGAGTGGCGGCGGAAGGACCCGATCGCGCGCATGCGGGCCTACCTGCTGCGGGAGGGCATGGCCGACGAGGCGTTCTTCGCCGAGGTCGACGAGGAGGGCGACCGCCTGGCGCTCGAACTGCGCGACGGGGTCATCTCCATGCCGGATCCGCCGGTGGACGCCATCTTCGAGCACGTCTACTCCGACCGGCACGCGCTGGTCGAGGAGGAGCGCGCCTGGTACGCCGCCTACCTCGACCGCTTCGAGGAGCCCGGCGCCTGAGAACCGCAGGGGGCGCTGACATGACCGACCCGCCCGTACGCCTGTTCCCCGGTCGTGACGGGGCGGAGCTCGCCTATCGCGAGATCGGGGACGGCCGTCCCCTCGTGCTGTCCACGGCTTCGCCGCCGACGGGCTCCAGTGGCTGCGTCCGGGTCCCGCGGCCGACTTTCGTCACGAACTAGCAAAAGTTACGTCGTTTCGCGCGAACTATCTTCACAACTCTCAAAAAGAAGCTTACCTTCGGGGCGAATCACCGCCAGAGCGGCGGGTTTGTGAAGCGCGCGCGTGCCGAACACGCGGGCCCTCGAAGGAAAGGAAGCTCCGCCATGCCCCCCAGGCGGCCGACCGATCGCGCCAGAAAACGGATCGCGCAGACCTGCGCCCTACTCCTGGCCTTCACGGGCGTGACCGTGCTCACCCCGGCCGCGCCCGCACAGGCGCACGCGGCGCCCATCGAGGCCGCCGACTACCAGCGCGTGGAGCTGGCCAAGGGCGTCGCCGAGATGGGCGAGCCGATGACGATGACCGTGCTGCCCGACCTGTCGGTGCTGCACACCGCGCGCGAGGGTGTCCTGCGGCGCACCGACGCGCGCGGCGACACGACCGTGGTCGGCACGCTGAACGTCTACACCCACGACGAGGAGGGGCTCCAGGGAGTCGCCGCCGACCCGGGCTTCGCGACAAACCGGTTCATCTACCTCTACTACGCGCCCCGGCTCGACACGCCTGACGGCGACGCTCCGGCCACCGCGTCGGACTTCTCCGCCTGGAAGGGCGTGAACCGGCTGTCCAGGTTCACCGTCAAGCCCGACTGGACGCTCGACAAGGACAGCGAGGTCAAGATCCTCGACGTGCCCGCCGACCGCGGCATCTGCTGCCACGTGGGCGGCGACATGGACTTCGACGCCGAAGGCAACCTCTATCTCTCGACCGGCGACGACAGCAACCCCTTCGACTCGTCCGGCTACGCCCCGATCGACGAGCGGCCCGACCGCAACCCCGCGTACGACGCCCAGCGCAGCGCGGGCAACACCAACGACCTGCGCGGCAAGATCCTGCGCATCAAGGTCAAGCCCGACGGGACCTACGACATCCCCGAGGGCAACCTGTTCCCGCCGGGCACTCCCGGCACGCGGCCCGAGATCTACGCCATGGGCTTCCGCAACCCGTTCCGGCTGAGCGTCGACAAGGCCACGGGCGTCGTCTACGTCGGCGACTACGGCCCCGACGCCGGCACCAGCGACCCCAACCGGGGGCCGAGCGGCCAGGTCGAGTTCAACCGGGTCACCCGGGCCGGCAACTACGGCTGGCCCTACTGCACGGGCACCAACACGCCGGCCGAGACCTACAACGCCTTCACGTTCCCCTCCGGCCCCTCCGGGGCGAAGTACGACTGCGCCGGCGGCCCGGTCAACGCCTCCCCGCGCAACACCGGGCAGCGTACGCTGCCGCCCGCCCAGCCCGCGTGGATCAGGTACGGCGGCGACGCCGGCTCGCCGCCCGAGTTCGGCAGCGGCTCCGAGTCGCCCATGGGCGGGCCGGTCTACCACTACGACCCCGCGCTCGACTCGGCGGTCAAGTTCCCGCAGGACCTGGACGGGCACCTGTTCGCGGGCGAGTTCGGCCGCCGGTGGATCAAGGCGATCGACGTGCAGGCCGACGGGACGCGCGGCGACATCGCCGACTTCCCGTGGACCGGCACGCAGATCATGGACCTGGCGTTCGGTCCGGACGGCGCGCTGTACGTGCTCGACTACGGCACCGGCTACTTCAACGGCGACGCCAACTCGGCGCTGTATCGCTTCGAGTACATCAAGGGCCGCGACCGCTCCCCCATCGCCGTGGCCAAGGCCGACAAGACCTCGGGCAAGACGCCCCTCACCGTCACCTTCTCCTCGGCCGGCTCCGCCGACCCCGAGGGCGCCGCGCTCACCTACTCCTGGGACTTCGGCGACGGCACCAGCTCCACCGAGGCGAACCCGGTCAAGACGTACGACGAGGACGGCACGTTCACCGCGACGCTGACCGTGCGCGACCCCGCGGGCAACAGCGGCAGCGCGAGCGTGGTCGTCACGGCGGGCAACACCGCGCCGACGGTGACCATCGAGACGCCCGTCGAGGGCAGCCTGTTCCAGTGGGGCGACTCTGTCCCGTTCACGATCAAGGTCACCGACCCTGAGGACGGCGACGTCGACTGCGCCAAGGTCAAGATGACGTACGTGCTCGGCCACGACAGCCACGGCCACCAGATCAGCTCCAAGAACGGATGCTCGGGCGAGCTGACCATCCCCGTGGACGGCGAGCACGACGACGCGGCGAACATCTTCGCCGTGTTCGACGCCGAATACACCGACAAGGGCGGGCTGACCACCCACGCCCAGCACATCCTGCAGCCGCGGCACCGCCAGGCCGAGCACTACACCGCCTCCCAGGGCGTCAACCCCATCAACAAGGCGCCGGCGCACGGCGGCAGGACCGTGGGCGACATCGACAACGGCGACTGGATCTCCTTCAAGCCCTACACGCTGACCACGGCCAAGGGGATCGCGGCCCGCGTCTCCTCCGGCGGGAGGGGCGGCACCATCGAGGTCCGCGCGGGCTCGCCGACCGGCACCCTGCTGGGCAAGGTGAGCGTGCCCGTCACCGGAAGCTGGGAGACGTTCACCGACGTCTCCGCGCCGCTCGCGAACGCCCCGGCCGGGACGACCGAGCTCTACCTCTACTTCAAGGGCAACGACGGGGCGCTGTTCGACGTGGACGACTTCACGCTGACGGCCGAACCGCCCACGGGCGGCAGCCCCGGACCGATCGTCAACGCCGGCGGCCTGTGCCTCGACGTCGCGAACGCCGACCCGGCCAACGGCACCAAGGTGCAGCTCTACCAGTGCAACGACACCGGCGCGCAGGTCTGGAGCGTCAACGGCTCCACGATCCGCTCGCTCGGCAAGTGCCTCGACGTGTCCAACGGCGGCACCGCCGACGGCACGCGGGTGCAGATCTGGGACTGCGTCGCGAACGTCCCCGCGCAGATCTGGACGATCGGGACGGACGGCACCATCAAGAACCCGCAGTCGGGCAAGTGCCTCGACGGCTCGAACACCGGGCAGATGGTCATCAAGACCTGTGACGGCAGCAACGCGCAGAAGTGGACGACCTCGACGGCCCCGGGCAGCGGCGAGGGCGAGGTCCTGGTCTTCTCCCGTACGGCCGGCTTCCGGCACGACTCCATCCCGGCCGGCATCCAGGCCATCAAGGACCTGGGCTTCAGGGTCACCGCGACCGAGGACCCGGCCGTCTTCACCACCCAGAACCTGGCGAAGTACAAGGCCGTGGTGTTCCTCAGCACCACGGGCGACGTGCTGAACGACGCCCAGCAGGCGGCCTTCGAGTCGTACGTCAAGGCGGGCGGCGGCTACGCCGGCATCCACGCGGCGGCCGACACCGAATATGACTGGCCGTTCTACGGCGGCCTGGTCGGGGCGTGGTTCGCCTCGCACCCCGCCGTACAGCAGGCGACCGTGAAGGTGGAGGACCGGGCCCACCCGGCGACCGCCCACCTCGGGACGGCGTGGACCCGCACCGACGAGTGGTACGACTACCGCACCAACGCCCGCAGCACCGCCCACGTGCTGGCCACGCTGGACGAGAAGTCCTACTCCGGCGGGAAGATGGGCGAGGACCACCCGATCGCGTGGTGCAAGGAATATCAGGGCGGCCGGTCGTTCTACACGGGCGGCGGCCACACCGCGGCGTCCTTCTCCGAGCCGGCGTTCCGGCAGCACCTGCTCGGCGGCATCCGGTACGCCATGGGCGACCTCAAGGCCGACTGCCGTCCCGAGACCGGCTACACCACGCTCTACGATGGCGGCACCACCGGCTGGGAGCAGGCCGGGCCGGGCGGCTTCACCGAGACCGACGGCACGCTGACCTCGCACGGCGGCCTGGGGCTGTTCTGGTACAAGGCGAAGGAGTTCCACTCCTACTCGCTCAAGCTCGACTGGAAGATGAACGGCGACGACAACTCGGGCGTCTTCGTCGGCTTCCCCGCCTCGGACGACCCGTGGTCGGCCGTCGACAACGGCTACGAGATCCAGATCGACGCCACGGACGTGCCGGAGAAGACCACCGGGTCGGTCTACGGCTTCCAGTCGGCGGACCTCAAGGCCAGGGACGCCGCGCTCAACCCGCCCGGCCAGTGGAACACCTACGAGATCCGCGTGGAGGGCGAGCGCCTGCAAGTCTTCCTGAACGGCGTGAAGATCAACGACTTCGTCAACACCGATCCGGCGCGGTCCCTCCAGCAGGGCTACGTGGGCATCCAGAACCACGGCGACGGCGACGAGGTGTCGTTCCGGAACATCCGCATCAAGGAGCTCGGCCCGGCGACGGGCGACGTCACCGTCCAGGCCGAGAGCTGGACCGAGGCGAACGGCGTGGACACCTACCCGCACGCCCCCGCGCACGGCGGCACCGTGCTCGGCTATGTCAACCCCGGCGACTGGGCGGCGTACGACGGGATCGACCTGACCGGCGTCACCCGGTTCACGGCGCGGGTGGCCTCGCCCAACCCGAGCGGCGGCTTCGAGATCCGGACCGGTTCCCCGACCGGCCCCGTGCTCGGCACCGTCACCGTCCCCAACACCGGCGGCTGGGAGTCGTACGAGGACGTCTCCACGCCGCTCACGAACGTCCCCTCCGGGACGGCGAAGCTCTACCTGGTGTTCACCGGGGCCGACTTCGACGTGGACGACTTCACGCTCGTCCGCGACCCGAAGGACGGGCCGAAGGTCGAGCTGACCGTGACGGCCGAGTCCCGCTGCGTCGGCACCTCGGCGCACCTCGCCGTGACCGCCGTGAACGACGGTGACGTGCCCGCGACGGTCACGCTGACCACGCCGTACGGCGCCAAGACGGTGAGCGATGTGGCCCCGGGCAAGAAGGCCTACCAGTCCTTCAACACCCGGGCCGGGCAGATCGACGCGGGCACGGTCACCGTGACCGGCACCGCCACGATCGACGGCACGGAGGTCACCTCGTCGTACGACGCGGCCTACACGGCGGCCACCTGCCGCTGACCGTACCGCTGAGCCGCACTGGCCGGCCGGTTTGCGGCCACCCGGGGTGCCCCGCGACGCGAGTCGCGGGGCACCCGCTTCGTTTCCGGCCGGATACTCCCGGCGCAGTAGCCGTACGCCGGACGGAGCAGGGCCGAGGTGCCTGTGGCCGGACAACGCGATGCGGGCACGGCCCGGCCTGACGTTGCGAGGCGTCAGCCAGCCTCGGAGGGAAGGCCCCGCATGGCCGCATCGCACACAGCGTCTCCGACTGGGCCACCCACCGGGTCACCCACCGGGTGCCACTGGGTCGCCCACCGGGTTAGCCGCAGCGCCCGCACCCGCCTTCGCCCGTCCGGCCGCCCCGGGTCACCCGAACGGCTGGATCGCCGACCTCGGCTTCGCCGTACTCACCGTGGTCGTCTTCGTCGCCGTCGCCCTCGCCGTCGCCCTCGCCCTCGCCCTCGCCCTCGCCCTCGCCCTCGCCACGGGAGTGTGCAACCCGTGGGACGGGGTCGTCCCCCTCGCGCTGGTCCTCGGTGCGCTCCTGCTCGTCCGGCGTCGATGGCCGATCGCCGTGCTGCTGCTGTCGGTCACCGCGGTCTTCGTCTATCACCTGGGGCATCCCTCCCCCGCCGGGTGGATCCGGCCCGGCGCGGTGGCGTACTTCACCGCAACCCGCGTCTCCCCACCCGCCCGCGACCCGACTGCCCGGCCAGGCGTCCCGGCCCGGCACGGTGGCGCATTTCACCGCAACCCGCGTCTCCCCACCCGCCCGCGACCCGACTGCCCGGCCAGGCGTCCCGGCCCGTCGCAGCGGCGTACTTCACCGCAACCCGCGTCTCCCGACCCACCCGCGACCCGACTGCCCGGCACAGTGCTCCCGCCCGACCGCGACGTCCTCCGCGCACAGCGCCCCCGACGTCGCGTGTCGGGAGATCGCCGAGCGCCCGGCCGTCTGCCTGCCGACCGCCGACCGCCGACCGCCGACCGCCGACCGCCGACCGCCGACCGCCGAAACCTACGTCAGGACCGTTGCTGTCCCCGACCTGTGATTCCAAGAGATTGCTAGTTGATCTTGAACTAGCCCCAAGGACGCGAGAGAATTAATACAAGTTTTCGAATCACTCGATGGAGGTGCCATGGATCTGTTCGATGACGATCCTGAGCGCCTTCGTCGTTCGAGCGATGCCGACGGTGAGTGGTGGGACCGTCTGATCGCCAACTCGCCGCTGTGGTCGTCCGACGGCTCGTCCGCCCGTGAGCCCTTCCCGATCATCAACTTTGGCCCCCGGCAGCCCGCCGGCACGCCCGGCACCCAGACCACGGACGCCCCAGGGACGGACGTCCCAGGCACCGACACCGACAGCGCAGACAGCGACGACACGAACGCCGTGCGTGGGGCTGCCATCGGTGCGAACGCCGCTGGCACGGACGGCGCTCGCGCGGACGCCGCCCGTGGGACTGCCGATGGTGGGGCTGCCGATGGCGCGGACGCTGCTGACGCGGATGCTTCTGGCGCGGATGCTTCTGGCGCGGATGGCGCCCGTGGTGATGCCGCTGACGCGGGTGCTTCCGGTGTGGGTGGCCGCGGTCGTGGTCGTGTGCGGTCGTCGTGGGTGGTGGTGGGGTCGGTTCGTGAGGTGGCCCAAGAGCTGGCGCTGACCCCGCTTCCCGACGATGTGGACATGTGCCTTGCCGAGGCGGAGGAGTTGCTGTTCGCCCGCGACCGGATCACCAGCGCCCTGGCCGACCGCGTCGGCCGGGTCCACCGAGCAGGTCAGGCCAGGCAGCACGGCCATGCCTCCACCCGGTGCTGGCTACGCACCGCCGCCGGGATGACGGTGGGCGGTGCGGGCCGCCTGCTCACGTTGGGGGCGGAACTGCCGCGCCTCCCCACCGTGCGGGAGAAGTTCGCCACAGGGGAGTTGGCGGCGGGGGTGGTGGAGGCCATCTGCGCCGCTGTGGCCGGACTAACCGACGAGCAGGCCGGCCTGGCGGAGCCGATCTTGGTGGACCTGGCCAGTAAAGCGGGGGCGGCGGAGGTCGCCAAGGCCGGCCGCCATCTGCGGGCGGTGCTGGACCCCGATGGGGAAGAGCGGGATGAGCGGGCCGATTACGGGAGGCGGTTCCTGCGGGTCCGCACCAGTAAGGGCGGCGGCGTGGAAGGGGAGTTCTACCTGCCGCGTGAGGCCGGCGCCCGGTTGATGGCGTTGTTGCAGGCGTATGCCAAGCTGAGGGCACAGGGGGATGACCGCCCGCTGACGGTACGTCAGGCGGACGCGCTGATCGCCCTGCTGGAGCAGAAGATCGTCACCGAGCTCCTCGTCGTGGTCAGCGCCGAATCCCTCCCCACCGACCCCGAAACCACCGACCCCACCGCCGACGACCCGGCCACCCAAGACCCCGCCGACCCCACCGACCCCACCGACCCCAGCGACGACAACCCATACCCCGCCGACCCGGCCACCCAAGACACCGCCGACCCTGCCGCCGACGACGAGGTCAGCGACCACTTCGCAGACCTCGGCGACAGCACCCCCAGCGACTACGTCCCCGACCCCGCCGCAAGCACTGACGAGCCGAGCCAGGCCGACGACACCACCGACCACGCCGAAAACGCGCGGGATGCCGGGGGCTTCGAGGAAAGCCGGGACGACACGGGCGACTCTGCTCCCGGCGAGGCCGGGGCAGATGCCGGTGCGGAGAGCGCCGACGACACCAACGCCTACGCCCCCGACGCCACCGGAAGCGCCGACGACCCCAGCCAGGCCGACGACGCCGTCTCCGACGTGATGGGCGATCCGGGTGCTGCGGGCGGCACCGGCGGCCCCGAGACCCCGGACGAGCTCGACACTGCTGAGGCTGTCCCCGCCACCGACCCTGCCGCTGGCTCCGGCGACGTCGCGACCGGACTTCGCGATGAGGAGCCTTGTGGCTGGGGAGCGGGTGAGTGCGGGGCCGGTGAGCGGCGGCGTGGGGAGTGCGAGCCGCGCAGCACCGCGAACACCGCCTGCGCCGAGGGCGACCACACCGCGAACGCCGACTCCGCCGAAGACGACGACACCGCGAGCACCCGCTCTGCCGAGAGCGACACGACCGCGCCTGCAGAGGGCGATGACTGCGATCGCGGCGCGGCCCAGTCCGGAGCAACCCACGCCCGGCGGGGTGCGTCAGCATGGCCTGCTCACGGTGGCGGGCATTCGCACACAGCCCCTTCGCACGCTGCCCCTTCGGGCACAGCCCCTTCGGACACAGCCCCTTCGGACACAGCCCCTTCGGGTGCGACGGCTTCGGATGCGCCGCCATCGCAGGCAGCGCCATCGCAGGCAGCGCCCTCGGAGGCAGCGCCCTCGGAGGCAGCGCCTTCGGAGGCGGTGTGGCCGGATCCTCCTCCCGAGGATGTCTCCGCTCATCACACCCACGGTGGGCCTCGGACTGCGGGGGACTGCCGGCATGGCCAGGGCACGTGCCGGTGCGGCAGCCAGGGCGCGTGGCGGTGCAGTGGCGACGCGCGGTGCTCGTGCGCGACGCAGGCAGCGGGAACTCCGGGAACAGCAGCGGGAGCCGGGCGAGCGACGCCGGAGACGGCGCAGGAGGCATCGCAAGGAGCCGCACAGGGGGCATCGCGGGGAGCGGCGCAAGGTGCGTCACCGGGATCTCCGGGTGCGTCGGCGGGCGCGATGCCCGGGGCGTTCTTGGGGTCGGCGTTGGGAGCGTCGGCAGGCACGTTCCTGGGGGCGTCGTTGGGGATGGCACCGGGGACCGCGCCGGGGTTGCTGCTGGCGACCGGGCAGGTGCTGCCCGTCTCCAGCGTGCATCGGCTCGCCCGCACCAGCACGTTGGTCCGGATCGTCATGAACGCCGACGGGCAGGTCCTCGACATGGGCCGCAAGGTCCGCCTGGCCACTCCTGCCCAGCGCCGGGCCATCTTCGCCCGGTATGCCACGTGCTGGGTCGACGGCTGCCCGCTCCCGGCGACCATGTGCCAGATCGACCACGCCGACAACTGGAGCACCGGCGGCCTCACGGACCTGAAGCTGCTGGGCCCGGCCTGCCAGTTCCACAACCGCGACCGCTACCAGCACCCCGAGCGCTACACCCGCCGCAAAGTCGGCGAAGACCGCTGGGCCTTCACCTACCACCGCCTCGGACAAGCCCGACGACTACACGAGTAAGGCCGAAGGCACGGGGGTGAGCGATGCGCAGCGCAGGCCCGGGCGGCGCGCGGACAGGCCCAGCGGCTGCGGGCGTGAGGCGAGAGCAGGCACCGGACGACGTACAGTGCAGGGCCGCGCGATACGGCCAGGCGGCCGGGGGCCACGGTCAGGGCCGCGCGATACGGCCAGGCGGCCGGGGCCCACTCAGGGCCGCGCGGTACGGCCGGGCGGCTGAGGGGCCGTGGTCACGGCGTCGTGACCACGGACTCGATGCTGCGGTGCCGTGCGGCGCCGTGCGCGAAATCGGGCACACCCGAGGCGCCACCCGAGGTCCCGCCCGAGGTGTCGCCGAAGGCGCTGGAGCCGCGGCCCAAGGCCTGGCCCAAGGCGCTGCCCGAGGCGCTGCCCGAGGCGCTGCCTGAGCCGCCACCCGAGATGCCGCCCTCACGCAGGTCGTCAAAGAACCGCTGGTAGGCGTGCGAGACCGCGAAGGCAGGCGCGTCGGCGCGGGGGTCCAGCCCGGGGACGCGGATGTAGGACTCGGGCACCGTCAGGGGAGCGAGCCCGGTGGATGCCCCGCGGCTGCCTTCGATGGTGATCGGGCTGAGCTGGAGATGGCCGATCGGGGCGGTGACGACGAGGTCGCCCTCGGTGCCGTTGATCTCCCAGCGGAAGTTGGTGCCCCGGGAGACGCCCCCGCGGTAGTGGACGGCGAGCACCGCGCCGCCCGGCAGCCGTCCCGAGGCCACCACCTGGTCCGGCGCTGTCATGGGCACGGGCCGTCCGGTCCCGGTGTCCACGGCCGACGTACGGCGGGACGCCAGGTCGATCCGCAGTTCCTCGGGCTCGCCCAGGACGGACGCGAGCCCGTCGAGGGTGTGCGCGAAGGGGATGGTCAGCAGCGTCATGCCGTTGGCGGCGTCGAGCACGTGGTGGTCGCCGGGGCCGACGGTGCCGCCCCACGCGCCGCCGGAGCCGACGACGGTCGTGGACAGCACCTCCCCCACGTAGCCGTCGGCCACGAGATCCCGCAGGTAGGCCAAGGCCGGGTGCGACCGCGCCTGAAGCCCCACGATGGTCGGCACCGCGCGGTCGCGCGCCTGCCGTGCCATGTCCTCGGCCTCCGCGAGCCCGTTGCCGAGCGGCCACTCGCACAGCACGCTCTTGCCGGCGTCGAGCGCGGTCCGCACCAGCTCGCGGTGGTGCGGCACCTTCACCGCCACGACCACGAGGTCCACCTCGTCGCAGGCGGCCAGCTCGGCGGCCGTCCCGAAGGTGCGCGACACTCCGTGCTTGTGCCCGGAGCGCTCCGCCGATTCCTTCGAGCTCGTGCTCAGGGCCCGCAGCTCGTATCCCGGGACGGCGCGCAGGGCGGGCAGGTGGGAGCGCTCGGCCCAGCTTCCGTTCGCCCCGAGTCCGATGATCCCTACGCCGACGGGCGTGCCTGACCTGGCCAGCTCGGCGAGGCGTGACGTGGAGGTGTTCATGATGTGTGACCTGTCCTTTCGCTGTCCAGCAGGGTCATGAGGGGTGCGGCGTACCGGGTCCCGGCCACCGCGCCGGCAGGGACGGCCTCGTCGATCGCGCGGAGGTCCGCGTCGGTCAGGGTGACCTCGGCCGCGGCCAGGGCCTCCTCGATGCGACGCGGACGGCGGGCACCCAGGACGGCCACGATGGTGCCGCGCTCGCGGTTCTGCGCGACGACCCAGGCGGTGGCGAGTTGCGCGACGCTGATGCCGTACGCGCCGGCGAGTGGCCGCAGCCGGTCGACGAGGGCGAGGTTCGCGGCGAGATTGCCGGGATGGAAGCGGGGCAGCCAGTGGGCGCGCGGGTCGCCTCCGGCGGGCTGCCGGTAGTCGCCGGTGAGCAGGCCGTGCGCGAGCACCCTGTAGGCGGTGACGCCGATCCCCAGCTCGCGGCAGGTGGCGAGGATGCCGTTGGTCTCGGGGTCCCGGCTGAACAGGGAGTATTCGATCTGCACATCGCAGATCGGGTGTACGGCGTGGGCACGGCGGATGGTCTCCGGCCCCACTTCGGAGAGCCCGATGTGGCGCACGTACCCGGCCTGGACCAGCTTGGAGATCGCGCCGATCGTGTCCTCGATCGGGGTGTCGGGGGCGAGGCGCGCGGGGCGGTAGACGTCGATGTGGTCGGTCCCGAGGCGGCGCAGCGAGTAGGCGAGCGCGTTCTTGACGTGGGCGGGCCGGCCCTCGATGCCGACGAAGGCTCCGTCAGGGCCCCGCAGAGCGCCGAACTTCACGCTCAGGAGCGCCTTGTCGCGGTCACCGGGGCGCAGCGCGCGGCGGATGAGGTCCTCGTTGTGGCCCATGCCGTAGAAGTCGGCCGTGTCGATGAGGGTGACGCCGGCGTCGAGGGCCGCGTGGATCGTGGCGATGGCGTCGGCCTCGTCGGCGGGGGCGGTGTGGTCGGACATGCCTGCGCAGCCCAGGGCGATGGGGGCGACCCGAGGGCCGCCGGTTCCAAGAGGTCGGGTGTGCATGGACCCTCCTGCGGGCGGGAGATGTGGACGCGCCGACAGGGCCGCGATTACGGCCGTCTGTTAGCGTTGACATCTCAACATTAGGTCAGAGGAGTGTTGATATGTCAACATCGGATAGACAGTCCGCCGACGGCGAGTCGGGGCCCGTCGACTTCTGGGTCGCCTTCAAGCGCGCCCATGAGGTCGTCCGGGCCCGGGTGATCGCGGACACCGCCGAGGCGGCAGGCCTGTCCGAGCCGGACCTGACGATCCTCGTCACCCTCGGCAAGGCGGGCGGCGCCCTGCGCCAGAGCGAGCTCGCCGCGTCGCTCGGCTGGGATCGCACCCGCGTCTCCCATCAGCTCACCCGCATGAGCGGCCGCGGACTCGTCACCCGCGAGCGCGCGGGCGGCGTCATGGTCGCCCTCACCGACGCCGGGCGCGCCGCCATCAACTCCGCGCACCCCGGCCTGGACGCCGCCGTCCGGCGCCACTTCACCGACAAGCTCTCCCCACAGGAGATCGAGACGCTGGCCGCCGTGTTCGACCGGCTGTAGGCCCGGAACACCGGCACCCTGACACCGACACCTACACCGGCACCGGCACCGGCACCGGCACCGGCGACCTCATGATCATTTCCTTGCATACTAAATTCAAGTATTGACCTAAGTGTCGAAGGCGATCATCCTCTGGGGCAGGGCTCGCTCCCTTCACCCCCCGAAGAGGAATCGCCATCATGAGCAAGCGTTCGACGATCCATCCCGCGCGACGCGCCCTGACGGCCGTGCTCAGCGCACTGGCCCTGGTCGTGGCCTGCGTCGTCGCGGCGGCGGCCGGATCAGCGCCGGCCACGGCCGCGCCCGCGCTGCTGTCGCAAGGAAAGACCGCGACGGCGTCGTCCACCGAGAACGCCGGCACTCCGGCGTCGGCCGCCGTCGACGGCGACACCGGCACCCGCTGGTCCAGCGCGTTCAGCGACCCGCAGTGGCTCCAGGTCGACCTCGGCGCCTCGGCGACGCTGAGCCAGGTCGTGCTCGCCTGGGAGGCCGCCTACGCCACGGCCTTCAGGATCCAGGTCTCCGACAACGCCACCACCTGGACCGACATCTACTCCACCACCACCGGCACCGGCGGCACACAAACCCTCAACGTGACCGGCTCGGGCCGGTACGTCCGGGTCTACGGCACCGCCCGCGCCACCCCCTACGGCTACTCGCTGTGGGAGTTCCAGGTGTACGGCACGACGTCCGGCACCGCGTGCGGCACGGCCGACGCCGCCCAGGGCAGGCCGGCGACCGCCTCCTCCGCCGAGAACGCCGACACCCCGGCGTCGGCGGCCGTCGACGGCAACGGCGCGACCCGCTGGTCGAGCGCGTTCAGCGACCCGCAGTGGCTCCAGGTGGACCTCGGCTCGTCCAGGACGATCTGCAAGGTCGTCCTGACCTGGGAGACCGCGTACGCCACCGCCTTCAAGATCCAGGTGTCCGACAACGCCACCACCTGGACCGACATCTACAGCACCACCACCGGCACCGGCGGCACACAAACCCTCAACGTGACCGGCACCGGCCGCTACGTCCGCGTGTACGGCACCGCCCGCGCCACCGCCTGGGGCTACTCGCTGTGGAGCTTCACGGTGAACACCACGGGCGGCTCGACCGACCCGACGACCGACCCGACGACCGATCCGACGACCGGCCCGACCACCCCGCCCGACGCCTTCTGGGGCGACACCTCGAACATCCCGGCCGCCCAGAACGTCGTCATGGTCAAGATCCTCAACCGGACCAACGGGCAGTATCCCGACTCGCAGGTCTACTGGAGCTACAACGGCCAGGTCCACTCGATCGCCGAGCAGCCCTACTTCGACATGCCGGCCAACACGGCGGGCCGCATGTACTTCTACCTCGGCTCCCCCAACAGCCCTTACTACGACTTCATCGAGTTCACGGTCGGGCCCTCGGTCTTCAACGGCAACACGACCCGGGTGGACGCGTTCGGCCTGAAGCTCGCGATGCGCCTGCACGCCCGCGACGGCTACGACGTGGCGGTCGGCGAGGACTACGCCACCTTCGCCGAGTCGCGCGCGGCGACGTTCCAGCGGTTCATCGACGAGGTGCCGGCCGAGTTCAAGCCGCTGGCCCAGGTGGAGGCGCCGTACCGCATCCCGGCTCCGGGCAGCGCGTCGATCTTCCAGCCGGGCGGGGCGTACGCGAACTACTTCACCGGCTACGCCGCCCAGCAGGGCGTGACGGCGACGACCTCGCAGGTCACCGGGTGCGCCGGGCCGCTCTCGGAGGCGCCGCAGATGTGCGCGGCGCTCAACCGGCACGTCGCCGGGCTGTCCGACGCCCAGCAGTCGGACCCGTCGAACTACTACAAGGCCGCGCCGGCGAACTACTACGCGAAGTTCTGGCACGACCACGCCATCGGCAAGCTCGCCTACGGCTTCCCGTACGACGACTACGCGGGCCAGTCCTCGTTCATCTCGCACGGCGACCCGCAGTGGCTGCTCGTCGCGGTCGGCTGGTAACGCAGGCAGGAGACGCCATGAGACATCCCCTCACGTTCCGGCGCGGGCTCTCCCTGATCCTGGCCGCGGCGCTCGCGCTGGTCGCGAGCGTCGTCGCCGGGCCCGCGTACGCCGCGCCCGTCCTGCTGTCACAGGGCAAGACGGCGACGGCCTCGTCCGCCGAGAACGCCGGGACACCCGCCTCCGCGGCGGTGGACGGCGACACCGGCACCCGCTGGTCCAGCGAGTTCGCCGACCCGCAGTGGCTCCAGGTCGACCTGGGCACCTCGGCGACGCTGAGCCAGGTCGTCCTCAACTGGGAGGCCGCCTACGCCACGGCGTTCAAGATCCAGGTGTCCGACAACGCCATCACCTGGACCGACATCTACAGCACCACCACCGGCACCGGCGGCACACAGACCCTCAACGTGACCGGCTCGGGCCGGTACGTCCGGGTCTACGGCACCGCCCGCGCCACCGGCTGGGGCTACTCACTGTGGGAGTTCCAGGTCTACGGCACGACCGGCACGTCGTCGGGCTGCACCGCCCCCAACGCCGCGCTGAACCGGCCCGCGACCACCTCGTCCACCGAGAACGCCGGGACGCCCGCGTCGGCGGCTGTGGACGGCGACCCCGGCACCCGCTGGTCCAGTGAGGCGGCGGACCCGCAGTGGCTCCAGGTGGACCTCGGCTCGGCCAGGACGATCTGCAAGGTCGTCCTGACCTGGGAGACCGCGTACGCCACCGCCTTCAAGGTCCAGGTGTCCGACAACGCCACCTCCTGGACCGACATCTACAGCACCACCACCGGCACCGGCGGCACACAGACCCTCGACGTCAACGGCACCGGCCGCTACGTCCGTATGTACGGCACCGCCCGCGCCACCGGCTGGGGCTACTCACTGTGGGAGTTCGCCGTCCACGCCGACGGCGGCGGCCCCACCGACCCCCCGCCGACCGACCCGCCGACCGACCCGCCGACGGGCACGCCGATCTCGGCGTACAAGCAGGTGACGGCGTCGTCGTGGGAGGGCGGCAACGCCCCGGCGGCGGCGCTCGACGGGCGGACGACGACCCGCTGGTCGAGTGAATACTCCGACGACCAGTGGCTGCGGGTGGACCTCGGCGGCGCCGCCCACATCACCGGCGTCACGCTCAACTGGGAGTCCGCGTACGCCACCGGCTATCGGATCGAGGTGTCGGCCAACGGCACGTCATGGACGCCGATCTACACCACGACCAGCGGCAAGGGCGGCGTCGAGAACCTGAGCGTCACCGGCGACGGCCGCTACGTCCGCTTCGTCGGCACGGCGCGGGCGACGGGCTACGGCTACTCGCTGTGGGAGTTCCAGGTCTTCGGCACCGTGGACACGGCGGCCACGACCGCTCCCCTGCTGTCCCCGCCTGCCAAGGCCCCGGCTACCACCGGCCAGTTCGCGCTGTCGGCTCCCGCCGACAAGGCCATGATCACCGACACCCGGCGGCCGGCGTTCTCCTGGGCGGCCGTCTCCGGCGCGGTGCGCTACGAGGTCTGGCTGAACGTCAGCCGCACCGACTACGACTTCACCGCCTCGGGCAACCTCATCGACCTCTACACCAAGGTCGCCGAGCCGACCGGCACCACCTACACGCCCACCTGGGACATCCCCGACCGGTGGACGTACAAGTGGTACGTCGTCGCGGTGAGCGGCTCGGGCGCCAGGACGACCTCGAACATCCGCACCTTCAGCCTCTATCTGCCCGACATCGAGCAGGTCGCCGACGGCGTCCCGATCGTCCAGGGCGCCCGTGACCTCAACAAGAACGGCACGATCGAGCCGTACGAGAACTGGCGGCTGCCGATCGAGACCCGCGTCAACGACCTTCTCGGCAGGATGACCCCCGAGGAGAAGGCGTACCAGATGTTCTACAACGCCCAGACCTACCCGCTGTCGGGGTGGCACTTCGGCCCGGCGCTGCCGAACGACCTGCACGCCGTGCTGCTGGCCGCGTCGGGGACCCGGCTGGGCATCCCGCCCGTCTCGGCGGGCGACACCATCGCCGGATATCAGACCACCTATCCGCTGCAGAGCACGCTCGCGGCGGGCAAGGACTACGCGCTCGACTACAAGCTGGGCGACATGCAGCGCCGCGAGGAGCTGGAGGTCGGGGCGCGCGGCGTGCTCGGCCCGCTGGCCGAGGTCGGCACCAAGGTCCTCTACCCCCGCATCCAGGAGGGCAACGGCGAGAACGCCGACGTCGCGGCGGCGCAGGTCCGCGCGCTGGTGGCCGGGCTGCAGGGCGGCCCCGAGCTCAACCCCGGCTCGGTGCTGGCGACCGTCAAGCACTGGCCGGGTGAGGGCGCGGGCGGCGAGGCCGGCATCACCTACGACGCGGTGACGATCAAATATCACATGATCCCGTTCAGGGCCGCGATGGAGGCCGGTGCGGTCAACATCATGCCGGGCTACGCCGGGAGCTCCTACCTCGACCCGGGCGGGTCGGGCGCGGGCGACAGCAAGCCGATCCTCGACTACCTGCGTGACAACCTCGGCTACACCGGTCTCATCACGACCGACTGGCTGCCGTCCACGGTCTGGGTCAAGGCCGCGAACGCCGGCTCGGACGTGATGGGCGGGGCCGACCCCGGCGCAGAGGGGTTCACGATGGCGACCTTCCTCGCCAACGTGCCCATGGCGCGGATCAACGACGCGGTGACCCGGATCCTGCGCCTGAAGTTCACGCTCGGCGTGTTCGAGCGCCCGTACGGCGACCCGGTGAACGGGCCCTACCGGTTCCACCAGCCGTCGTACGTCGCGCTCGCCAACCAGGCCGCCCGGGAGTCCGACACGCTGCTCAAGAACAACGGCGTGCTGCCGCTGAAGCTCAAGGCGGGCGACAACATCGTGGTCGCCGGTCCGCGGGCCACCGACGGCACGGCCTGCTGCATCTGGACGAGCTACTTCCACGAGGAGTACGGCTCGAAGACCCTGCTGGACGCGGTCAGGGCGCGGGCGGCCACCGAGGGCGTCAACGTCTATCAGGACACCGGGCCCTCACCCAAGCTGGCGATCGTGGCCGTCGGCGAGCCGACCTACACGCACGCCACCGCCTGGGTGAAGGAGCGACCCCAGTTGCCCGCCGACCAGCTTGCCGTCATCCAGAACTTCAAGAACCAGGGCATTCCGGTCGTCGTTGTGCTGACCCTTCCCCGGCCCATCGTCATCAGCGAGTGGAACGGCCTGGCCGACGCCATCGTGGTGACGTACCGGGGTGGTGAGGAGGTCGGCCCGGCCACGGCGAGCCTCCTGTTCGGCGACTACACCCCGCGCGGGCGCCTGCCGTGGCAGCTCCCGCGCAGCCTCGACCAGATCCTCAAGCCGGGCGGCGGCGACGTGCTCGAAGACGCGGTCGAAGACTGGAACCTCCCCTACGACCTGGGCGCGACCGCCGCCCAGCGTGCGGAGATCCGGGCCCGCATCGACGCGGGCCAGACCGTCCCCACCACCTACGGCGACCCCCTCTATCCGTACGGAGCCGGCCTGCAGGGCTGGTCGTGACGCCGATCCCAGACTGATCTCGGACTGATCTCAGACCGAGGTCGGCAGCGGCCCGCCGTGCCAGGCCATCGCGTCACCGAAGGCGGCGAGGAGATCCACCTCGCCGCCTTCGGCATCGGCGTAGGCGCGGTGCAGGTTGAGCACCAGGCGCTCGGCGTCCGCCCATCCGGCGAACTCGCCCAGGTCGGCGGCCTGCGCGGCGGCGAGCGGGGTGAGCCCGCTTTCCCGTCCCGTCCGGGCGGTGTCGAGGACGAAGCGGTAGTAGCGCTCGTGCGCGGCCAGCACCTCGGGCAGCTCGGCGGCGGTGGCGAGCGGGCCGTGGCCCGGCACGATGTGCTCCGGCTCGAAGGCCGCCAGCCAGTCGAGCGACCGCAGCGCCCCCTCGACCGACCCCATCAGCACCATCGGGGTCAGCCCGTTGAACAGCAGGTCTCCCGCGAACAGCACGCGTTCGCCGGGAAGCCACGCCACCACGTCGCCGGGGGTGTGGGCGGCGTGGCCGGGGTGCCGCAGCTCGACGCGGTGCGTCCCCACATGCACGGTCAGCTCGGAGCCGAAGACCACCGTCGGCGGGCGGCGCGTCACCTGTCCCCAGTCGGGCACCGGCGCCCACACCGGCGGGCAGCCGTCGATGATCGGATCGACGAGCAACGCCTCTCTCATCGCCGCGTGCCCGAAGACGACCGTGTCGTCCGGGAGCAGGCTGTTTCCGTAGCAGTGGTCCCCGTGCTGGTGGGTGTTCACCGCCATCCTGACCGGGGCGCCGCCGGTCGCCTCGGCGACCGCGCCGAGGAACCGCCGGGTGCGCGCCTCGGTCGCGCAGGTGTCGACGATCAGGACGCCGTCGTCGCCCGCCACGGCCCCGGCGTTGTTCACCCACCACGTGCCGTCCGGCTGCACCCAGGCGAAGATCCCTGGTGCCATCTCATGCAGCCCAACCTCGTGCAGCCCCGCCCCGCCGGCCCGCTCCACCACGCTCACGATTCCTCTCGTCGACGTCCTGTCCAGGGGGGACCCTATCGACGGAGGCCCCCGTCACCGCTCGGGGGATGGCCGGTCAGCGAGGCGGCGATCAGCTCCGGCCGTACAGAGCCGGCAGTCGCACCACGCCACCAAGGCTCACTGACGCACGGTGAGCACGATCTTGCCGATCTGGGTGCCGGTCTCCATGTGCCGGTGTGCCTGCGCGACCTCCTCCAGCGGGAACAGGCGGTCCACCACCGGGCGGAAGGCGCCCGTGCGCAGGCCCGAGGCCACGAAGGCGACGGCGCGGCGCATCCGCTCGGGATCCTTGGTGATCTCCAGCACCGTGTACGTACGCATGTTCAGCGCGGGCATGCCCAGGTCGAAGCCCGGATAGGGCGTCGGCTGCCCGCTCTGCGCACCCCACAGCACCAACGTCCCGCCGGGGACGACGGCCCTCGCCAGTTCCGTCACGCCCGGTCCGGCGACGGCGTCGAAGACGTACGCGGCGCCCCTGCCGTCGGTCAGCTCAAGCACCCGCCCTGCGACGTCCTCCTCCTCGGAGATGACGACCTCGGCCGCGCCCTCCTCGATCAGCCGCCGGCTCTTGGCACGGGTGCGGGTGACGGCTATCGGCGTGGCCCCGACGCGGTTGGCCGTGTGGATCGCGGCCAGGCCGATGCTGCTGGACGCCGCGGTGATCACCGCCACGTCGCCCGCCCGCATCCCAGCCACCTCCGCCATGGCGCCGTAGGCCGTGAGGTAGGGCATCCACACGGCCGCACCGGTGACCGCGTCCACCCCGTCGGGACGGGACAGGAGCGCGGACGCCGGCACGATCGCCTGCTCGGCGTAGACGCCGTAGTCGTTCTGGGAGAAGAAGCCCGGCAGGACGCTGACCGCGTGGCCCTCCGCGAACCCGGCCACCTCCGGGCCGAGCGCCTCCACCACACCGGCCGCCTCGGTGCCGAGCGTGGCGGGCAGATGCTTCACCGGCTCGATGTACCGGTCGCGGCGGAACAGGATCTCGGCCCTGTTGACGCCGATCGCCTCCACCCGGATCCGCACCTCGCCCGGCCCCGGCTCCCCCGGCTCCAGGTCGTCCAGCCGCAGCACCTCGGGCCCGCCGATCTCGTGGAACCGCACCGTCTTCGACATGTCGTCGTCCTCCGCTCGTCGTGATCGCGGTCCGCTGTGTCGGTTCACTCTGCGGCGAAAGTACGATCGATGTCAAACTTTGATGGACGTCGTACTATGGCAGCCATGGGACGTACGCCACCGCATCCAGAGGTGTCACAGTTCGACTTCCAGCAGGTGCTGGAGGCCCTCGTTGATCCGGTGCGCCGGAGCATCGTCGCGCAGCTCGACGCCTCCGGCGTGGACATCCCGTGTGGGGGCTTCGACATCCCGGTCAGCAAGTCCACCGCCACCCACCACTTCAACGTGCTGCGTGAGGCGGGCCTGATCCGGCAGTACTACGTCGGGACGTCGCGGATGAACTCCCTGCGCCGCGCCGAGATGGACGAGATGTTCCCCGGCCTGCTCGACGCCCTGACGCGTCAGCCGGTCAGGAAGACCTGACGCTCGGCGGCCCGGTCGTCGAACGCCTCCAGCCGGGCCTGCCCCTCGGCATCGAGGGTGTCCAGCATGGTGTGCAGCAGGGCGGTGCACAGGACCGTCGCGGCGGCGTGGGAGTCGAACGCGAAGCCCGAGCTCACCGGGGCGAGCAGGACCTCGTCCGCGAGGTCGGTGAGCCGGCCCACCGGCTGGTCGGTGACGAGGGCGATCTTCAGCCGCACCCGCCGCGCCCAGACGAGTCCCTGCTCCAGCTCACGCGGATAGCGGGGCAGGCCGATGGCGAGCACCCAGGCGGCGCCCGACTCCGCCGCCCTGCTCAGCCGGTCTTCCATGATCGAGCCCGGCACGTCCAGCACGCGTACGTCCGGGAGCACCTTCTCGGCGAGGTAGCCGAACAGGTGCGCCAGCGGCGCGGAGATCCGCAGGCCCATGACCAGAAGCGGGCTCGACCCGGCCAGTTGACCCGCCACCCGCCGGAGCTGCCCGGGGTCGGCCAGGCCGTCGCGCAGCCGTTCGAGGTCGCGGATCTCGGAGGTGACCAGCTCCTGGATCTCGTTGTGGCGGTCGTCCGTCGCGGCCGGCTGCCGGTCGCCGAACACGGACGTACGCAGCGCCTCCCGGAACTCCGGGAACCCGCGGAACCCGAGCGCGGCGGCGAAGCGGGTGACCGACGGCTGGCTGACGCCGGCGCGCTCGGCGAGGTCCGCGCTGGTGAAGAAGACGGCCTCCTGCGCGTTGTCCAGCAGATAGCGGGCGATCCGGCGTTGGGACGGCGAAAGGCGGTGGCCGTCGAAGAGCGCGCGCAGGTTCGCGACGATCCGGGCGGCGTCCAGCACGGCGAGCGACCGGCCGGGCTCCGGAGCGTGCCTCATCCTGGACCACTCCCCTTCTTCGTGAAGTGACGGACCCGGTGACGGACCCGGTGACGGACCCGGTGACGGACACAGCTCCCGCCGGCCGGTCGCCTCACTCGTGAATCGCGAAGCGCCCGCCGGACGCAACGCCGCCGGGCGGCCCCCGCTGGGGACCGCCCGGCTTAGGTCACGTCGTGCTGTCGGTCAGTTCTTCGGGCCGTTGCCGTTGAACCTCTTCTTGCACTCCTGCAGCCGTACGTCGGCCTGCTCGCCCCGGTCGACGGTCACGTGCACCGTCTCGAGGATCTCGCCCGACGGACGGGCGCAGGTGAGCGTCCAGCTCTCCTTGATGAACCTGCCCGGCCCGGTGGCGACGACGCCCGACTCGGTGTAGGCCGGAGCCGGCCGTACGGACGGGTTGACGTGCCAGGCGAACTTGCCGTTGGTGGGGGCGACCAGCGTCGACTCCAGGTGGGTGGGCACCCTCTGGGGCGCGTCGAGGACGTTGTTCGCCTGGACGATCGGGGCGGTCCACAGGTCGAAGTCCTTGGTGATCTTCAGGACCGCACCCTTCGGCGCCTTGCCGGTGATGACCGAGTGCCCGGCCGGGTCGGCCGCGTACTCCAGGGCCACCATGAACGCCTCGCGGTTCGACTTGCCCTCGTAGCGGCCGGTGCCCGTGTAGTCCTCGATCACCTCGGAGTAGGTGTTGTTGGTCGACTGGGTCTTCATGATCTCGAAGGTGAACCCGAGGCCGCGGGTCGCGTAGTAGGACCAGTCGGGGGTCTCACCGGTCGTCTCGTAGTCGAAGCCCGACTTCATGCCCGTGTAGCCGTTCTCGGCCGTGATCGCGTCGGTGAGCGCGGCGTAGACGGCCTCGTCCGGGGCGTCGCCCGCGCGCTTCTCCAGCGGCGGACGGAGGACGGTGTGACCGGAGGTGTGATTCGTGATCAGGACCGTGACCTGGTTGCTCGTGGTCAGGTCCATGATGTTCTGCACTTCGGGCTCGGAGCCGGGCCCGGGGCCGCGGTTGGTGTTGTTGGACCCGGCGTTGCTGCCCCAGCCGAACGGGTAGTTGCGGTTGATGTCGACCCCGGCGTTGCTCGCGCACGTCGGGGACACCCCGCAGCTCGTACGCCGGTTGATGACGAACCCGTCGACGTTGACGACCGGGACGAAGATGACCCGCGCCGTGTCGAGCAGGCGGGTGATCCGGGGGTCCTTGCCGTCGTTGCCGATGAGGTCGTAGGCGAACTCCAGCGTGTGCTCGCCGGACGGCCATTCGTTGCCGTGGTGGACGCCCATCATCAGCAGGACCGGCTTGCCGTCGGCGGCCTCGACGTCGTGGGTGACCTCGATGCCGTACACCTCCCGGCCCTGGCGGGTCTTGTGCGGCAGCGTGATGTGCTTGACGAGGCCGGGGTGCCGGGCGCTCAGCGCCAGCATCTCGTTGTTGTAGTCGTCGATCGTCCGGTAGGTCGTCCGTCCGCTCGGCAGGCTCGGCGCCTGCTGCTGGACGACCGCCTGGGAATCCGCGGTGGCGGCGACATCGGCACCGGCGGCCGGAATTCCGAGACCGCCCAGAAAACCGACGCCAAGCGCCAGCGTGAGAACGCGTTTCCCGAGGGCGGAACGCTTTCCGGGGACAGAGGCAGTGGAGGGGGACGTGCCTCCTGAAGACATGCTGAACCTTTCTCGGCCGCGGACGAGCGGGAAACGAAAACGCGTCCTTTTCTCCGGGCCGTCTTTCGGCAGCTCGCGACGCCCCCCGAACCGTCGCCGGCTGCAAAGTTTCAGTAAGTCTGCGGGGTGAATGGGATCATGTCAACCACTGCTCGAAAGCCTTCTCCGCACACACCGAAAGGGCGCCGGTGATTTTCCGCACCGATATGTGACGCGCTGTGTGCGCGTTCCGCGCGCGGGCGGGGCCGCGGACACGGCGGCACAGACGGCCGGGCGGGGGCGATGATCGGTGCCGGCCGGTCTGAGGATCTCGATTTTCCGACCCGTCAGGGTGAAAGTTTCAGCGGCATATGTCCCGCTTCGAAGCGCCCTTCACTCGCGACAAACGACGGCGTACATGCCTTTGTCAAGGTCAACCCGGGAGCTTCCGGCGATTCTGACAAGATGGCGTATCAGATGTTCATTGACTGGTCACCCGGGATTCACCTATTGTTCCGCTCGGGATCCCGAAACTTTCTCTCTTTGTCCGAAAGTTTCAGCCATGCCTGGAGGAACGAACATGGTGGCGCAGCTCGTCCTGTTCGCGATCGACATCTGCGCGGTGGTGTTGCTCGTCTTCGGGCTCTATTTCCCACGGCACCGCCGGCGGGATCTGGTCGTCTCCTACCTTGGGGTCAACATCGGTGTCCTCGCCGTCGCGAGCGCGCTCAGCTCCAGCGACGTCGGCGCCGGGCTCGGGCTGGGAATGGCGCTGTTCGGCGTGCTGTCCATCATCCGGCTGCGCTCGACCGAGCTCGACCAGCACGAGGTCGCCTACTATTTCTCGGCCCTCGCCCTGGGCATCCTCGGCGCGGTGAGCACCTCCTCGGTGTGGCTCGGCGGCGGCATGATGGCGCTCATCGTCGCGGTGATGTTCCTCGGCGACCATCGGCGGCTGTTCCGGAACTACCGGCATCAGATCCTGGTGCTCGAATCGGCCTTCACCGATCATGTCGCGCTCGTCGCGCACCTGGAGCGGCTCCTCAATGCCCGGGTGCACGCCGTCACCGTCCAGCGGCTCGACCTGGTCAACGAGACCACCGTGGTCGACGTCCGGTACGCGCTGGCCGACCGGGCGCCGGCCACAGAACCCGAGGCGCCCGCGCCCGCCGGAGCGCACCGATGACCACGACGTCCATCGGACCGTCCCTGGCACGACTGACGCCCGTCGGGCTCGACGAGCTGGTCGACCGGGCCGCGTTGCAGACCAGGGTGGACCGCAAATATCTGGTCCCGGCAGAGGCGCTGCCCCACCTGCTGGAACGGCTCGTGCCGTACGCCCGGGCGCTGGACATCGACGGCGAGCGCACCTTCCGCTATCAGTCGGTGTATTTCGACACCCCGCAGCTGACCAGCTACCACAGCACGGCCTATCGCAGGCGACGGCGTTTCAAGGTGCGCACCCGCACCTATCTCGACTCCGCCCAATGCTGGCTGGAAGTAAAGATCAACGGCGCGCGGGGCAGCGTCACCAAGCACCGGTTGCCCTACGACCCCCGGGACCGCGACACGGTGGACCCCGGACGCGACTTCGTGAACGAGGCGCTCGCCCGCGAGTCGATGAGCGCCGCCGCCCAGAGCTCCCTCGACCCGGTCCTGGTGACCGAATATCAGCGCGCCACCCTGTTGCTGCCGGACACGGCGAGCCGCGTCACCCTCGACACCCGGCTCGCCTGGCGGCACGACGGCCACGCGCTGCGGCTGCCCGGCCTCGCCGTGGTCGAGACCAAGAGCGCCTCGGCCGCCACGCCGGTCGACCGCCTGCTGTGGCGGGCCGGGTTGCGACCCGCCCGCATCTCCAAGTACGCCACCGGTCTGGCCGCGCTCCGCCCCGACCTGCCCGACGCCCCATGGCGGCGGACGCTGCGCCGCCACTTCCACGGCACCGTGTCGCCGACGGACCCGGCGCCGGACATCTCCCACCGCCCCGAACAGGAGGCATCGTGCGTCTGACGCTCCGCAATACCGGCGTCACGGCGGCTCGCCGCGTCACAAGGACCGCGGTCGCCGCCGTGCTCCTCACCGGGCTCCTCGCCGGCCCCCTCAACGCGTACCCGTCGTCGGCCGGATCGGCCACCAGCACGGCTGCGACCTCAGCCGCCGCGGCCGCAGCGGCCGCAGCGGCGGACGACCTGACCGGCGACATCGCATTCTCCGTGCCGAGCCGCACCTTCCAGGGACAGATCTCGGTGTCGCTGAGCACCGCGATCAGCGGCGCGCAGATCCGCTACACCACCGACGGAAAGCCGCCCACCGCGCAGTCGGCGCTCTACGGTGGCCAGCCGCTGCAGTTCACCCGCACCACCCAGCTGCGCGCACAGGCGTTCGTCGGCGGCACGGCGTCCGGGAAGCCCGGAACGGCCATGTACGTCGCCACCTCCGTCACCACGGCCCACGACCTGCCGCTGGTCCTGATCGACTCGTACGGCAAGGGCAAGCCCGGCCGGGACTACCTCGACGCCGCGACCATGATCTTCGCCCCGGGCAGCGGCGCGACGACGTCGCTGAACGCGGCTCCGGCGGTCGCCACCCGCGCCGGCTTCCACCTGCGAGGGCAGTCGTCGGCCTCGTTCGAGAAGGCGCCCTATCGCCTGGAGTTCTGGGACAACGACAACGACGACGCCGACTATCCGGTGCTGGGGATGCCCGCCGACTCCGACTGGGTGCTGCGCGGGCCGTTCCCCGACAAGTCGCTGATCCGCGAGGCCCTGGTCTACGACCTCGGCAAGGAGATGGGGCTGCAGGTCCCCCGGTATCGGTTCGTGGAGCTCTACCTCAACACCGACTCCAATCCGGTGGGCGCCGACGACTACATGGGCGTCTACATGCTCGAGGAGACGATCAAGGACTCGAAGAACCGCCTCGACCTCAAGCAGCTCGACGAGGACGACACGACCCTTCCCAAGATCACGGGCGGGTACATCTGGAAGTTCGAGTGGATGGCCGCGGAGGAGCCGACGCTGCCGTGCAGCGGGTCGTCGTCCACCTGCTGGAGCTACCTCGAAGTCGTCGACCCCTCGCCGCTGCAGCCGCAGCAGAAGGACTGGCTGCGGGGCTACATCCAGGAATTCCACAACGTGCTGCACTCGCAGAACTTCGCCGACCCGGACACCGGCTATCGGGCGTACATCGACGTGGGCTCCTTCATCGACCAGATGATCATCTATGAGCTGAGCCGGAACATGGACGCGTACTACCGCAGCGCCTACTTCTACAAGGACCGGAACACCAAGATCTTCGCCGGGCCGCTGTGGGACTACGACCTCACGTTCGGCGTGGGCGGGTTCTTCCAGAACGACCAGACCTCGGGCTGGCAGTATCAGCAGCCCCGGCAGCCGATCGCCTTCGACTGGTTCACCCAGCTCCTGCGGGATCCGGCCTTCGTCGACCAGGTCAAGGCGCGCTGGCAGGAGCTGCGCCGCGGCGTGCTGTCCGACGCCGCGCTGCAGAGCAGGATCGACGCTCTCGCCCAGCCGCTGACCAACGCCGCGCAGCGCAACTTCCAGCGCTGGCCGAACCTCACGACGCGCACGATCGGCTTCTTCATCACCCCGACCGCGTCCACCTGGCAGGGGCAGGTGCAGTACCTGCGCGACTGGACGCTGCGCCGCGCGGCCTGGCTGGACTCGACGGCGGCATGGGGCGGTCCGGTCGCCTCGCCGAGCCCGAGCCCCTCCCCCAGCGTCTCGCCGAGCGCCTCTCCCAGCCCGTCGCCCAGCGTCTCACCGAGCGCCTCTCCCAGCCCGTCGCCCAGCGTCTCGCCGAGCCCGTCGCCCAGCCCCTCGCCGTCCGGCGGGGCGTCCGGCGCCTGCTCGGCGACGGTCCGGGTGGTGAGCTCCTGGCCCGGCGGCTTCCAGGGTGAGGTCACGGTGAGCGCGGGCAACGCGGCGATCAACGGCTGGACCGTGAAGTGGACCTGGCCCGGCGGACAGACCATCACCCAGCTGTGGGGAGGCCTGAACTCCGGCTCCGGCTCGGCCGTGACGGTGCGCAACGAGTCGTGGAACGGCTCGCTCGCGGCCAACACGACCACGACCTTCGGTTTCCTCGGCAACGGTTCGGCCGTCGCACCGACGGCCACCTGCACCAGCCCATGACCTGATGGCATCCGGCGGGGTCCCGTCCACCGGACGGGACCCCGCCGCGCACCGGCAGCACCGCAGGCGACAGGGCCGGATTGCCGGCGAGACCGCACAGGACGGAGTTCACCCGGACATACCGCCCTGCCGCGCGATCAGCCCGCTATGCGGGTTCCCGGCCGCAGCCATCCGGCACCGGCCCCGGTCAGCTCTCCTTGGTCTGGAGGTAGACGACCGCGTGCTTCACGGCGCCGACCGAAGTCCACGGCACGATGATGACGGCGCCGTCGCGCTCGAAGACCCGTGCGCCGTCTCCCTCGGTGCCGTACTTCTGCGGCAGCTCCGCCACCTGCGTCGCCTTGCCGGTCGCCGCGTCCAGGCGGACGAGCCGGGGAGGCAGGTCACGCCAGTCGCCGGCCTCCAGGGCGAGCAGGCCGTGGTCGTCGGCCCGGACGGGGTTCAGCATCGTGGGCTTGGTGCCGGACGACTCCCACACCTGCTTGCCGGTCTTGAGGTCGAAGGCGAGCGCCTTGTCACCCGATCGCGCCTTGTCCGGCACGTTCTCCGGGAAGGTCATGAGATAGAGGCGGTCGCCGTGCACGGCATAGCGGCGCTGCTCGAACAGCCCGTCCACGAACGCGACCGTGTTCATGGCGAGCATGTCCACCTTGCCGGTCGTGAACTCGCTGAGCTTGCCGCCTCGGTCGTCGAAGGCCGTGAAGGTGTTCTTGTCGCCCTCCTCCTGGCTGACGATCACCGGATCGGCCGACAGCACCCTGGCCATGAGCCTGAACTCGGCCGTCTTGTAGCGCCACAGGGGCGCGCCACTCTTCGGGTCGAGCGCCTGCACGAAGTTGCCCGACCCCTCGAAGGTGCAGTCGAGGAGCAGGGCCACCCGGGCCGCCGCCGCGTTCACGTCCTTGACGTGGCAGCCCTCGGGCAGCCGCGCCGTCCACTGCTTCGCGCCGTTCGACAGGTTGTAGCCGGACAGGACGTCGTTCGCGTACACCACGGCGACGTCGCCCGCGCTCATGATCCGGGGCACGATGAGCGAGTTGGCGATCCGGGACTTCTCGGCCGGGATCTTGGTCTTCCAGGTGATCTTTCCTGCCGCGGTGTCGACGCCGGCCAGGTGGTCGCACAACTGGTCGCTGCCGTACGCCACGGCGCCCTTGCCGTTCGCCAGGTCGGCGGTGGCACCGCAGAGCTGGTCACCGGGCGACGGGGCGCCCCAGGCGCGCTTGCCCGAGGCCAGGTCGTAGGCGAGCACCCCGTCTCGCTGCACCCGGATCACCGTCTTGTCGGTCAGCCAGCCCGCGAACGCGAGCCCCTGGGTGAAGTCCATGCTCTCGGCGCTCGCGAGCGGGACGGACCACTCCCCCACGCCCCCGCCGGAACCGCTGCCCGAGCCGCCGCGCGCGACGAACCAGGCGGTCCCCGCGCCCACCGCCAGCAGCACCACCAGCCCGAGCGCGACGAACAGCGTCGTCTTGCCCTTGCCGCCGGGTGCCTGCGGCTGTGCTTGTGGCTGCGACGGGAGCTGGGGCGCAAACCCCTGGGCCGGCTGTCCCGGAGCGCCATAGCCCTGGCCGGGATAGCCCCCCTGCTGACCTGTGTAACCCTGCTGACCCGTGTAACCCTGCTGACCGGGGTAGCCCTGCCCGCCCGGATACGCCTGCTGACCGGGGTAGCCCTGCTGCTGCGGCCAGGATTGCTGCGGGTACGGCGCGCCCGGGTAGCCCGGACCCCAGGACGTGCTCTGGCCGGGCGGTCCGTACGCCGGAGGGGCCGGGGCCTGCGGGCCGGGCCCGGTCTGCCCCGACGGCGCGGGCTGACCCCATTGCCCCTGGCCACCCTGTTGCCCATGAGCCGGTTGCCCGTATGCCGGCTGCCCGTATGCCGGCTGGCCGTACGCCGGCTGGCCGGGACCGTGGGGATACTGCGGCGGAGTGGGCGGCGGAGTGGGGAGCGGAGGCGGAGTGGGCCCGCCGTACGGGTTCTCGTCGTGCTGGTCCGTCATGCCTGTCCCCCGATCACGCGAGCTGGGCGCGGACGTAGCCCGCCCACTGCCGCTCGAAATCCGCCTTCGAGACGCCGAGCACCTGGAAGAGTGCGGCTTCGCTGTCGTCGCCCGGTGCCCGGTAAGCCGCGACCACGCCCTCGACCAGCTTCCGCTCGCCGTACTTCTGGGCGATGAACCGCATGGCCAGATGCCCCATGAGGTAGTTGACGCTGGTCATCTGCTTGAAGTCCCAGAGGGGATTGGTCGGCAGCTTCCCGTCGAACGGCATGGCGAGCCGTCCTGCCAGGTAGGCACGGCCCTCCGCGTACCGCCGGTTCTGCGTGATCGGCTGGTCGCGGCCTGCCACATACTCGGCGAAGCCCTCGGTGATCCAGTTCGCCCGGCCGAACAGGGCGAACTGCGCGCTGTCGAGCCCGGCGACGAGCGAGTGCGCGAGCTCGTGCTCGGAGATCTCCGTGATCCCCTGCTCGTCCTCGAAGAACGCGGACGTCGTGTCCATGACGACGCGGGTGCCGCCGATCTTCACGGTGTCGTTCGCGAGCCCCCAGCGCGGCATCGGGATCGAGACGCCGTCCTCGTTCGCCTTGGCCGTACGGAACAGCTTGCCGAGCTGGGTCTTCCCCTTGACCAGCGCCACCACGAAGCCGCTCGGCACGGCCGCGTTCGGATCGCCGTTCTTCTGCCAGAAGGCGAGGTCGCTCGTGGTGGCGGCGGAGACGGTCGGCGCGACGCGCCGGGCCATGGCGGCGTCCTCCGGCCTGGCGAGGACGAGGCTTGAGCCCGCCTTCTCCACCACGATGTCGGGCCAGATGTCCCATGGCCCGGGGAAGTACATGGTCTTCGACGCCTCGCCGCTGATCGTCGGCGGTGCGCCCTCCACCTTCGTCACGACCAGGGGCGCGTTCGGCGACGCCTTCTCGATGGTCCAGCGATACCACTCGGACACCGGACGCAGATCGATCCCGGCGAACCGGTGGACGAACGCGACGTCCTGCGTGAACTTCACGCCCCGCCCGAAACTGTCCTGAGCCCGGCCCTGGCGGCGCAGCACCTCGTAGGACTTCTCTGCCAGCGGCATCTTGCTCAGGTTGGCGAAGACTCTCGTCTGGTCGCGGATGAGCGCGGCGTTCTTCTGGTCGAAGATCGAGGTGAACGCCTTGGCATCGCCCGAGGCCAGCGCCTTGGTGTGCGCCTGGACCAGGTCGCGGATCTCGTCGTCCTTCACCACGACCGTGTTCGGGTCGGCGGCGGGATCACCGGTGGCATCGCCCGTGGCGTCGCCGCCGGAGCCGCCTCGCAGGACGAAGCCCACCCCCGCGCCCACCGCGACGACGAGGACGAGGGCCAGGATGCCGAGCGTCACCCACAGCCCGGTCTTGCTCCGGGGTCCGGGAGGCGGCGGAGGCGGAGGCCTCCACTGCTGTGGCGGAGCCTGCCACTGCTGCTGCTGTGGCGGAGGCCCGTACTGCCACTGCGGCGGCGCGGATGGTGGAGGTGGTGGAGGTGGTGGTGGAGATTGCGACTGCCACTGCGGCGGCGGCTGAGGCGGATACTGCTGATAACCAGGCCCCGTCGTCACTCTTGCCCCGTAAATGCTCAGAGTTATCGAAAGGCATAAAGCGTATCAGTGGCCAAGAAGCGGGCATCGGCGCTTCCCTCAACGCGCCACACCCCCGCCGAGATACTCTCTGACCAGGCGATTCGCATCTCTCGAACGAATGCTCCGAGCTCTCGCCGCCAATCCACGGCGACTGGAACGATCCATTACCGGTCACTTCGCAGTTCACTCCCTCTATCAGGCCTCGGGAATGCCGGAATAACGCCGATCCCGCCGATCGAAATCGTTGAAGATCAAACTTCCGGTCTTGATCGTTTAAGATCAGGCGAGCGCTTCGACCATGGTCTTGAGCGCGTTCAGGAAGAGGGCGGCGTCCCTGCCGTTGATCAGGCGGTGATCGTAGGCCAGGCCGACGTCGGCGAGGGTTCCGTCGCGCGGCCCGGGGACGGCGAGCGCGCAGACGGTGCCGGGATAGACGAACGGGATCGCCAGCACGACCCCGTGCTCGGTGTGCAGGGTGACGACGAAGTTGGCGCCGGACAGGTCGCCTTCCGTGAACTCGCCGGTGGTGGCGGCCAGCCGGTGCTTCATGAGGATGGTCGCGATGTCCTTCGTCGTACGGCTCGCCGCGTCGTGGACGACGGGGACGTACAGCCCCTCGCCGACGTCGACGGTGACGCCGATGTGGGGGACCTCGGACAGCAGCGCCCGGTCGGCGCCGTTCCCAGTGGCCTCGTCCACAGTGGCGAAGAACAACGGGAACCGCTCGTGCAGGCCCGCGACGGCCTGGACGAACACCTCCGCGAGCCCCACCGGGCGGCGGATCTCCCTCGTCGTGGCCCGCGCGTACTCCAGCGCCGGACCGAGATCCATGCGCACCACGGCGTACGCGGCGGGGATGGTCCGGCGGGACAGCTCGACGGACCTGGCCACGGCCCGCTGCACCCGCGAAAGCCGGTGCTCGCCACGGGTCTCGCCGCCGGAGGGTGCGGCGGCCAGGCGTTCGACGTCGGCCCGCCGCACGACGGCGACGCCGAGCGCCCTGACCCGGTCGAGGCCGATGCCGAGCTCGTCGATGAGCGCCTGCGCGGGAGCCGTGATGAGCGGCGCCGGCTCGTCGGCCGCGGCCTGCTGTTCCGCGGCCTGCGCGGCCGGGGCCGGAGCGTCGCGCTCGGGCGGGCCCGGAGCGTCGCCGATCGCGGCGATCACGTCGTCCGGGCGGCACCAGACTCCCGGCCGCAGCCGATGCCGCAACACCCCGGCGGCGCCCGCGGTGAGCTCCTCGGCGGCCTTGGACGTCTCCACCAGCGCGACCGCGTCGTCCTCCGCGACCTGCGCGCCGTCGGGGGCGAGCCACTCGACCAGGAGATATTCGGTGTCGTTGTTGTTCAGCTTCGGCACGCGGAGCTCAGCCACGCAGGGCCTCCCTGATCGCGCTGTGGATCGTGGACTCGTTCACGAGGGCCGCCCGTTCGAGGTGCGCGGCCGTGGGGATGACCCCGCCGGCGGAGTGAATCAGCGTGACCGGCTGGGCCAGCCGCCCCCAGTGCCTCCGGTGGACGACGTGGGCCACCTCGGCGCCCCATGTCCCCCCTGCGGTGCTCTCCTCGACGACGAACACCCGGCGCGCCGCCCGGATGTCCGCGTCGGCGTCATCCGGCAGGTCGAACGGATAGAGCCTGGACGGCACCAGCAGCGTGCAGGCGATCTCGTCCCCGACCAGCAGCGAGCGCATCGCGGCCAGCGTCCGGTGCGCCACCCCGCCGGGGGCGATGACCACGCAGTCGGGCGGGCCGTCGATGGACACCCTGGCCACGCCGCCGGAGACCGCCACCGAGAACGGCGGCTCCACGACACCCATCGGGCGCGTGTAGAGCACCTTGTCCTCGAAGAACACGCACGGCTCCGCCCGGGCGAACATCTCCTCGAACACGGCCAGGTTGTCGTGGAACGGCGACAGCTCATAGACGGCCAGGTTGGGGATGCCCACGAAGTGTTTCTGCAGGCTCTGGCTGTGGGTGGGCCCATAACCACGCCCGCCGCCGACCGGGCAGCGCACGACCATGCGCATCGGCAGGCGCGAGCCGTACATGGAGACCGATTTCGACGCGAAGTTGAGCAACTGGTCGAAGGCGAGCGCGGCGAAGTCGCCGAACATGATCTCCACGATCGCCAGGTCTCCCGACAGCGCGAGCCCGGCGGCGATGCCGGTGACGGCGTTCTCGCTGATCGGGGTCGACAGGACGCGGTCGGGGAAGCCGGTGGACAGCCCTCGGGTGATCTTGAAGGCGCCGCCGTACGGATCGGCGACGTCCTCTCCCAGCACGTAGAGGTCCGGCTCCCGGGCGAGCAGGGCGGCCAGCGCCGCGTTCAGGTTCTCCGCGACCCTCACGACCGCTCCCATCGCGCCGCCTCCCACTGGGACTGCCCCCGCGCCGTGACCTCGGCGGCGACCGCGTCGATGTGCGCGCGGGCCTCCGCGTCGAGCCTCCGGAAGCGGCCGGGGCAGGCCGCCGCGCACCGCGCGTACCAGTCCTGCTCGCGCAATGCCTGTACGGCCTGGGCGGGCCGGGTGTCGTCGCCCTTGCTGTGCGGCCCGAGGCGCCGGGTGACGAACTCGACCACGAGCGGTGTCGAGCGGGAGCGGACCCGCGCAACGAGAGGTTCGAGCGTGCGGCGGATCTCGGCGACGTCTGAGGTGCCGACCAGGTGGTGGTCGATGCCGAACGCCGCCGCCCGGCCCGCGATGCTCCCCGCCAGGTGCCGCGACGTGGGCGTCGACTGGGCGATGCCGTTGTTCTCGACCACGACGAGCAGCGGCAGCGCCCACAGGGACGCGATGTTCAGCGCCTCGTAGACCGCGCCCTCGCCGAACGTGCCGTCGCCGACGTACACGCAGGCGAGACGGCCGGGCTCGGCCCGCTTGAGGTGCAGCGCGACGCCCGTGGCGACGGGCAGGCTCTCGCCCTGCACACCTGTGGACAGGAACCGGTCTCTGCGGATGTGCTGGCTGCCGCCGACCCCGGCGCAGACGGCCCCCTCCCTGCCCATGATCTCCGCGAGCAGCCCGGCGGGGTCGCGGAAGCGTGCCAGGTAGTGTCCGTGCCCGCGGTGGTTGCTGAACACGTGGTCACGCGGGTCGAGCAGCGCCTCGATGGCGACCGGGATGTACTCCTGCCCGAGGCAGGTGTGGGTCGTGCCGTTGAGCAGGCCCCTGCCGTAGAGGTCGAGCAGCTTCAGCTCGAACGCCCGGATCATCAGCATGAGCGAGAGATCGGCGTCGTCCGGCGCTCGCGCGGGCGAGGCGTCCGGATCGGCCGTGGCGGGCCGCGTCATCCGCGGATCACCTGGAGCACACCGGCGATCGTCGGGTTGTCGAAGAAGTCGTCCAGGTCGACCTCCACACCCAGCCGCTTGCGCATGCGGGCGATGATCTGCGTGATGGTCAGCGAGTGGCCGCCGAGCTCGAAGATGTCGTCGTGCGGCTCGATCGGAGCGAGCTTGAGCACCTCCTCCCAGATGGCGCGGATCTCGGCCGCCAGCGGGTCGTCGAGATCCACGTCGGCGCCGCCGTCCTCCGGCGCCGCCTCCGCTGTCGAGGAGCTGGGGACGGGCCAGGCGACCACGGGCCCCCGGGTCGGCAGCATCTCCAGGGGCCGGGCGGGGTCCTGGGCGATCGCCGCCAGCACCGCCCGCAGGTCGTCGGCGAATCCGGCCGGGTCGGTCAGCTCGCCGGGGTCGTAACGCAGACTCGCGCTCATTCCCGTCGCCGGGTCGTCGCCCGTACGGACTGCGGGGTCGAGGACCTGGAGTTGCAGGGCCCCGCGCACCGCGTGGTTGAACGCCAGCCAGTCGACCTCGCCGAACCCTGCGGTCGCACCTGTGGTCAACGGGCCTCGGCGGTAGCTGACCGACACGGGAGCCAGCGCCGCGTGCGGCTTGAGCCCGGCGACCACCCTGGCCAGCGGGACCTCGCGATAGGCGTACAGGCTCCTGAGCTCGGCGCGCAGCGCGGCGGCGAACGTCACGAACGGCGCGTCGGCCGGCGGGCTGGAGAAGACCGGCAGCTCGTTGACGAAGGGGCCGATGTGTCCCTCCGCCTCGGCGGTGCGGGTCGACAGGTCGACCGCGGTGACGACGTCGGCGTTGCCGTACGACATGAGGAGCGCGTGCAGCGCCGCGAGCAGCACCTCGAACCTGGTCAGACCGGGCAGGGCGGGAACGTCGAGCGGGAACTCCAGCAGGCGTCCCGGACCGCCCCGGCGGGAGCGCAGCGCCCCTCCCGGCACGACCACCTCGCCCGGGTCGCGCCATCTGTCCGCCCAGAACGCGCGTGCCTCGCCGAGCAGGGCCGCCACCCGCTCCCGCTGCCCCTCCGCATAATCCAAGGGAGCGAGCGGCGGCGGCACGGCGCCGGTCGCGAAGGCGGCGAGATCGGCCACCAGGACGTCCTTGGACCCGCCGTCGAAGACCAGGTGGTGGGCGACGACCACGAGGGTGTCGCCGACGAGCGTGAAGCGGACGAGCGGGCCGTTCTCCAGGTCGAAGGGCCGCACGACGGCCTCCTCCACCGACTCGCCCGTCTCCAGCGACGGAAGCCGGGCGGCGGGCACCAGGTGGGGCACGCCGTCGTGCTCGCGCACGGCCCGGCCCAGCAGCGGATGCCGCTCGACCACCCGCGCGCACGCCGCGGCCAGCACGGCGGGATCGGGAGCCGACGAGCCGTCGAAGCGGATCACGATCGGCATGTGGTAGGCCGACCCCGCCCCCATCCGCTCGGTGACCCACATCCCATGCTGGGCGAACGAGACCTGCGTCATGGTGCGACCTCTCGGAGTGAGCGCTTGTCGACCTTGCCGCCGTTGTTGCGGGGCAGGGCGTCGAGGGTGATGAGCCGTACGGGAAGCTCGTGCGGGGCCAGCAGGTCCTTCAGGAAGATCCGCAGCTCCTCGTGAGCTACGGTCCCGACGACGGCGACCGCGACGGCCTTGCCGAGGGTGGGGTGCGGCACCCCGAAGGCGGCCGCCTCGACCACGCCGGGATGGCGGTGCACGGCCTCCTCTACGTGGATGGTGGACACCTTGTAGGCCCCCGACTTGATCACGTCGCTCTCGCGGTCGACCAGGTAGAGGTAGCCGTCGTCGTCGAGGTAGCCGAGGTCTCCCATGCGCACCCAGCCGCCGCGGAAGACCTCGCCGGTGGCGGCCTCGTCGCCGTAGTAGGCGCGGGTGGCGGCCGGCGACCGCATCCAGACCTCGCCGGTCGTGCCGGGCGGCAGCGCCCCGCCGTCCGCCGCGGCGATCCGCACGGCCCCGCCGGAGACCGGGCGGCCCACGCTCGACGGCCGCTCGGGATCGTAGATCATCACGGTCTGCGCGGGCGCGGCCTCGGTCGAGGTGTAGTAGTTCGTGATCGTCGCGTTGGGGAAGGCGGCGCAGAGATCGCCCGCGACCCGCGCGGGCAGCGGCGCCGCCGCCGAGCCGAGCAGCAGCACGCTCGACAGGTCGTGCCTGGCCTGCACCCCGGCGGCGAGCATCTCGATCGCCATGGCGGGCACCACGAAGACCGTGCCCGCCCGGTAGTGCTCGATCAGCGCGGCGAACCTGCCGGGCGTGAACCGCGGCAGCGTCACCACCTCGGGATGCGCGTCCACGGCGTTGACCAGCATCCACTGGCCGGCGTTGGTGCCGATGGGGAACGCGTGCGCGAGATGCCGTGAGTGGGTGAACGGCCTGCGGCGGCCCCCGCAACCGTGGGCCAGGTTCGCGTGGGTGGCGGCGACCCCCTTGGGCCGTCCCGTGGTGCCGGATGTGTAGAGGATCTGCGCCGGGTCGCCGGGCCCCACCGGTTCGAGGTCCCCGCATCCGCCGTCTCCGCCGCTCTCGGCTCCTTCGGCGTACGGCACCTCGCCCGGCCGCAGCACCGCCGTCGCGCCGCAGTGCGCGAGCATCGCGTCGACGTCGGCGGCGGCCAGGCGGTCCGAGAGCGGCACGGCGACCGCCCCCGCGTCGAGGACGCCGAAGAAGGCGACCGCGTAGTCCAGCCAGTCGCCGTTGCCGAACACGAGGCCGACCCGGTCGCCGCGCCCGATCCCCCGGCCGCGCAGCGCCCGGGCCACGCCGCGGGCCCGGTGCTCCCATTCGCCGAAGGTCAGCGAGCCCGCGCCGTGCACGGTCATCGCCACCCGGCCGGGATCGGCGGCGGCCCGCTCCCGGAGCAGGCCGGGAAGAGTCTTGCTCACGATCGGCTCCCGGAGTCGCCAGGTCGAGAATCGCCGGATCAGAGGCCGTGATCTATCCGACTTCTAATAAGAAAGTTTACTAATTAAACTCTTGCGCCAGTCTGACATGAGCCCGCCGAAAGGGGCAACCCCCCGAGTTCGAGACGCCGCCGGAGAAGCCTTGCGGGTGGCCGAAGATCCGTGGAACACTGCGGCCAACCCGCAAACTGTTAAGAAGCTTTCCAGAAGGCCACCTGCCCGGGGGTAGGCACGTGAAGACAGGTCCGCTGTCCCGTGGTCAGGAACGACTCTGGTTTCTGAACCAGCTCGATCCCGACGATCCCTCGTACAACACCGCCTACGCCTACCGGCTGCGCGGGGAGCTCGACATCCCGGCACTCGAAGCCGCCTTCACCGCGGTCGCCGCCAGGCACGACGCGCTGCGCACGCGCTTCGTGCAGGCCGGCGGGCGGCCGACGGCCGTCGTGGAGCCGCCCGGCCCGGTGACGATCGAGCAGGTCGCGGCGGGATCGGAGGACGAGGCCGCGCGGATCGTCCGCGCCCGCACCAACGCCGCGTTCGACCTCGCCGCGCGGCCGCCGTTCCGGGTCACGCTGGTGCGCCTCGGCCCGGCCGACCACGTGCTCTGCGTCGTGTTGCACCACATCAACGGCGACGGCTGGTCGCTCAACGTGCTGCGGAACGAGGTGGCAGACCACTACGCGGGACGGCCGCTTCCCGAGGCCCTCCCGCCCCAGTACGGCGACCACGTGCCGGGCCTCGACGACTCTGCCGATCTGGACTGGTGGGTGTCGCGGCTGGCCGGGGCGCCCGTCCTGGAGCTGCCCGCCGACCGGCCGCGCCCGGCGACGCGGAGCACGGCGGGTGGGGAGGTCCGTTTCCGCATCCCGCCCGAGCTGGCGGCACGAGTGGCGGAGGCGGCCAGGCAGGCGCGCTGCACGCCCTACATGCTGCTGCTCGCGGCCTACCAGGTGCTGCTCTCCCGGCACAGCGGCCAGACGGACTTCTGTGTGGGCACCCCCTCGGCAGGCCGCGACAGCACCGAGCTGGAGCAGATGATCGGCTATCTGTCGACCACCATGGTGCTCCGCTGCGACCTGTCCGGGGCGCCGAGCTTCGGCGACCTGCTCCGCCGCACCCGCCGGGCCGTCCTCGACAGGCTCGCCCATCGGGACGTGTCGTTCGAGCGGCTGATCGGCGTGCTCGGCGTGGAGCGCGACCCGAGCAGGACACCGCTGTTCCAGACCATGTTCGCGCTGCACACCCACGGCGACGTGGCCGATCCGGTGCCGGGCGTGGCCGCCGAGCCGTTCCCGCTCGGCTGGCACCCCGCGAGGGTCGACCTGTCGCTCGACCTGTTCGCGGAGGACGACGGCGGCGTGCTCGGCGTCGCCATCTACAGCGAGGAGCTCTTCGACCACGAGACGGTCGAGCTGATGACCGAGCGCTATCTCGTGCTGCTCGCCGCCGCGGTCGCGGACCCCACACTGCCCGTGGGACGGCTCGGCCTGCTCACCGGACGGGAGCGGGCCAGGCTCGCCGCGTGGAACGACACCACCGCCGAGCTGCCCGCGCTCACGCTGGTCGACCTGGTGCTCGACCGGGTGGCCGCCGCACCCGACGCGGTCGCGGTGGTCGCCGAAGACCGGGAGCTCACCTATCGCGAGCTGGCCGTACGGGCGGCGGGGCTGGCGGCGCGACTGCGCGGCCGGGGCGTCGGGCGCGGCAGCGTGGTCGCGGTGCGCATGTCGCGCGGCCCGGACATGATCGTGGCGCTGCTCGGCGTCGCCATGTCGGGTGCGGCCTACCTGCCGGTCGATCCCGACTATCCGGCGTCCCGCGTGGCGTACATGATCGAGGACTCGGGCGCGGCTCTCGTCCTCACCGACGCCGACCTCTTCTCAGACGAAGCGCCTGCCGACGTTCCCGGCAGACCCTCGCCGGACGACACCGCCTACGTGCTCTACACCTCCGGCTCGACGGGACGGCCGAAGGGCGTGGTGGTGCCCCACCGCGCGCTCACCAACTTCCTGCTCGCCATGCGCGACCTGGTCGGATCGACGCCCTCGGACGTCTGGCTCGCGCTCACCTCGCTGTCGTTCGACATCTCCGCGCTGGAGCTCTACCTGCCGCTGGTCACCGGCGGCCGGGTGGTCGTCGCCGGTGCGGAGACCGCACGCGACGGCGCGGCGCTCGCCCGGCTGATCGCGGACGCGGGCGTGACCCACGTGCAGGCCACGCCATCGGGCTGGCGGGTGCTGCTCGCGGGCGGCCTCCCGCCGGTGGTCGCCCTCGCCGGGGGCGAGCCGCTCCCGCTCGCGCTCGCCGCCGAGCTGCGGGCACGCGTGAGCAGGCTCGTCAACATGTACGGCCCGACCGAGACCACCATCTGGTCGACCGCCTGGGAGGTGCCCGAGCGGCCCGGACGGGTGACCATCGGCCGGCCGATCGCGAACACCACCGTCCATGTGGTCGACGCCGAAGGTGCTCAGGTGCCCATCGGCGTGCCCGGTGAGCTGCTGATCGGCGGCGCAGGCGTCGCGACCGGCTATCTCGGCCGTCCGGAGCTCACGGCGGAGCGGTTCGTACGGCACGGCTCGGAGCGCGTCTACCGCACCGGCGACGTCGTCAAGTGGCTGGCGGACGGCACGCTGGAGTTCCTCGGCCGCACGGACAACCAGGTCAAGCTGCGCGGGCACCGCGTCGAGCTGGGCGAGATCGAGGCCGTGCTCGAAGCGCATCCGGCCGTCCGCCAGGCGGTGGCCGCCGTACGCGACGACCTGCTCGTGGCCTTCATCGTCCCCGGCGGTGCTGGGCCACTTGATGACCTTCGGCGGCACGTCGCGGGGCAGCTCCCCGGCTACATGGTCCCGGCGACATTCGTGACGCTCGACGCGCTGCCGCTCACCCCGAACGGCAAGGTCGACAGGAAGGCCCTGCCACACCCACAGGCCGCCAAGCCGGCCGGGATGCCGCCGCGCACGGACGCCGAGCGGCTCGTGGCCGGGGTCTTCGCCGAGGTGCTCGGCGTCGAGAACGTCGGCGCGGACGACGACTTCTTCGCGCTCGGCGGTCACTCGCTGCTGGCCACCATGGTCACCGCCAGGCTGCCGGTGCGCATCCCGGTGCGCGAGCTGTTCACCCGCCCGACCGTCGCGGCGCTGGCCGAGCTGCTCGACGAGGCCCTCTCACGCGACCAGGATTGCGGCGACGGCCCGCGCCCCCGCCCGGCCGGAGAGCCCGCGCCGCTCTCCCCCGGCCAGGAACGGCTCTGGTTCCTGCACCGGCTCGACCCGGACGACGCGTCGTACGCCATGTGGATCGTGCGGCGGCTGCGCGGCCCGCTCGACGTGGCGGCACTCGAACGGGCCCTGGCCGCGCTGGTCGCCAGGCACGAGAGCCTGCGTACGCGGTTTCCCGAGGTCGACGGCGCCCCGGTCGCGGTGGTCGAGCCGCCGGGGCCGGTGCCCGTCGAGGCGATCTCGGCCACCGACGTCGCGCACGCGGAGGCGCTGGTCGCCGAGCGCACGAACGCGCCGTTCGACCTCGCCTCCCGGCCGCCGCTGCGCGCGACGCTGATCCGCCTCTCGCCCGACGACCACGTCTTGTGCGTGGTGCTCCACCACATGCTGGGCGACGGCTGGTCGCTGAACGTCATGCTGGACGAACTGGCCCGGCTCTACTCGGGCGAACGGCTCGATCCGCTGCCCCTTCAGTTCGGCGACGTCGCCCGATGGCAGCGCGAGCGCGACCAGGAGGAACTCGCCGCCTACTGGGGCGAGCGGCTGGCCGGCGCGGCCCCGCTCGACCTGCCGGCCGACCGGCCGCGCAGCTCACCGCCGATGAGGAAGGGCGGCTTCCACACGTTCCGGCTGCCGGCCGAGGACGTGGCGCGGCTGGCCGAGCAGGGCAGGGAACACGGCGCGACGCTGTTCATGACCCTGCTGACCGCCTACCGGGCGGTGCTCGCCGCGCAGAGCGGGCAGCGCGACGTCACGATCGCCACCGTCGCCTCCGGCAGAGACCGGGTCGAGTTCGAGCGCGTGGTCGGCTACTTCGCCGACGTCCTGCTGATCCGCACCTCGCCAGATCACACGGACCGGCCTTCGAGTTTCGGGGAGTCGCTGGAGCGCACCCGCGACGCGGCCCTGTCGGCGTTCGAGCATCAGGGCGTCCCGTTCGAACGGCTGCGCGTGCCCGCCTTCCAGACGATGGCGATCCTGCACAACCAGGACACCGGCGCCGCACCGGCCGCCTTCTCCGGGCTGGTGACCGAGCCGTTCGCGCACGGCTTCGAACAGGTCAAGTTCGACCTGATGCTGGAGGCGTGGCAGGACGAGCGCGAGCTGCTCGTCGTGCTCTCCTACGACGCCGCGCTGTTCGACCCCGGCACCATCGAGGCGATGGCGGCCCGGCTTGAGCGGGTGCTGCGGCAGGACTTCGCCGCGCCCCCGGAGCTGGTCACCCCGGCCGAGGAGTCCCGCCTGCTGGAGATCGGCCGCGGGCCCGAGGTCATCCCTGAGCCGTACGTCCCCGAGCTGGTGGCCGCGGCCGTACGCGCCCACCGGGACTCGTGCGCGGTGGGCGACCTGACCTACGGCGAGCTGGACGCGCGCGCCGCAGAGCTGGCCGCGCTGCTGCAGGCGCGCGGCGTCGGCCCGGGTGACGTCGTGGGCGTCCTCCTCGGCCGTACGCCCGACTCCGTCGCCGCGCTGCTCGCGGTGTGGCGGGCCGGGGCGGCCTACCTTCCGCTCGACCCCGCCCTTCCGGGCGAGCGGCTGGCGTTCATGCTCGGCGACAGCGCCGCCGCGCTCGTCCTGACCTCCGCCGACCTGGCCGCCGACGTGGCTGGGGGGCTGCCGCCGGGCGTCCCGGTGGCGTACGCGTCGGACGCGGTCGCCGGGAGCACGCCGCTGCCCGTGCCGGTCACGGGCGACGCCGCGGCGTACGTGATCTACACGTCCGGATCGACCGGGACGCCGAAGGGCGTGGTCGTGGAGCACCGCAACCTCGCGGCCAGGGTCGCCTGGATGGCCGGGGAGTATGGCCTGGGGCCGGATGACACGGTCGTGCAGTTCGCCTCGCTCGCCTTCGACACGCACGCCGAGGAGATCTATCCGGCGCTGGCCTCGGGCGCCCGCCTGGCGCTCCTGCCGGACGGCGCGGTGACGCTCCCCGATCATCTCGACGGCGTCACCGTGCTGGACCTGCCGACCGCCTACTGGCACCACCTGGTCGACCAGATCGAGTCGATCGCCTGGCCGCCGGGGCTGCGGCTGGTCATCCTGGGCGGGGAGCAGGTGCACGAGGCCGCGGTGACCCGTTGGCGTGAGCGGTTCGGCGACCGGGTGCGGCTGGTCAACACCTACGGCCCGACAGAGGCGACGATCATCGCCACGCTCGCCGAGCTGGACGGCTCCCCCGGGCGTCCGCCGATCGGCAGGCCCATCGGGGACACTCATGTGTACGTGATCGACCCCGACGGGCGGCTCGCTCCCCCCGGCGCCGCCGGTGAGCTGTGCATCGGCGGGGCGGGCGTGGCCCGGGGCTACCTGGGCCGTCCCGAGCCGACCACCGAGCGGTTCACCGACCTGCACGGCGAGCGCGTCTACCGCACCGGAGATCGGGTGCGGTGGCGGCCCGACGGGCAGCTCGAGTTCCTGGGCCGGTTGGACGACCAGGTGAAGGTGCGCGGGTTCCGCATCGAGCCGGCCGAGATCGAGGCGCGCCTGCTGGCCCATCCCGAGGTGGGCGAGGCCGCGGTCGTCGCGATCGGCGACACGCTGGTCGGCTACGTCACCGGATCCGCCGGCTTCACCGAGCTGGCGGAGTTCACCGGCGCGGCGCTGCCGCCGCACATGGTGCCGACCTCCTGGGTGCGGCTCGACCGGCTGCCGCTGACGCCGGGCGGCAAGGTGGACCGGGCCGCGCTGCCCGCCCCGCAGGCCCACCGGGAGGCGTACGTCGCGCCCGGCACCGACGCCGAGGAACTGGTGGCCGAGGTCTTCGGCGACGTGCTCGGGGTCGAGAAGGCCGGGGTGCACGACGACTTCTTCGCGCTCGGCGGCCACTCGCTGCTCGCCGTACGGATCGTCTCGCGGCTGCGCGGCACGACCGGCCTTGAGCTGCCGATCCGCACGCTGTTCACCCATCCCACGGTCGGTGGGCTGGCCCGGGCGATCGAGGACCTCCTGATCGCCGAGCTCGACGAGATGTCGGACGAGGAGGCGGAACGCCTCGCCAAGGAGCTGGAATGATCAAGGAAAGGCTCGCGGAACTCGTCGCGGAGTCGTCCGACGGCGCCGTCACCGCCGATGAGGTGCTGGCCGCGACCGTGCCGCTGTCGGCCCTGGGCGTCACGTCGATCTCGATGCTGCGGCTGATCGACGCGATCGAGTCGGAGTTCGGCGTGGAGTTCGACCTGAGCGACGACGGCATGGGCCTGCTGGACGATTTCGACCGGCTGTCCGCGCACCTGGCGTCCACGGCATCCCGATGAACGTCACCGGCCCGACGCCGTACGTCGAGTTCGCCGGACCGGGACCTTTGACCGGACCGCCGACGGCGCCGTTGACCTGGGGCCAGCGGGCCATCTGGGAGGCGATCGTGCGGACGGCCCCCGACGACCGCTACTTCAACTTCGGCCGCGTGCTGAAGGTGCCGGGCTCCCGCACCGTGGCCGAGGTGTGCGCGGCGCTGGCCGCCCTGATGGCGCGGCACGGTGCTCTGCGTACCCGGATGAGCGGCGCACTTCGCACGACGATGAGCGACGCGTTCCGGGCAACACCCGCGGAGCCCTACCAGCGGCTGGCGGAGAAGGGCCGGCTGCCGGTCGTGGTCACCACCGAAGATCCCGACCGGGTGCTGGACGAGCTGGCGGCGCGGCCGTTCGACTATTTCGGCGAATGGCCGGTGCGGGTGGCGCTGGTGCTCGACGGCGATCGGGTCGCCCACGTGGTGCTGGTCTTCTGCCATCTGGCCGCCGACGGGCTCGGCGCGGAGGTCGCACTGCGCGACCTGCGCATGTTCCTGCTCCGAGGCCCCGGCGTACGACGGCCCGCGGCTTCGCAGCCGCTCGACCTCGCGCACTGGCAGGCCGGTCCCGAGGGACGGCGGGCGGCGGAGACGGCGGCGGCGCACTGGGAGCGCGAATATCGGCGTATTCCACCGACGATGTTTTCCTCCCCGAGCGGATCTCCGGCCGAGCCGCCCATCTGGCGTGCGCTGCTGCGCTCCCCCGCCCTTGAGCTCGCCGTCCGCTCGGTCGCCGCCGAGCACGCCGCCTCGACCTCGACCGTGCTGCTGACGGCCGTGACCGAGCTGGTCGGCAGGTTCACCGGCCACGAGACGTGCGCGGTGCTGCCGATCTCGGCCAACCGGTTCCGCCGCGACACCACGGACATCGTCGCCACGATGTCGCAGGAGGGGCTGTTCACGCTCGACCGCCGGGAGGCGTCCTTCACCGGCCTGCTGCGGGCCGCCGGGCCGGCCGCGCTGCGCGCCTACCGCAGCGCCTACCACGACCCGGCCGACCGCAACCGGATCACCGCCTCCGTGAGCGCCGAGCGTGGTGAGCCGATCCACCCCTACTGCTGCTTCAACGACATGCGCTTCGCCGACCCGGGACCCGCCCGGTGCGACCCGGCCGAGATCACGGCCGCGCTGGCCCGGACGTCGGTGACCTGGCCGATGAGCCAGGACAAGCTCAACTGCCGGTTCTGCGTCCACCTCACGACCGAGGGCGTCTCGCTCACCGCCGACACCCGCTATCTGTCCCGGCCCGATATGGAGCGTTGTCTCCTGGAACTCGAAGCCCTCGTCGTCGAAGCGGCCCTGCGATGACCAGTCCGATGACCGTACGCGCCTATGCCATGTCGACGTCCTGCGTGCAGGGGACATCGCTCGGCTTCGTCCTCGACCACCCGGCGCCCGTGGTGGTGACCGACGCCACCGACGACCGGGTGGTCTTCGAGGGAACCGCCTCCGCGCCCCACTGGGAGCTCGACATCCCCTCCGGCTGGCGCAGCTCGCTCTATCGGGCCCGCTTCGGCCCCGAGCAGCCGTGGCCGTTCGGGCTGCCGGGGACCACGCCGTGCCCGGACAACGAGGTCTACTTCGTGGTGCGGCAGGCCGTGCCCGGCTCGCCGGTGCTGCTGAGCGTCCCCTTCACCACCTGGCAGGCGTACAACAGGGCGGGGGAACCGGGGCAGAGCATCTACTGGACCGAGTCGCCCACGCGGGCCGCGCGGGTGACCTTCGACCGGCCCGGCGGCGGGCCTCCTCCCGAACGCTGGGAGGAGGGGCTGATGCGGTGGCTGCGCCGCGGCGGCTACGACGTCGCCTACTGCTCCAACCTGGACCTCCATGACGGCCTCGATCTTCTGTCCCGCCATCGGCTGCTGATCGTCAACGGGCACGACGAGTATTGGTCGCTCGGGATGCGCGACGCCGTCGAGGAGTTCGTGAGGCGCGGCGGCAACGTTGCCTTCTTTTCCGGCAACACGTGCTGGTGGCAGATCAGGCTCGAAGACGGCGGCCGCACCATGGTGTGCCACCGCGACCCGGTGACCGACCCCATCGCCGCCACCGATCCCCGGCAGACGACCGTCGAGTGGTCGGCCGCGCCGGTGAACCGGCCGGAGAACACGCTGACCGGGGTGAGCTTCCGCGCGGGCGCCGGAGCCTGGGGGCCGCACATGCCGCGCATGCTGGAAGAGTCGTACACCACGCGTTTCGCGGCGCACTGGGTGTTCGAGGGGACGGGGCTGACCGACGGCGACAAGTTCGGCGAGGGCTGCCTGGGCTACGAGACCGACGCCGCGGAGTTCGAGGAGGTCGGCGGGGTGCCCCGGGCGACCGGCAGGGACGGCACGCCCTCGTCGTTCGTCGTCCTCGCCACCGCCGACCTGCGGCACTGGAGCGCGTACGGCCAGGGCGGCATGGCGACCATGGGCGTGTTCACCAGCGGTCTCGGCACGGTCTTCACCGCGGCCACGGTGAACTGGGGCAACGGCCTGCACGATCCCGTCGTCGACCGGATCACCCGCAACGTGGTCGACCGGCTGTCGGCCGCTCCCGGCGAGGAGCGCTGGGACGTCATCGGCCCGCCGGCCGACCTGCGGGCGCTCGCGGTGCTCGGCCGCACGCTGCACGCGGTGAGCGCGGACGGCACGCTGCTGGCCCGGGAGTTGTGCGGCCAGAACCTGCCCTGGCGGCCCGTCGGCCCCGCCGACGACGTACGCGCCCTCGCCGTCCCGCGCGAGGCCGCGGGCGGCGTCGCCGTCGGCCTGTACGGCGTCACGCACGACGGGCGGCTGCTGCGCCACGACGAGCCGGGATGGCAGGAGGCCGGCCCCGCGCCCGGGTCCGCCGTGGGCCTGGCCGTGGCCGACTGCACCTTCTGGGTCGCCACGTCCTGCGGCGGGTTGTGGCGGCGGCCGTTCGGCGGCGACGGCTGGGAGCACGTGGGCTCGTCGGGAGGCGCCGTCGCCCTCGGCGGGATGAACGGCAGGCTCTTCGCCCTCGACTCCGAGGGCCGTCTGCTGACCCGGCTTCCCCCGCCTTCCGCGAGCGACTGGGAGTGCCACGCGGAGGCGGTGCCGGGCACCATGTTCACCACCCACGCCGGGCTCGTCGTCGCCGCCGGACCCGGCACTCCCCTGCGCTGGCGACACGTCTGATCGGAAGATTGCGCCCCCAACGGTCCGCTGAGCGGACCGGGACGTCGCTTCGCCGGCCGCCCCGGATCAGGATGTGACGGCGGTTACTGGCCGGGGTGACATGGGCCGGGGTGACATGGGCCGGGGCGAGATGGGCCGGGGCGAGATGGGGGGACAAGCCGGATGCGCCGATCTCTTGCTTCAGCGTTCGCCGCCCGTCGTTCGATGGCGTACAGGTTGCTCGCCGTCCTCCTGTCGGTCTCCCTTTCCACCACGTCGTGTCTGGACGTGGAGTCCGGGGGCGGCTCGAGTGCCTCGGAGACCGAGAAGGGGCAGGTGCAGGAGCCGAAGAAGGCGAAGCAGCCGAAGGAGCCGGAGAAACCCAAGGGCCCGGTCTGCCCTGCCCCGGGACCCATCACGAGGTCCCAGCTCCCGAGCTTTTCACCGGCGGAGGGGGTCAGTGTGGTCATGCAGAACCCCTGCATCAGCATCGCGGGCCTGGCCGAGGACGTCCTCGGTTTCATCCCCGAAGGGCGCTCCGAGGAGTTCAGGGAGTTCCGCGGCGGGCTCGAGCGCTTCGTCGGCAGGGTGAACGCCGTCAACGACGCGGCGGAGTGCGCCTATGAGACCGACCACCTGGCGCTCGGGGTGTATCACCACGACAGGGCCGCGTGGTCGATCGGCATGGTCGCGGTCGTCCGCGGAGACCTGGACGCGCTGGTCGACACCGGGGTCTGCTGGCTGCTGAGAAGGCTGCCGTTCGACGTCCCCAGGGGAGACGTCCTCAGAGATGACGGTTTCCGTCCCGGCTTCTGTGCCGACGCCGTCACCAGGACGAGCCAGGGCTATCGCTTCACGATCCTGTGGATCGGCTCATTGAACGTCATGTGCAGGAACCTCGCCAACCGCTACACCGCCACCGGGTAAGGCCGCGGACCCGCAACGAACACCCCAGGTTGAGTTCGAGGTTCCACCGGGCCCGGGTAGAGCCCGGCCAGGACGCCGCTGCTCGGCCACCACGTGCGTCTAGTGGTTGGGCCGCACGACTCCGATCCATGCCCTCGATGCTCGACGTGAGGCGGGGGAACGCCGCTGGCGACCCCGTCCGACAGATTTCCCGATAAAGCGAGTAGGAAATGTTGACTTATAGGGCTCGTAGATCTACATTGAGTGTTATGAGCCAGGATTTACCTTTGATCCGGCGCCCTCACGTTGACTTCGGGCACGTCGCCAGCGCGCAGTGTCGCTGATCCCGCCCGTCCGACTCGGCGAGATCGCTGCTGGTACCCGAGTCCTTCCACCTCTCCCGTAGCGACAGATCCAAGGCCGTGGTCGCCTTCACGACCACCAATGTGAACACCCGTGTGCCGCCTACCGCCACGCGGTTCCCCCAGGGGCCCGCGCGACGTGACATGGCGGCGTCCGCGGCATGGCCGCGAGAGGGGAAATCCGATGTGCATCGTGACATCAGAGGGCAGACAACGCACGGCTCCCCGCAGGGAAGGAGCGGGAAGGTGACCGAGACCCTGTCAGGGCGGGCCGTGGACGGCGAGCGGTTCCGCAGAGCGCTGGCGGCGCACGCCGCCGGTGTCGTAGTGATCACCGCTCAGGACGACGAAACCCCCATCGGCCTGACCGCGACGTCGTTCTCCTCGGTGAGCCTGGAGCCGCCGCTGGTCTCCTTCTATGTGAACCAATCCTCGAGCACCTGGCCCCGGTTGCGCTCAGCCGGCCACTTCGCCGTCAACATGCTCACCAGCGACCAGGATGAGCTCGCGGTCAGATTCGCACGCAAGGGCATCGACCGTTTCGCCGAGCCGACTCGCTGGCATCGCGGCCCCTTCGGGGCTCCGCTGCTGAGCGACGCGTCGGTGCACCTGGTCTGCCTGCCGCACACGACGGCCGAAGTGGGCGACCACGTGCTCGTCGTGGGCCTGGTCTGCGAGGCCACGGTGCACGGCACCAGCCGCCCGCTGCTATACCATCAGGGCCGTTTCGGCCGATTCATCCCCCACTCCTGACTGCCTGTCTACCCCCTTCCACCCGATCTCCGCCCTGTCGAAGGCATGACCGGCGCCGGCTTCCTCGTCCCTCCCCAGAACCATCCGGCGTCCGGTGTCCGCGCCGCCCCTGTCGCCGCTCACCCCACCGGCGACGACCCCGGCCTGCCCTTCACACGGCGGCCCCATCACATGGCGGCCCCATCACATGGCGGCGTCGTGAACATGGCGACGTCGTGAACATGGCGACGCCGACCGATCCTGTGCGCCCGGATCCGTACGCGATCTCCTCGGACTCTGAACGAAACCCCGGGCGCATCCCCACGGGCGGCCTGGTCCGCCCGGACGTCCTGATCCCCGGTTGACGCGCGTCGGCGGCCTTCGCCTCCGGCCTGCCACTTCCCTCGTCGGCGTGCCCCCGCCGCCGCACTGCCGTGCGTGCGGGGGTCCCCGCGCATGCCCGAAGGCCATCCCGCCGGCTCTCGAGAACCGACGTCCTCCGCCCCACCACATCTCTCCCCGCAACCACCCCCCCTGAAAGGAAATCCCGTGTCGACGAATCGCCGGCGCCACAGATGGCTCGCCTCCGGCATCGCCGCGCTCGCCGCCTCCACCGTGCTCTCCAGCTGCGGCGGCAGCGGCTCCTCCGCACCGGCCGCCGCCGGCAACGCCTCCGCCGTGCACGCGCTGGACCCCGCGCATCCGGTCGAACTCAAAGTGATCAACACATCGGGTGCCTTCAACATCGCACTCGCCAGGGACTACGGCTTCTTCGCCAAGTACGGCCTGTCCGTCGAGGAGAGCCAGCTCGCCAACGGCACCCAGGTGCTCGCGGCGCTGCAGGGGGGCAGCGGCGAGATCGGCTACGCGGATCTCTACGCCGGCATAAACGCCAAGGCGCAGGGCTTCAACCTCAAGCTGGTCGCCAACAACAACACCAACGCCAAGCAGTTCCCGATCCTCGTCCAGGCGGACGGGCCCATCAAGACGCCCGCCGACCTCGCCGGGAAGACCATCGCCCTGCCGCCGGTTCCGCAGCACACGGTCAACCTGCGGGGTTTCCTCAAGGCCAACGGGGTCGACCCGAACCAGGTCAAGTATTCGATCGTCCAGGCTCAGGCGGCCGCGCCGCAGGCGCTGGCGAGCAACTCCGTCGACGCCTTCTTCGGCCAGTGGAACCAGGCCTACACCAACGAGGGGCAGCCGGGCGCGTACAACTTCCGGGTCCTGGGCAACCCCGACTCGTCGCAGTGGTCGAACCTGAAGGCGACAACGGCCGCGTTCTGGGCCACAGGCGAGTGGCTGGAAAACCCCGAGCACCAGGCTGTGGCCCACGCCTTCGACAAAGCACTGCACGCGTCCTATGTCTGGTTCAAGACGCTGACGCCGGAGAAACTGCAGCCGATCCTGCTCAAGTACCAGCAGATCGACCTGTCGAAGCTCACCGGCGGCGACCCGCAGAAGGTCGACAACCTGCTGACGAACACGCAGCCTGGGCCGTTCGACTTCGACGCCACGCAGTCCTGGTATGAGCTCGGCCTGCAGTACGCGCCGGACAAGATCCAGAAGGGCGTCGACCTGCACGACCTGGTCTTCCCTTCGGCGCTGCAACCGGAACCGGAGCTGATCCAGCCGCCCGTGAACGCGGGATGACCGCGGTGGTGGCGGGCCCGGAAACGCACCCGCCGCCACCGGACACCACAAGCGATGCCCAGCGGCAACCCATTCTCGTGAGGCCTTCACATGACACACGCACTCGAGGCCGAAACCGCCCTGACCGATGGCGTCCGTCATGGCGTCATCACCATCGACGGCGCCGGCAAGGACTACCTCGCGCTCGACGGGAACGTCGTACGCGGGCTCTCTCCGGTGAGCCTGACGATCGAGCGGGGCGCCTTCGTCTCCGTCGTCGGGCGTTCCGGCTGCGGCAAGTCCACCCTCCTCCGCCTCGTCGCGGGGCTGGAGAAGCCGACCTCCGGCACCATCCGCGTCGGCGCCGAACGGGTGGACGGGCCGCCCGACAGCGCCCGCTACGTCTTCCAGAACTACAACGAGTCGCTGCTGCCGTGGCGCACGGTCGGCGACAACGTCCGCTTCGGGCTGCGGCACGGGCACGGCGCCTCCCGTGTGTCCAAGGCACAGGAGGACGAGCTGATCCGGGAGCACCTCGAAGAGGTGGGGCTCGGGGGGACCTTCAACCGCTACCCCAGTGAACTGTCCGGCGGCATGCAGCAGCGGGTCGCGATCGCGCGGGCCCTCGCCGCGCGTCCCGAACTGCTGCTGCTCGACGAGCCGTTCAGCGCGGTCGACGCGCTCAGCCGCGGCACACTTCAGGACCTCGTGCTCCGGATCTGGAAGGAGCACGGCCTCACCGTCCTGTTCGTCACGCATGACATCGAAGAGGCCCTCTACCTGTCGCAGCGGGTGATCGTGCTTCGCGAGAAGGGCGGTGGGATCGAACGCGACGTCACCGTCGACATCCCGTACCCGCGCACGCAGGTCGACTTCCGCGAGGACCCCCGCTATCTCCGCCTCCGTCGCGAGGTGCTCAGCCTCGTCGTCGGTGCCGAGTGAAGGACCAGCCATGACCGACATCGCCGGAACACCACTCAAGCCCAGCCCGCGGGCCGACGCCATGGCCGTCACCGAGACCACTCCGGGGGCCACCCCCGCGACCGTCACCGGGCCGGACGGCGCGGCCCCCGTGGAGAACGGGCTCAGGCCCGTCGGCCCCGTACGCCGGACGGTGCGCCGCTACCTCCGCAGCCGAGCGTCCGGCTGGACGCTCGTCGCCTTGATCGTCGTTTTCTGGCAGGCCTACTCGGGCGTCCACTACGACCCGACCATCTCCTCGCCGGACCGCATCGTCGAGACGTGGTGGCGAGAGGCGACCGAGGGCGATCTGCTGCGGCAACTGTCGATCACCCTGCGCACGATGGCCGAGGCGCTGGCGCTCGCGGTGCCGCTCGGCGTCGGAATCGGTTTCCTGATGGGCCGATCACGGGTGATCTGGGGGCTGTCCGAGCCGCTCGTCGAGATCCTGCGGCTCACTCCGGCCACCGCGATCCTGCCGATCTACATCCTGTTCCTCGGGCTCGGCGACCAGATGAAGATCGCCGTGTTCCTCACCGGAGGCATCTTCCCGATGATCATCAACTCTTACGCCGGCGCCCGCGGCGTGTCGAAGATCCTCGCCGAGACCGCGCAGACGTACCGCTTGTCGTGGCTGCAGACCCAGAAAGAGATCGCCCTGCCGTTCGCGACGCCGTACATCCTCGTCGGCATGCGGCAGTCGCTGGGCATGTCGCTGGTGCTCGCGGTCGTCATCGGCATGCTCTCTGGAAACGACGGCATCGGCTACTACCTGATGTTCGCCCAGCAGAACTTCAACCTGCGGCAACTGCTGGCCGGCGTGCTCACGGTCGCCGTCATCGGCTACCTGTTCAACGCGATCTTCCTGCTGCTCGAGAAGCGCGTCACCCGGTGGCGGCGCGGCACCCAGGCGGGTGAGGCGTGAGTCCGCCCGCGCGCAAGCCATTCAAGCTGGGCTTCTTCACCCACGTGCGCTCCGCCTCCGGACGAGGGGAGGCGCATGAGGAGCTCGTCCGCCTCTTCGTGGGAGCCGAGGCACTCGGGTACGACGTCGGATTCGTGGCGCAGCACCTGCTGGCCGGCGGAGAGGAGGGATCGGCTCCGTCACCGCTGATCTCTCTTGCGCCGGTCGCCGTGGCGACCGGGCGCATCGGGCTCGGCGTCGCGGTGGTGACGTTGCCGATCACCGACCCCGTCCAGCTCGCCGAAGACGCGCTCACGCTGGACGGGATCTCCCGGGGGCGTCTGCAGCTCGGCCTCGGGACCGGCAACGCCAACATCGACAAGTACGCCGCCTTCGGCCGTGACAAGGCACGGGCGACGGCGCTGTTCGACGAGAACCTCGCCGTGTTGCAGGGCGCCCTCGCGGGCCACCCACTGCGGGGCACCGACCTGACCCTGCCGGTGGACGGCACGCCGTTGTCGCGCCGGCTCTGGCGCACCGCGGGCAGTGCCGCGTCGGCCCGCCGTGCCGCGCTCACCGGCCTCGGCCTGCTGTTCGGCACCGCGACCCTGGACGCCCGGACCCAGCAGCGGCCGATCATCGACGCGTACCTGGCCCAGTGGGCGGAGACGGGTCCCGTCGAGGCCCCGGCCGAGGTGGCGGGCAGCCTGCGGCCGCGGCTCGGCGGCATCCGGATGATCTACCCCGCCGACTCACGTGAGTCGGCGCTGGCGGCGCTGGGCCCGTTCCTGAAGGCCGGCCGGGCCCGTCTCGCGAAGGTCAACGGGATCGACTCCCGTGACCTGACCGACGACCAGGTGCTCGCGTCGATGAACGTCGCGACCGGCTCGCCGTCCCAGACGGCGCAGGCCCTCCGGGACGACGCCGCGCTGCTGCCCGAGGTGGACCATCTCATCGCCGTCACCAACATCATCGAGGACGCGGCTGCCGGGCTCGGCCGCAAACGCACGGTGGACGTCGCGCTGGAGGGCCTGGAGCGGATCGCGGCCGAGGTGGCACCGAGGCTCGGATGGACGCCGGAGCGATGAGTCCGGGGACAGTGCCGGCCGGCACCACGCACATGGACGACAGATCGCGGTGGCGCGCCCTGTACGTCGCGTCGATCCTGTCGGGGGTCCTGCTGGTCGGCATCAGCGACGCGAACGTGGCGCTACCCGCGATCGCCCGCTCGCTGCACGTCGGCCCGACGAGCCTGCAGCTCATTTCCGCGGGATACGTCGTGGCGTTCGGCCTCACGCTCGTGCCCTTCGGACGCCTCGGCGACCAGGGCCGCAGACACCAGCTGATCCGCGTCGGGCTGCTGCTGTACATCGCCTCCAGCCTCGCCTGCGGCCTCGCGGCGGACCTGCGGACGCTGATCGCGGGACGCGTCCTGCTCGGTGTCGCGGCCGGGATCCTGATGCCGCAGACGATCGGGGTGATCCAGCAGCTGTTCGGCGGGGCCGACCGGGGCCGGGCGTTCGGCGCCTACGGCGTGATGACCGCCGTCGCGACCGCGTCCGGGCCCGGCATCGCTGGCCTGCTCATGACCGTGGGCGGTGCGGACCAGGGCTGGCGGTGGATCTTCCTGATGAACGTCCCCGTCGGGGTCGCACTGTTCGCCGCCGGTGCTCGCCACCTGCCCCGGACGCAGCCGGTCATGACGACGATCACCCGCAGCTTCGACCCCATCGGCGCCGTGCTTCTCGGTGTCACCGTGCTGCTGGTGCTGTTCCCGCTCGTGCTGACCACCGGCCTGCCGGGCGACAGCGCGGCCCGGTGGTCGGCGCTCGTCCCCGCCGCCGTCTTCGCCGTGCTGTTCCTGCGATGGGAACGCCGCTACCTCGGACGTGGCCTGCTCCCGCTGCTGGACGGGGAGCTGCTGCGCACCCGCTCGTACCGGAACGCGCTGCTCGTCGCCGCGTCGTGGCTGGCCGCCGGACCCGGCGTGGGGCTCGTGATGATGCTGTACCTGCAGCTCGCGCTCGGGCTCTCGCCGTTCCTCGCCGCTCTCGTGCTGCTGCCGTCTTCGGCGGCCTCCGCCTTCGGAGCGCGCTGGGCGGCGCGGCGGGTGCTGCGATGGGGCCGCGTCATCACTCTGACCGGCCTGTTCACGTCGGCCGCGGGGATCCTCGTCTCCGTCCTGGCCGTGAACCTCCTCGCGCAACGCCCCGCGATCGCGGTGGTCACCGTGGCGCAGATCCTCAACGGGCTCGGCAGCGGCATGGTGATCTCCCCCAACCATGTGCTGCTGCTGAGCGACGTACCGGCCGAGAAGGGCAGCCTCGCCGCCTCGATCGGCCACCTTACTCAGCGCATCGGCAACTCGCTCGGCATCGCGGCCACCTCGGCGGCTTTCTATGCCGTGGTCTACGGGCACGCGGGGGAGCTGACGAACGCCGGGCGGTCCACCTACGACAGCGCGCTCGTCGCCGGCGTGGTCGCGGCCGGGCTCTTCTTCGCGCTCGCCGTGTGGGCGACGGTGACAGACCTCGTCCGGACGCGGCTCTACCGGACACCAAGTGAACCGATCGACAGGACTACGAAAGCAGGAGCACGGACATGAGTGAGAGACGGCATGTGAAGCTGGGGCACTCCATCTGGCCCGAGGGGCGCCACGGCACGGGCTGGCGGCGCCGGCGCCACTACAAGGTCCTTGAGGGCGACCCGGACTTCTACCGGGCGACCGCGCAGACCGCCGAACGAGGGCTGTTCGACTACTTGTTCCTCGGCAACGGCGAGTCCTCCCGGCTTCCCGGCAAGCCGGGGGGCCGCAAGCAGAACTGGTCGGCCGACACCGCCGCCAACGGCGTCGTGAACCTGGTCGACGGCGAGCACTACTGGACTCCCAACGGGCTGTTCAAGCTCGACAGCTTCACCGCGAACGCCTACGTCGCCGCGCTGACCACGCGCATCGGGCTCGTATCGACGTTCAACACGACCTACCAGCACCCGTTCAACGTCGCCCGCCAGACCGCGACCCTCGACCACCTCAGCCGGGGCCGCGCCGCGATCAACATCGTCACCGGGCGCAGCGACGACGCGGCGCGCAACTACGGATTCGACGAGCAGCCCGACGGCGACGCCCGATGGGATCGCGCGGAGGAGTTCATCCAGATCCTCTGGTCGCTGTGGGACGGCTGGCAGGACGGCTGGTACGTCGGCGACCGGGAGGGCGGACGGTTCCTCGATCTCAGCAAGATCCAGCCGACTTCCTTCCGCGGCAGGCATTTCAGTGTCGAGGGGCCGCTGAACATCCCGCCGTCCCCGCAGCGCCGCCCGCCGCTGATCGTGGCGGGCACTTCCCAGCGGTCGTTCGAGTTCGGCGCCAAGTACGCGGACGTCCGCTTCATCCCCTTCGCCGACAAGCAGGCCGAGTATTACCAGACGCAGAAGGCGCTGGCCGCGAGCTACGGACGCGACCCGGACGCCTACTATCTGCTGCCCGGCATCACGTTCTACGTCGACGAGACCTCGTCGGCCGCTCACGCCAGGTTCCGCGAGATCCAGGACCTCTCGGTCGTGCCGTTCGACGCGCGCGAACTCGGGCGCGTACTTGGCGTGGACCTCGGCAACGCCGGGTCGAAGGACAAGGTCAAGGACGTCGTGGACGTCACCGCGAACCCCGCTTCGGCATGGATCGTGAAGGACGCCTTCCTCGGCTTCGGCGACGAGGACATCACTCTCGCCGACCTCGACCACTTCATCGCCAACGGCCCCGCCAACCAGGTGCCGGTCGTCGGTTCCGGGCAGGAGGTGGCCGACTGGATCGAGGAGAACTTCGAGGACCGCAAGCTCGACGGCGTCGTCGTCTTCCCGCCATACCAGCCGGGCTCGCTGGACGCGTTCGTCGACCTGGTGGTGCCGGAGCTCCAGCGTCGCGGCCTGTTCCGCAAGGCCTACACCAGCACGACGTTCCGGGAGCACTTCGACCGGCCGGCCATCGCGAGGACCGCCTGACGGCCATGGAAATCGGGATCTTCAGCACCGGCAACCTCGCCGGCGACCCGTCCGTGGGCGCGACCGCCACCGAGCGTCTGCGGGGTCTGGTGAAGCTCGCGCAGCGCGCGGAGCAGGCGGCGCCGCACGTCCGGTACTTCCGCGAGCGCTACGCCGCCCACGGACACGGCACCGCGGAGTCCGCGCCGGTCGGATCGGGCGCGAAGGTGCACGTCGGTCTCCGCTCCCAGGACGCGCTGCGCGAGTTCGAGGCGCAGCGTCCCGACCTGTCCAAGTGGCCCTACGACACCCTTGAGGAGGCGATCCGGCATAGCGCGCTGACCGTGGGCAGCCCGGCCCAGGTCCTCGACAAGATCGCCCACTTCCAGGAGCAGTACGGCGGCTACCAGCGGCAGATGTTCTCCATCGACCAGCCCGGCGGCGCCTTCGACCAGATGCTCGAACAGATCGACCTTCTCAGGGAGCACATCCTCCCCGCGCTGCGTGCGGCCTACGCGCACGCCTGACCCCCACCCCCGTGTAGAAGGCAGGACACGATGAGCAAGCACCACGATGTCGACCGCGCGGCGCAGGAGTCGCTGCGGCTGCTCGGCGCCGACCCCGGCAACTGGGTCGCCCCGGTTCCCGGCGTGGACCACGACGTCGCGATCATCGGCGGAGGGCAGAGCGGCGTGACCATCGCGTACGCCCTGCGCCGCGCCGGCATCTCCAGAGTCACCGTCATAGAGGCGGCCGACCAGGCGAAAACCGGCGTGTGGCGGACCCGGGCGCGGATGAACACCCTGCGTACGCCGAAGACCCGTTCCGGCCCTGAGCTCGGCAACCCGGCGATCGGATTCCAGGCCTGGTACGAGGGACTGCACGGCGAGGAGGCGTTCCGGGCCATCGGACGTATCGCCCGCACCGACTGGGCCGACTACATCGAATGGTTCCAGCGGCAGGTCGGCGTGGAGGTCCGCTACCGGACCAGGGTCGCGGACATCGAGCCGGTCGACGGACTGCTGCGGCTGCACCTGGACGTCGACGGGCAGCGGCAGACCGAGGTGGTGCGCAAGATCGTCCTCGCGACAGGCGTCGAGGGGACCGGCGGCCCGTACATCCCCGCGATCTTCGAAGGGCTGCCGGAACATCTCCGCGCCCATACCGGCCACGAGATCGACTTCGCCGGGCTGGACGGCAAGGATGTCGGCATCCTCGGTGCCGCCACCTCCGCGCTCGACGCCGCCGCGGTCGCGCTGGAGTCCGGCGCCCGCGAGGTGCACGTGTTCTCCTACCGCGCCGAACTGGTCATCCAGCCCACCGGAGGCAACGTGCCGAACCCCGGCGCGCAGGAGAACTTCCACCGGCTGCCCGACGCGGCGCGCTGGCAGAACCGGTGGAACCAGGCGAACAAGGGGTCGACCAGCCCGCTGGACACCGTGCTGCGCGCGGTCGCCTTCCCGAACCTGCGCCTGCACTTCAACGCGCCGTGGACGGCGCTGCGTGAAGAGGACGGCAGGGTCGTCGTCGAGGCGGCCGACGGCACACACGCCTACGACTTCGTCATCGCCGGGACCGGCTACCAGTACGACCCGCGCACCCGGCCGGAGCTGCGGCGTCTGGCCGAGGACATCGCACTGTGGCGGGACGTGTACGAGCCCCCGGCCGCACTCCGCTCCGAGAGCCTCGGCGCGTACCCCTATCTCGGTGACGGCTACGAGCTCACCGAGCGCGTGCCCGGCTCGGCTCCGTGGCTGCGTGACGTCCACGTGTTCAACGTCGCCGCGGCGCAGAGCTTCGGCCGTCCCGTCGGCGACATCCCCAGCCTGCGCACCGGCGTGCCGCGCCTGGTCGAGGCGATCAGCCGTGACCTCTTCCTCGCCGACTGGCAGCGGCCGAAGCCGCCCGCCGCCGCAGCCCCGGAGGAGTCCTTCACCGCGCACTACGCCCACGCCGTCTGGCGTCCCGACGTCGACGCGAAGGCGGCGATCGGCTGAGCGGCCGGCCGGCGAACGGACAACGACCCATCGAGGAGACTGCGACACGACCATGACCGACCACACCCGCGAACTTCATCTGAACCTGTTCGGCAACTGGTACGGCAACCACCGGGCCGCATGGCGGCACCCCGGCGTCGATCCCCACCAGCTCTGGGACATCGACTTCAACATCCGTACGGCAAAGACCGCCGAGCGCGGCCTGTTCGACGCGGTGTTCTTCGCCGACGGACCGAACCTCGGCCCCGTGCAGCCGTCCGGGGGCCAGACGAAGCCCGAGCCGATAACGCTGCTGGGAGTGCTCGCCGCCGTCACCACCCACCTCGGGCTCGCCTCGACGGTCTCGACGACGTACTCCGAGCCGTACAACACGGCACGGCAGATCGCCTCGCTCGACCTGCTCACCCGTGGCCGCGCCGGATGGAACGCCGTGACCGGGTCCAACGCCGCGACCGCTGCCAACTTCGGCCCGTCCGCCCACCCCGAGCACGCCCTGCGCTACGAGCGGTCGGAGGAGTTCATCCAGATCGTCAAGGCGCTCTGGGAGAGCTGGGAGCCGGACGCGGTGATCGCCGATCAGGAGACCGGGGTGTTCCTGGACCCGGGCAAGGTCCACCGCGTGCCCTTCCAGGGCAAGCACTTCCAGATCGACGCGGTGTTCAACGTGCCCCGCTCACCGCAGGGGCGTCCGCTCATCTTCCATGCCGGCGACTCCGACTTCGGCCGCTCGCAGGGCGCCCGCCACGCGGACGCCATCTTCACCGCCCAGCCGACAATCGAGGCGGCACGCGAGTTCTACCGCGACTTCAAGCGCCGGGTCTCCGAAGCGGGACGCGACCCCGGGCACGCGCACGTCCTGCCCGGTTATCTCGCCGTCGTCGGCAGCACCGAGGCGGAGGCGCAGGCCACGTTCGACGAACTGAACCAGCTGATCGACATCGAGGGAGCGATCGAGGAGGTCGCGCGCGGCGACGGGCTGGACGTGTCGGGCGTCGATCTCGACAAGCCGATCCCGGACTCGTTGTGGGAGCACTCGATCGCGACCAGCACGTTCAGGAGCCGGGTCGAGGCACTGCGCACCAAGGCGGTCGAGGCGCGCCTCACCGCCAGGCAGGTGATCGAGTGGGACATCGCGGCGCACGGCCACTACGTGTTCGTCGGGACGCCGGAGCAGGTCGCCGACGACATCGAACTGTGGTTCACGACCGGCGCCGCCGACGGGTTCAACTACAAGGCGCCCACGTTCCCCGACGGCCTGGAGATCTTCGTCGACCACGTCGTCCCCCTGCTGCAGGCGAAGGGGATCTACCGCAAGGAATACACCGAGACGACTCTGCGCGGCCATTACGGTCTGCCCACGCCGCGCTGACCGGCGAGATCGGAGCGATGACATGACCACCCTTGCCGATGCCGGGCTCATCGACATTCACACGCACTACCGCCCGCCGGGCTGGCGGGTGCCCGGCGGCGAGCGTCCGCGCCCGGTCGCCGGGTTCCCCAAAAAGCTCCTGGAGGACCTCCCGGGGCTGGCCCGGGAGAGCATAGACGGCGGCGTCGACCTGCGCGCCCTCAGCGCACCCGTCGAGCAGCTGTTCGGCCTGAACGGCCCGGTCGAGACGGCCGCGGTCAACACGGTGAACGAGTACCTGGCCGAGGCCGTCCGGGAACGGCCCGACGTGTTCCTCGGTCTCGCCACGGTCGACGCGTTCTCCGGCGAGGCCGGGGCGGAACAGACCCGCTACGCGATCGAAGAGCTCGGCCTGCACGGCATCGTGCTCGACTCCTCACGCGACGACCGGTTCCTCAGCTCCTCCGAGGCGTTCCCAACCCTGGAGCTGGCCGCCGCTCTCGGCGTCCCGGTCTTCGTTCACCCTGTGGCCGCGCCGCAGGCGGAGGCACTCGTGAAGGCCGCCGGGCGCCCCGGCAACTCGATCGGGCGCGGACTGCAGAACGGCGCCAGTTTCCTGTCGGCGCTCCACGCCGACCTGCCGGCCCGGCTGCCAGACCTGCACCTGGTGTTCACCGCTCTCGGCAGCGGCGCGCTGTACTTCGCCACCGATGAGCTGGCGGCGTATCGGCGGAAGTCCGCGGACGGCGCCCCCGCGAACATCTATTTCGACACCACACGGTTGAACCCGTGGCTCATCCGCTACTACGCCGAAGTCATCGGCGTCGATCGGATCATCGTCGGCAGCGACTGGCCGGGCCGCCCGATCTCCGCCGAACTGGTCGGCGACGCCCTCGACGCCGCCGGACTCGACGCGGCCGCACAGGAGCGGATCCGGGCCGGCAATGCCCGCCGGCTCTTCGAACTGCGCGCTGCGAAGAGCGTCGCCGCCGTCTGAGCTCACCGTCCCCCACCTTTCCAGAGAAAGTACGAGGCACCCCGTATGACTGCGACACCCGTCGAGGTCAAGTCCCCGGTGATCTCCGCAGAAAAGCTGCGGCGCAAACTGGCCAAGGGCAGGGACGTCGTCCTGCTGGAGATCCGGCGCAAGCTGGACCCGGCGCAGGGCGAGCAGGGACGGCTGCCAGGCGCACACGTCGTCGAACTGATCTCACAGCTCGCGGGCCCGCGCCACCCTGGTTCCGGCAACAACCCGCTGCCGGGCGAGCGGCAGATCCAGGAGTCGGTACGCCGCTGGGGCGTCAACGAGAACTCGATCGTCGTCGTGTACACACGGGAGAACCCGGCCATCGCCGCACGCGCCTGGTGGACGCTGACGTGGGCCGGGGTCCCCGACGTGCGCTACCTGGACGGCGGCGTCGACGCGTGGCAGGCGGCGGGCGGCGAACTCGTCACACAAGCCCCTCCGGAACGCGAAGGCGACCTCACCGTCAAAACCGGCTCCCTGCCGACGCTCGACGCCGGCCAGGCCGCCGCACTCGCCCGCTCCGGCGTGCTTCTCGACGCACGTCCCGAGGCCGCCTACACCGGCCTGAACGGTGGCGGCCACATCCCCGGCGCGCTGAGCAGACCGAGCGCCGGCAACCTGGGCGCCGACGGCCTCCTGAAGAGCGACGAAGACCTACGCGCCGATTACGCCGCCCTCGGTGTGGGCGGCGAGCGCGCCGTCGGCGTCTACTGCGGCGGCGGCGTGGGCGCCACGCTCGACATCCTCGCCCTCGCCAAGCTCGGTGTCACCGCGGCGCTGTACCCCGGCTCTTGGTCGGCCTGGAGCTCCGACCCGGCCCGCCCCGTCGCCACGGGCGACCAACCGGGCTGACCCCCTCGGGACCCGGCCCGGCCGAGACGCTCGCCGGGCCGGGTTCGCCCGCCCGTCGCGGACGGATTCCGTCTCAGGCCCGCCGGCCGCGGCCGGCGATTCAGTGATCGTAGGGCGCTCGTCTCCCTGGACCTGAACTGAGCTGAACTGAACCGCGCGCGGCCGTGCGTCACCCGACGCGGGTGAAGTCCATCGTCCAGTTGGTCTCCCAGGTCTGGCCGCCGTCGTAGGAGAACGCCTGCTCCCAGCGGCACGAGCCGGGTGTGATCCCCGACCAGATGAACCGGATGCGGATCGGACGGCCGTCGTCGGTGTCGTCGGCGTAGAAGGTGCCGACTCCGTCGACGAAACGGCCCACGACCGGGACCGGATCCAGGCCGCGCCTGCTGTTGACCCAGTGGATGGACCACTCGTCCCGCTCGGCGTCGTACGTCCGGATCGTCGCGCCGTCGAAGTCCTTGGTGGGCAATATGAGCGTGTCGAAGCTGCCCGCGCCGCCGAAGAGGCCGTACGCGACGCAGTGGCCGGGGAACTCCTCCCACTCGTCGCTGCCGACACCTCGCTTCAGCAGCCTCCGGTTGGTCACGTCCCACGTGCCTATGAAGAAATCGAAGTCGTACACAGTCCCGCCCTTTCGGCCAACTTACGAATGGCCTTCTCGCTGAACGCCATGCCGGGACCGTACGGCTCCTCCACTGACACCTACTGTCAGCGGAGTCATGAAGGCGTGGGATCCGCGTCAGGCCGGGGCGAGGACGCAGAACTCGTGGCCCTGCGGGTCGGCGAGGACGACCCAGGAGACATCGCCCTGCCCCACGTCGGCGGGGGTGGCGCCGAGGGTCTTCAGGCGGGCGACCTCCGCCGCCTGGTCGTCACCGGGGTAGGGCAGCAGGTCGAGGTGGACGCGGGTCCACACGGGCGCCGCATCGGGTGTGGTCCGGATGAACTCCAGGTAGGGCCCGACGCCCGTGGCCGAGCGCAGCCGCGCGTGGTCGTCGCTCACCTCGTGGAGGGTCCAGTCGACGGCCGCGTCCCAGAAGCGGGCCATGGCCCGGGGGTCATCGCAGTGGACCACCACCGCGGCGATCGGCCCGGTGTCCCGGTAGATCTCGCGGGGCTCCAGCACGCAGAACACGTTGCCTCCGGGGTCGGCCAGCACCGTCCACGGCACGTCGCCCTGCCCCACGTCGGCGGGCGTCGCCCCGAGATCCTGCAACCGCGCGACCAGCTCCGCCTGATGGGCCGCGGAGGTGGTGGCCAGATCCAGGTGCACGCGATATCTCACCGCCTCAGGGTCCGGCACGGCGACGACACAGACGCAGAAGCCCATGGGGTCCGGCCAGACGAAGCCCACGGGCCCGACGCCCGTCACAGCGGGTCCGTCACTGAAGACATCCCAGCCGAGCGCGTCCGCCCAGAACCGGCCGAGCGCCGAGTTGTCCCGAGCCTTGAAGTTCAGCAGGCCAAGTCGCAGCGGCATGCCGCCCACCCTACGGTCAGTCCTTGATCAGGAGGCCGTGGTAGATGGCTTCGTCCTCGTCGCCGGCCCATCGGTAGGCGAGCCCTTCGCCGGTCCGGATCAGGGTGATCGTGCCCGGGGCGCACGTGTCCAGCCGGAAGACGAGCGCCGTGCTGGAGCTGCGCGTCAGCGTGAGGCTCCCCCGGCATGAACTGTTGGTGTCCTTCCAGCTTCCGGCGCGCCCGCCCTGCTCCAGCACGACCTGTACGTCGGTCTCGCTGGTGCCCACGAGCTGGTCGGGTTCGAGATGGCCGCCCCAGGTGCCGGCGAACGCGGCCGGAACCGTACCGCCCGGCGTGGTCGACGGCACGGCAGCCGCTGTCGGTGTCGGCCCGGCGTCCTCTGCGGTGTCGTCGGCAGCGTCCTCCACGGCCTCCTCCGTCGTCACGGTGTCGTCCTGCTCCGTGCCGTAGGCCGTGGCGTCCTCCCCAGGTGTGGGTGGCGCCGACGAGCCGGCCGCGCGCGAGACGGTCGTCGTGGCGGCGGGCGTCGTGGCGGCGGGCGTCGTGGCGGCGGGCGTCGTGGCGGCGGGCGCCGTGGCAGCGGGCGTCGAGGTGCCTGCCCCGGACAGCAGGCGCGGCGCCAGCAGGGCGGCGGTGACCGACACCGCGGCCACGACGGCCACCACCCCGGCGACGATCCCCGCACGGGACGCCCGCCGGTGACCGCCCGCCCCGGTGGTCTCATTGCCCGACGGGGACGTCCCGCCCGGACCGGGCACCGGGAGGATCGCGGTCGTCCCGCCCTGCCGTACGGCCTCCGGCCTGGTGGTGGCCGCCGCCGCGCCCGCCTGGAGCGGGTCGCCGGCGGACCCGACGAGTTCCAGCAGCAGGTCGCGAGACGACGGCCGGCGCGCGGGATCCTTCGCCAGGCAGCGTTCGACCACCGAGCGCAGCGGCGGGGGCAGCGCCGAGGCGTCGGGCTCGGCGGTCAGGATCCGGTGCATGACGGCGGGGACGCTGTCGGCGCCGAAGGCCGCACGGCCCGTGGCGGCGAAGACGATCGTGGCTCCCCAGGCGAACACGTCGGCGGCGGGTGTGGCCGGGGCTCCGGCGATCTGCTCCGGAGCCAGGTAGGCCGGGGTGCCGACCGGGCCCGCCGTGATGGTGTCACTCACGCCGTGCCTGGCGATGCCGAAGTCCACCACGCGGGGGCCGTCCGGCCCCAGCAGCACGTTGGCCGGTTTGAAGTCCCGGTGCACGATCCCGGCGCCGTGAATGGCCGTCAGCGCCGTGGCCGTACCGACCGCGAGGCGTTCCAGCTCGCCGCCCCGCAGCGGACCACCGGAATCGACCCGCTGCTGCAGCGACGGCCCGTCGATGAACTCGCTCACGACGTACGGCATCCGGCCGTCGACCACCGCGGTCAGCACCCGGGCGGTGCAGAAGGGCGCGACCCCGCGCATCGCGTCGAGCTCGCGGACCAGCCGCTCCTTCACCGGCGCGTCGAGGCCCGACTTGAGCACCTTCACCGCGACCGGTTCCCCGCGCGGCGACCGGCCGAGGAACACCACCCCCTGCCCGCCCTCGCCGAGCCGCCCGCTCAGCGTGAACTCGCCCAGCACACGAGGGTCGTCCGGCTCCAGGGGGGTGACCATGCACCGAACCCTAACGACGAGGGGCGCGGCGCGGTACGCCCAGCAGCGGCCGACCGGCGGTCACCGAGGCGAGCCCGCGCCGCCCCAGGTCAAGCACCACTCGGCCGGTGGCGGCCGTCCTCCAGATAAGCGGTCTGGCCGGTGTCGGCCGCCGAGATCGCCGCGTTCATCCTCCGCGCCTGGCCTGGCGGCAGGAGCGAGTCCAGGTCCGCGGGAGCGGCGAACACGTATTCGTCGAGTTCCTGGGGCTGCAGGCGGATCGCCGCGATCTGGGACTCGGTGAGCACCCCTGCGTCGAAGACGAACATCAGCCCGGCGTCCCAGGGCGGTGCGGGTGGCACCCAGTCGACACAGGCGAGCCGGCCCACCGGCGGTGCGATGCCCAGCTCCTCCTGCAGTTCACGGAGCAGAGCGTCGGTGGGGGACTCCCCCGCCTCGATCATTCCGCCGGGGATGTCCCATTCGTCCTTATAGACCGGGTGCACGACGAGCACCCGCCCCTCGCGGTCTCGGAGCAGTGCGCCCGCCGCGGCACGAAGGCGCGGTACGGAGGCGACGAAGGCCAGGTATGACGCGGAGTCGCTCATGACGACTCCGACACTACGAGCCGCGCATGGCCGGGCGCCGGTGTATCTCCGAACCTGCTCGCGGCAGGCTCGCCGGTCGCCCTTGGCCGTTCACAACCGGACGGGCCGACCTGCCGGCAGGACGCCGCTCTCAGTAAAGTGGCGGAGTGTCGGGTGAGCAGGCGAGCACGCGCGTGGACATCTGGATCTGGTCGGTCCGGCTGACCAGAACTCGTTCGATCGCGTCCGACGCGTGCCGGGGCGGCCACGTCCGGGTCAACGGGGTGCGGGTCAAGCCCGCGCACGTCGTGCGGGTCGGAGACGAGATCCGGCTGCGGCACGAGGGACGCGAACGCATCGTGGTCGTCTCCCGCATCATCACCAAGCGCGTCGGCGCCCCCGTGGCCGCCGAATGCTACGTCGACAGGAGCCCGCCGCCTCCTCCGCGTGAGGAGGCCGTGATGGTGGCCGTACGGGCTCGTGGCGCGGGACGCCCCACCAAACGCGAGCGCCGCAGCATCGACAGACTGCTCGGACGTCCCCTGGCGGAGGGACGCGACCGCCGCCCCCGCCCTGAGTGAACGGGCAATACCCCCTCCACATCGATTAAAGATGGGATGGCTCCCTGCAGGCCACGTCGCGTCCAGGGAGCACGAGGACACCCGGCCCCACCCTTCCTGCCGGTGAAAGTTTCAGGCAGAACTCGCTCGTGTCGTCGGCCGTCCCCTGCCGACCGGCCACACGCCACCCCACGCTGAAGATTGTTTCTTGACCGTAGACATCACACGTCATACGTTTTACGAAACCGAGCCTATTCATGGGATGACCCTCGGACAGCCCAACTGAGCTCTTGCGTTCGGAGGCACCCCTTTGACCGCATGTCCCGCATCCGGGTGTCCCGTCGGACGGCGACCGCACCGGCCGCACGGGCCGCATCTTGGCCGCGGACCGGCCGCGGCGGCGCCGACCCGCCCCTCGGCCCGTACAGCCGCACGGCCCTCCGATCGACACCCGCACCCGCATGACGAAGACGCCCGCCCGCGCAACGGCACACCCCCCACGAGTCCCGCCACGGCGGGGTGATTTCGCGGCGGCGGAAATCCGCTCGGAACCAGCGAAAGGAACAGAGCGTGAAGTCAGCCCTGTCCACCACTGAGAGGGCGTTGGCAGCGCTCGCGGTGTTCGTCGCCGCGGTGCTGCTGCCGACCTTCGCAGGGAGCACCCCGGCCTCGGCCGCGACCCAGGCGACCTACTACGTCGCCCCTGACGGCAATGACGCCAACCCCGGAACGATCACGTCACCGTTCAGAACCCTGCAGCGCGCGAGGGACGTCGTCCGCACGGTGAACGCCAACATGACCGGCGACATCTACGTGTACCTCCGCGGAGGCGACTACCCGGTCAGCAGCACGATCGACTTCACACCTGCCGACTCCGGCACGAACGGTCACCGGGTCATCTACACCGCCTACCAGAGCGAGACGCCGATCCTCAACGGAGGCGTCCAGGTGACCGGATGGACGCAGCACAGCGGCAACATCTGGAAAGCCCCGCTGAACCGCAGCAACAAGCTCCGTGCGCTCTACGTCAACGACAAGCGGGCGTACATGGCTTCCAAGACCATAAGCTCACAGGGGTGCTACGGCACCTACACCATCACGGCGGGGCAGGCGCCGTGGGCGTGGGAATCCGGTTCGCAGTGCGCGGGGGCGAAATACAGCCTCAATGATTTCCCCGCTGTCGCCGCCAACCAGGACGACATCGAAATAGAGACGGCGACGACCTGGACCACGGCCATCGTGGGAGTCCGGCAGGTCACCACTGACGGCTCCAGCCGCGTCGCCCTGTTCCAGCAGCCGGGAGCGGCCATCGCCCAGGGCGCCTTCAACGGAAACGCCCAGGTCGGCGGCACCCACAAGGTCATGAACGCCTACGAGTTCCTCGACTCCCCGGGCGAGTTCTACTTCGACAAGTCGAGCAAGACCTTGTACTACTACAAGACCGCTTCGGAAAACATGTCGACCGCGACGGTCTTCGCGCCGAACAACGTGTCCACCCTCATCAAGGTCGCCGGAACCTCCACGAGCAACCGCGTCCGGAACATCACCTTCTCCGGTCTCACGGTCGAGCATTCCGACTGGAACCTCTTCAACGTGGCCGGCTCGGTGTTCAAGCAGGCCCAGCAGGGCAACCTCGGCGCACTCGTCTACGCCAAGAAGAACTTCCACGACTACTACTACCGCAACGTCGACGTGGCGCCGGGCGCCATTCAGATCGACAACGCCGACGGGCTCGTCCTGCAGAACAACCGGATCCAGCACACCGGCGTCGACGGAATCGCCATGGTCAACGACGTGGTGAACACCCAGTTGATCGGGAACTACACGAACGACATCGCCGGCTCCGCCGTCGTCGTGGGCCATCCCCAGCATGTCTACATCGGGGACTACACCTCCACGAACCACGAGAAGTATCCCGTGGGGGTGGAGGGAGCGCCCAAGAACATCGATATCAAGAACAACTACATCTACGACAGCGCCGTGTTGTTCAACGGGCACAGCCCCATCTCGGCGTACTTCGCCGACACCCTGACCATCCAGCACAACCGCATCGAGAAAGCCCCGTGGTCCGGCATCACGCTCGGCTGGGGCTGGTGGAACTTCGACGGATCGTCAGGCTCGATCGCGCCGAACCGGCCGACCACCACGGCGAAGAACAACACCATCAGCTACAACCACATCATCGACACGGTGCAGCGGCTCGGCGACACGGCTCCCATCTACACGCTGGGCAGCCAGCCGGGAACCACGATCACCAACAACTATCTGGAGGGCGTCCCGGCCGGTCACAAGTACGGACTCCACCCGGACGAGGGCTCGGCGTACATGACCTTCCGCGACAACGTCCTGAGCGTGGACAAGAACGTCACGTGGCTCATCAACTCCGACGACTGGGGGCGTAAGCACGATCTGAGCATCACGCAGACATACGGCCCCATCAACAAGGTCTCCAACAAGAACCTGCCGAACAGCACGGTCCAGGACATCCTCGTGTCCTCCGACTACGTCTGGCCGTCGCAGGCCTACGGCATCGCCGTGAACTCCGGGCTCGAGGACGCGTACCGGAACATCATCCCTCAGAGCAATCTCTCCCTGCCGGACTACGTCCTGCCCGCCAGCACGTTCGTCGGCGCCGGTGTGACGTCGATTCCCATCCGGAGCGCGGGCGACGCGAGCAAGACGGTCTGGCTGGCCCCCTCGGGCACGACCTCCTTCACCGAGGGCAGCACCATGACCAGGGCGAGCGGAACCGCCACCTCCATCGCCGTTCCGTCGTCGAACGGTGAGTATCGGCTCTTCGTCGTGGACGCCCAGGGCAACCGATCGGCCGAGTCGAAGTCGCTCGTCAGGCAGGGCAACGGCGGCGGGACCGGCCAGCAGAGCGGCTCGCTCGTCGGCGGCCAGTCCGGCCGCTGCGTCGACGTGCCGAACGCCGGCACCACCAACGGCACCCAGGTCCAGCTGTGGGACTGCAACGGACAGACCAACCAGCGGTGGACGTACACCTCCGGCAAGCAGCTGCAGGTGTACGGCAACAAGTGCCTGGACGCGTACAACCAGGGCACCACGAACGGCACCCAGGTGATCATCTGGGACTGCAACGGCCAGACCAACCAGCAGTGGAACCTCAACTCGAACGGCACCATCACCGGTGTGCAGTCCGGGTTGTGCCTGGACGCCAACGGCGCCGCCACCGCCAACGGCACAAAGATCATTCTGTGGTCCTGCAACGGCGGCACGAACCAGCAGTGGAGCCTGCACAGCTGATGTGAGGTTCCCACCGGGCCGCGGGCGGTCGTACACGCACCGCCCGCGGCCCACCCCGCCGACGCCCGCGATTCCCTCCCCTGCCGCTGACCGCTCGGCCCAGCGCATGGGCGTAGGTCGTACGCCGAATCGAGCAGCCGGCAGACGGGGCGGGTCAGTCGTCGAACTCGAACCCGTCCGCCTCGGCGGCTGTGACGAGCCGCCGCATGCGGTCGGCGTCCGCCGCGACGGCCGCCATACGAGTGCCCAATTCCTCCAGCGCGCTCCGGTCCGTTCCGTCCGCGCAGAACATGCCGCCTTCGGGGTCGTAGGAGAACCGGCCTTCCAAAGCGGGGGCCTCGGTGCTGACGAGCAGCTGCGCGACACCTTCCCAGAAATATCCGTTCGGCGTGTGACCGAGCTCCTCGATGACGTCGTCAACCTGAGTGGTTCCCGCGTCCAGCAACAGCGAGTATTTTCCCGGGACCGATTCGATCAGCCGTAATGGGTGCATCGGCGCATGCTGCCATTGTCGATCTCACGTCGCAAGGTATGCGGCAGCGATGCCCGCTCGTTATTCAGTGGCCAGAGCCCGGCGGGATCGTGAGACTCGGTTCTCGTGAACGGCAAGCAGAGCGGACCGCGTACGGGCCGGCGGGCCACGCTGAGGTTGTGGCGCCCGGTGGGACCCGCGGAGCTGGCGCTGGTGCATGCCTCGGGGTGGCGGGCCTGGCCGCCTCGGCTGCCCGATCAGCCGATTTTCTATCCCGTGCTGAACGAGGCGTACGCGATCAAGATCGCTCGTGACTGGAACGTCCCGGCGTCGGGGGCCGGTTTCGTCACACGTTTCGAGGTCGACGCGGACTTCGCACGCCGCTATCCGGTGCGGCAGGCGGGCGGCCGGACCATCCTGGAGCTGTGGGTTCCGGCGGAGGAGCTGGAGGAGTTCAACGCTCATCTGGCGGGGACCATCCACGTGGTCCGGGAGTTCCACGCTCCCGGGTATGGCCGGCTGGCGACGCGGGTCGCCGCAGCCGCCGCCGGGCGGGAGCCGGCGGACGAGGTTCTGGCGATGTTGTCGGTGGCCGGGGCGAAGACCTGGATCGGGCTCGACCGGGCACTGCGTACGACGGCGGTGACGTACGGCGGGCATGCGACGAAGGCCCGGCTGCCGGAGGACGAGCGGCTGTCGTCCCTGGTGGCCGGCTGTTCGTGGGACGGCCACCAAAGGGAGTCGGCGGTCGCGGGCCTGGCCACGGCTGCGGACGGGTTGCTGCTGCCCGTCCTGGTGCTGCGGACCGCCGACTGGGTGCCGCAGGTGCGTGAGCGCGCACGCATGTCGCTGACCGCCGCTTTGAAGTCGGCGGAGACATCGGCGTTGCTGGCGGCGGCGAGTGTCGCCACTGCGATCGGATCGTGGGCGCGTGGTGGGCATGCCGTGGAGGCCGTCGCGGAGGCGCTGCGGGCGGCCTCGGACGGCGTGCCGGCGTCGGCCCGTACGCACCAGGACATCGGGGTGCGGCGTCTGGCGTACCGGTTGTGGCTGGAATCCGGCCGTTCCCGGCACGAGGAGGTCATGCGTGCCGCCCTGAACGAAGAGGATGTGGTCTGCCGGCTCCTGTGCGCGGAACGGCTCGTCGCCGACGCCGTCCGAGATCGGCGCCTCGACGTGCTGGAAAGGTTGCTGAGGGAGGGAAGCGCGAAGGTCGGGATCGAGGCGCTCACCGCCCTGGTGAAGCTCGGCCGCCCTGAAGCCGGTGAGGCCCATCTGACGCATCGATCGGCGATGACGCGCGCCACCGCGCAGTGGGCGGTCCGCCGCGCGGGCCGCGATCCCGCCGCGATCTACCGGAACGCCCTGGCTGACGACCCGCCGGCGGGCCGGGCTCGTGCGCTGGTCGCCGGCCTCGGCGAATGCGGCACGCGTCAGGATGTGGACATACTCCTGCCTTTCCTGGAGCACCCGAGTCCCCGGATGCGGGCGGCGGCCGTACGCGCCGTCCGCCGCCTGGGCGGATCCCCCGTCAGGATCGCCGGAATGCTCGCCGATCCTGCCCCAGTGGTCGTCCGCGCGGTCAAGCAGGCGTTGCGCGGCGAGCCCGCCGCCGTGCCGGCCGTACGGCTGTGGGAACTGCTGGCCGCCGAATCACCGCCGCATGTTCGGCTGGGGGCCTATGAGCAGCTCCGGGCAAAGGACACCTGGACCCGTGTTCACGTCGACCTCCACCTACTGGTCACCCGCGACGTGGAGCTCGGCCACCGGGCACACGCCGACCTGAACGACTGGGCACGCCGCGGCGCCGCGACCGCCTACAACGCGCCGACCAAGGAGATGACACTCCTCCTCGGCCGGTTGGTCGACGCAGCCGAGCCGCTGATCGGCGCCCAGCAGGTGCATCAGCTCCGCTGGATCCTCGAACGCTTTGAGGCACCTCGCGGTGGCGTGTCATGATCGGATGCGATGAGCAATGGATTCCCCTGTGGATGAGGCGCGCCGACATCACCTGAATCAGGTGAACCACGTGCTTCGCCGCCCCGGCATGTTCGGCAGGGATGAGATACCCGAACTCCTTCTGCTGGAGGCGATGGCCGCCGTGGACGGGAGCCTGGAGCGGTGGCAGGCGGAGTGCGATCGGCTAGACGAAAGCCACGCATCCACCGCGACGGGCGTCATGGGCGCTTACAGCGACATCCTGCCCGCCGACGCCCTGCGGGAGGCCACGGCCTCCGTCTACGCCGAGATCGCTCATCGTCTCGGCTGGCTGGAGCTGGATCGTGCGCTGTCGGCGGCGGAGTTCCAGCGGTTGCGCGGCGACATCGGCGGGTGGGTGACGCAGGACCGCACGCTGTCGGAGGTCATCGAGACGTTCGGGCCCCCGTCGCTGTGGATCGGCGGTACAAACCCGTACTTCCCCAAGACCCTCGCCTACACGACCGCCGATCACGACGACGACCTGATCTGCCTGCACCTGTGGAACGCCTTCGCAGCCCGTTTGCGGGGTGTGCACCCCGAACCGGTGCTGCTCGCCGTACGTCATCGGCCGGGCCCCTTCCCCGACGCCTTCTCGTTCACGCCCGAGGGCCTGCGCCGCAGGCCCACCGCCGACCAGCGCAGTCCGCTCAGGCCAGTCGTCTGGATCTTCCACGGTTACGACGCCCGATACGCCTCCGGCGTGTTCGAGACGCTGGACACCGGACTCGCCTGGGCAGGCCAGCACGAGGTGTCCGGGATCCTGACCGAGTACCCGTTCGGCGGCGCATACGACGTCGCGGTCAGCGAAGGCCGCTTCACGCCCTCGAAAGAGCACCACGGCACCGCCGATCACGTCGCCGCCTTCAGCCCGGGGCTCCGTCGCATCCACCTGACCGACGGCCGTCCAGGCTAGACGTCCGCTCCGCGAGCCGACCATCGATTCCACCCGCGACTACCAACCCCCGTACACGAAGAAACCCCCGAACCCGTAGGTCCGAGGGTGCTCTCCGTCTCCGGTGCGGGCTGAACCTCTCAGGACCTGACCCGGTCGACGAGCCCCGCTCGATCGAGACGCTCCATGAGGCTGGGCTTACGCGAGTGTTCCCGGCGCAGCGACGTGAGCCGCCGCGTGAACTCCTCCAGCCGAGCGACACGCTCAGCCAGAGTCCGCAGATCCACCAGAAGGTCGACGGCCGCGTCGTATTCGCCCGGCTTCCGAGTGAAGATCAACTTGTCGACGCGTTCCCAGGCCGTGTCCTCGTCACGGGCCAGCGCCGCCAGCCGCTCCTCCCGGGCCGCGGCCCGCTCCCGCTCACGGCGGGCCTCCTCCTCGGCCCGCCGTGCCTTGGCCTGCCGCTCTCGCTCCGCGCGCCGTTCGGCCGCGCCATCCAGCAGTTCGGCCACGGTGCGGCCACCGTCTCCGCTCTCCGCCCCGGCCTTCGGTGCGCCGCGAAACCGGCGCAGCAGCTCCATCCGTACCTGTGCGGTCTCGTCCCGCACGACCCGCACCAGCAAGCGGTCCTTCTCCTTGACCGGCAGGTTCTCGATCCAGGTGGCCAGCTCTCGCGGGTCATCACGATCGGTCGCAAGAGATGGGCTCGCCTCGGCCGCGACCGCGAGCAGGTCGGCATCGAGACGCAGGAAGTCGGCCAGCGCCCGCTGCGGTGCGCTGAGCGAGCCCAGACCTGCCGGCACCGGCGGTTCGAGCTCGTCTTCGAACCCGTAGTCGAAGGCATCCTCATCGCGTTCCCACGCACCGAACGCCGACAGCCAGGCCAGGTAGAGGGGGCGCAGGTCACCGGCGGCGAGCTCGGCCCGGACCCCGATGATCGCCGGCAGCGAGTCCTCGGCCCCGTCGATCCAGTCACCTCCCTCGTCCTCACTGGTGAAGTCGAGGATGAGGTGCTTGCCGAAGACCCACGCCTCTACACCGCCATCGACGCAGTACCGTTCGACCGCGTCCAACCCCAGGACGGCCCGCGGCAACCGGAGCATCATCCGATGCGTGCCCCAGTTGGCCACGTACAGGTGGGCGTCGTAGTAGCGCTCCATCATCCGACGCGGATCACCGCGGAAGGCGCCCCAGTGGTACTCATTGGTGAAGCCGGTGGCGGTGATGCGGGCCCGCGTGGACAGGGCACGGACCTCGGCCTGCTGCCGGGCGTCCAGCGGGCGGTCGACCGCGAGGAACTCGTAGTACTGGTATTCACTCATCGTCAGCGGCACCTGTGCCGGTAGGCCTCTATCCACTCAGAACCCTGGGGCGGCGGATCCGGCAGCGGAAGATCGAGGATGCCGATCGTCTGCTGGTGCCGCCCCCGTACGCAGATCGCGACGATCCCGCTCCCCTCGCGCAACCTGACCTTCTTGACGGTGACCTCCACACCCAGGACGGTCGTCCGGAACGGCGTCACGAGATTGTCCTCGATCATGACGTGGAGCGCGGAGAGCTGCTCATCGTCGTCATAGGCATCCACGGTGGCCTGCTCGACCAGCGCATCCAACTGCGCCCCACTCAACTCCGCCACAGCGCCAAGCGTAACCTCCGGCGGCCATCGCGATGATCGCGTCCGCAAACCTTCAGGCCAGGTACGGCGGGGACGGCCTGGCTCAACGCCGGAGTGGATGCGTCCGAGGCGGGCCGCTCACGTGGGGAACAGCGTGTAGGTGCTCCTGAAGCGCTACGCCAAGTGCCTCGACGGCCGCCAGGAGCAGAACAACCTCCGCATCGAGGCCGCGCTGACCCTTGAATCCGGTCCACAACTGATCCACAACCAGTGAGCGCCAACGAGAACGGGCGGGACTCCGTGAGACTGGAGGCCCGCCCGTTCCTGTGTTCTTCGCCCTGGTCAGCGGCTTGATCCGCTGGTCAAGGTCTGGTGCCCCCTGCAGGATTCGAACCTGCGCACCCGGCTCCGGAGGCCGGTGCTCTATCCCCTGAGCTAAGGGGGCTCAACCGCTGATAAGGCTACCAGGACTTGAAGGCCCCTCGTGACATCATTACGGCCCGCAGGGAGCGCGGGGATGTAGATCAGTGAAAACCGCGCGCCCGCCCCGTCTCATTGGCTAGCTTTGCCGCCGTGGGCGAGCTTCTGGGACGCGTGCTGGTCGTGGATGACGACGAGGTCATCCGGCAGCTCATAGCGGTCAACCTGACCCTGGAGGGGTTCGAGGTCGAGACCGCGTACGACGGGCAGGACTGCTTGGACCGCGTCCATGACGTGGATCCCGATGTGATCACGCTCGACGTGATGATGCCGCGCCTTGATGGCTGGGAGACGGCCACGCGGCTGCGGGAGGACCCGAGCACCCGGCACATCAAGGTCATGCTCATCACCGCTCGTGCCCAGGAGGACGACCGCAGGCGGGGTTACGACATCGGCGTCGACGCCTATCTCACCAAGCCGTTCGACCCGGCCGAGCTGATCCAGATCGTACGGGACCTGGCCAAGAGCCCCGGCGCGCTCTGAGCGGGGCCGGGCGTACGGCGCGGGCGTGATCAGGCCGCGCGGACGGACACGTCCTCGGCCGCCGTGTCGATGAAGCGGGCCAGCCGGGCGGGGTTGGCGAGCACGGTGAGATGGCCTCGGCCCTGGATGTGGAAGAGGCTGCCGTCGGCGCAGGCCCGCAGGAACGCCAGTTCGTCGACCCGGAAGTGATCGCGGGCGCCGTTCACCAGCCAGACCCGGCCGGGGTAGGCGGCCAGCGAGGCGAGGGGGTCTTCCGCCGTGACCGCCGCGACGACGGACGCCACGACCTCGCTGCTCAGCCCGCCCTCGATCATGGCTTCGCCGGCGGCCCCGGGCAGCATGCGGCGCAGCGCGAAGCGGCTCACCCGGTCGGCGAGCCTGGGATTGCGGGCGGCCAGGCGCCCGGCGAACCGGTAGACGTCCGCCATGGGCCCGTCCGGCCGGGCCGTGCAGCCCATCGCGACCAGGCCGGCGACCAGGCCGGGATGCCGGGCCGCGGTGGCGATGCCCACGTAGCCGCCGAGGGACAGCCCCACGACGAGGGCCCGCCCGCCCAGGTCGTTGATCGTCTCCGCGACGACGTCGCAGGCCGACTCCGTGTCGTACGGCAGGCCGCGGCGGCGGCCGTGGCCGGGCAGGTCGGGCGCGGCGGACGGAGCCCGCAGCAGCGCCCTGACCGGGGACCACATCGTGCCGCTCAACCGGATGCCGTGAATGAAGACCACCGGCAGGCTCATGACGCACCTCCTCCCATCACAACGCAACGTTGCGTTGCATATGTCATTAAAACACAACGGTGCGTTGCAGTAAGCTCCCCCGCATGGCCCCACGCAAGAAGGACGACATCCTCAACGCCGCACTGAGCCTGCTGGCGGAGAAGGGCTACGAGGGCCTGACGATCGAGGGCGTGGCCGAACGGTCGGGGGTCAACAAGACGACGATCTACCGGTGGTGGCCGTCGAAGGCCGCGCTGCTCGGCGCGGCGCTGGTCGAGGCGCGGACGCTCGACTTCGACGTGCCCGACACCGGGAGCCTGCGGGGCGACCTGCAGGCGCTGCTGGACGGCCTGGCCTGGCTGCTGACCACTCCCCCGGCGGCGGACATCGCCGTCGCGGCGCTCGGCGCGGCCGTCAACAGCCCCGAGCTGGCGGAGGCGGCCAAGGGCTTCTTCGCCGACCGGTTCGCCAGGGAGCAGCCGATCTTCGAACGGGCACGGGAACGCGGCGAGCTCGGCGACTCCGCCGACCCGATGATGATCATGGATTTGCTCGCCGGCGCGGTCTGGCTGCGGGTGGTATTCCGGCAATTGCCTCTGGACGATGGCTTTACCGAGCGGGTGGTGAACGCCGTACTCGATGGGGTAGGGCGGCCAGGGGATCCGAAGGCGGGCCGACCGGCGCGGGCCGGCGGCTGACCGGACGGATCGACCTGACGGCCCGGCCGGGAATGCCACTGGCGGGCCCTCCGCGACGGGTTCGCGGTGCCGCGCGCTCCATGCGCGTCCGCGTACGCCCGGCGCGTCCTTCCCGCGGACGTTCCGCGCCACGGTCGCGTCCGCTCACGTCATGCGCGCACATTCCAGCCGCGCCGCCCACGCCAGGCCGCACCGTGCCATTGCACCGGGTCGTGTCGTGCTCCGGCGCGGGGTGGAGGGAGCACACCGATGACCATCTCCAGCAAGCCGCCGAAACCTCATCGCAGACGGCCCCGGCTTCTGCTCGGAATCGCCGCGGCGCTCACCGTCGCCACCGGAGCCGGCCTCGCCGCCGCGAGCGCACCGGGGCAGGACCAGACGCCGTACGCCCAGGGGGGACAGCTCCGGTCGGGTCCCGAGCAGTTCGGCATGACCGAGCTCGCGCTGCTCCATCTCGGACCGGCCGGCCAGCGCAGCCGGGCCGGCGACTACCAGACCTTCACCAGCCAGACCGGCGCGGTGGAGTCGGTGCGGAGCGGCGCCGTGACGGTGGACGGCCGCACCTACACGGTCGACGAGTCGACCAGGGTCGTCGCGGACTCAAAGGGCCTGCAGGGGATCCAGCAGGGCGACCAGGTGTGGGTCATCGGCACGACCGGCGACAGCCCGCGGGCGATCATCGTCGCGGACGCCAGCCGCCCGGCCCTGCCGGGGCACGGCGGAGGCACCGCGCCCCCGGAGCAGACCCCGCAGACGCCGACGGCGCCCGCCACGCCGGGCGAGACCGGCACGCCTGAGGAGTCGCCGTCGCCGGAGACGGTCGAGCCCACCGAGTGACGTACGCCCGGCCGTGGGCGGGGACCGGTAGCGGCCCCCGCCCTGGGCGTGACGGCGTGACGGGTCAGGACGTGGCGAACGTGAACCAGTTGAGGTTGACGAAGTCGGCCGGCTGGCCGCTGCTGAAGGTGATGTAGACGGTGTGGGTGCCGGTCGTCGGCGCGATGTTGGCCGGCACGGTCGTCCAGCTCTGCCAGCCGCCGGTGTTGGCGACGGCGAAGTCGCCGATCGGGGTCGCCGTCGGGCTGTCGAGCCTGACCTGTACGAGGCCGCTCACGCCGGCCGCCGCACCGGAGGCGACCCTGGCCTTGAACTGCCGCGCCGCCGTCGAGCCGAAGTTCACTCCGTCGAAGCGCAGCCAGTCGCCGTTGGAGATGTAGGCGACGTTCTGCCCGCCGCCGGTGTCCTGGGTCGCCTCAAGCTGCGTGCCGCTCTGCGCCTGGTAGTTCTCCGCCTGGATGGTCGAGCGCGCGTCCACGCCACCGCCGGTCGGCGGGGGCGAGCTCGGCGGCGGGCTGCTCGTCGCGCCGCTCTGCCACACGGCCACGTAGTCGACCACCATCGGCCGTCCGGACACGGTGGCGGACGTGGGCGTGGAGAACCCGGCGACGCCGTTGGGGAAGCCGCCGCCCATGGCGACGTTGAGCAGGAGGAAGTAGCCGGAGTGGGAGGTCATGTTCGACCACGTCGTGGCGTCGAGCTGGCTCTGGCTGATGCTGTGGAACTGCTGGCCGTCCACGTACCACCGGAGCTGGTTGGGGGTGACGCTGCGGTCCCACTCGAAGCGGTAGGTGTGGAAGGCCGACTGGCAGGTCGAGCCCGGGCAGGCCCGGCTGGCGCCGATGCCGTTGGTCTCGCCGCACGCCCCGCCGGGGTTCACGCCGCAGTGCAGCACGCCCCAGACCGAGTTGATGCCGTTGACGTTCTCCATGATGTCGAACTCGCCGATGGCCGGCCAGTTCTGGTAGTTGCCGCGGTAGGGCGAGCCCAGCGCCCAGAAGGCCGGCCAGTAGCCGAGGGCGGCATTGCCCGTCACGTTCGGCATCTGGATGCGGCCCTCGATCCGCAGGATCCGCCCGGCCTCCGGCTTGAAGTCCGTACGGCGGGTCTCGATCCGGGCGGAGGTCCAGTTCTGGCCGCTGCCGATCGGCGTGATGCGCAGGTTGCCGGAGCCGTCCAGGCTGACGTTGGCCGGGTCGGCCGTGTAGTTCTGGATCTCGCCGGTGCCCCAGTTGCCCGGGCCTCCGGGGTACGAGTGACCGGTGTCGATGATCCAGTTGGTGGACGACGGAAGCGTTCCGGCCGCGCCGTTGAAGTCATCCGACCAGACGAGCGACCAGCCGGACGGCGTCGCGGGCACCGACGCGTCGGCGGGCCGTACGGCGAGGGCCAGGACCGCGGCGGCCACGGCGAGCAGCGCCAGCGCCGAGCGCCGCCATGGGGAGTGGAGCACACGCATGAGTACCTCTCTCCTCGGTCCGGTCGTCGCGGCGGGGGGATTGGGGGGTTGCGGGTGGCCTCACGCAGCGGAGACGGCGAACGTCCGCGGGGCCGGACGGCGGTGTCCGGAGAGGGTCGTGAGGGCCCGCGCACCGCGATCGCGGACCGCTTGAGCGACACTGTCCCCTCTGAATCTCACGCCCGTCAAGAGGATCTGTGAAATCCAAGAGAGCGTTCTCAGCACACGACACCCGGTGTAGGCGGCGATGAGAGAGCGCTCTCCAATTCACTTCCTGCGAGGACCCGGAGGCACCCCGCCATCGATGTCAAGAGACCTGCGGCAGGCGGAGCCTGGTCGCGCCCAGCGTGCCCAGCAGCGCGGTCGCGGCCAGGACCAGGGCGGTCTCGTGGAAGCCCGTGAGCGGCGAGCCCGTCGCCGCGCCGCGGGTGGTGAAGAACGTGACGAGCAGGGCGATCCCGAACGATCCCGCGAGCCGCTGCGCCACGCTGAACAGCGTGTTGGCGTCGGGGACGCGTTCCGGCGCCAGGCCGCCCAGCAGCGAGATCACCAGCGGCTGGCTCGTGAACCCGATGGCCAGGCCGCGTCCGCACAGGACGAGCGTGGTGAGCCACACGGGCGTGTCCGGCGTGAACAGCGCCATCAGCCCGGTCATCACCGTCAGGAGCACCATCCCGAGCACCACCGCGAACCGCACCGACCGCCGCTCGGCCACCCTCTGGCCGAGCGGGGCGGACAGTCCCATGGCCAGGCCCTGCGGCAGGAGCGCGAGCCCGGTGACGAGGCTGGAGTGGTGCTGGATCGTCTGGAGATAGAGCGGCGCGAGGAACAGCACGGCGAACAGCACGACACTCGACACCGCGCACAGCGCGAGGGTCGCCGCCCGCGCCCCGTCCCGCACCAGGTCGAGCGCCAGGGCGGCCCGCGGGCGGCGGCGGGCCCACAGCACGTAGGCGGCCAGGAGCGCCAGACCGGCCGGCCATGACGGGGTGGCCCAGCCGTGGGCCGCCACCCGTTCGACTCCATAGGTCGCCAGCCCGAGTCCGGTCGCCAGCAGGACCAGCCCCGGCAGGTCCGGCCGTACGGCGCGGTCGCCCCGCACGCCGAGACCCGCCCGATAGGCCGCGAACGCGCCGGGCAGGGCGAGCAGCCCGATCGGCAGGTTGATCAGGAAGATCGAGCGCCAGCCGTACGCGCCGATCAGCAGGCCGCCCAGGGAGACGCCGAGGGCGGGCGCCGCGAAGAACGCGAGACCCGCGGCGAGCGGCACCCTGCCGCGCGCGCCCGTCGCGGCTCCGCCCTCCCCGATGAGCAGGCCGATCGCCAGCGGGACGAGCGGCGCGCCGCCCAGGCCCTGCAGTGCCCTGCAGCAGATCAGCGTGCCGGCGTCGGGGCTCAGCGCGCACGCGGCGGACGCGAGCGTGAACAGGACCAGGCTGCCGATGTACGTCGGAACCAGCCCGAACCTTCTGGCCAGGTAGGACGTCAGGCCAAGGCCGACCGCCAGGGCGAGCAGGTAGCCGCTCACGGCCCACTGCACGACGTCCAGAGGCCGGCCGAGCTCGCGGGTCAGGTCGGGCACCGCGAGGTTGACCACCGACGAGTCGACCATCGACAGGATCGGGCCCGCGACGAGCCCGAGCGACATCAGGCGGGTGGGCCCGCCGGCCCCGGCGCCCGTCGTCATGCCGACTCCCCCGGCGACGGCGACCGCTGCGGGAGCGCCGCCTCCAGCTCGTCCAGCCAGGCCAGTTCGAGCCGGTGGCGCTCGATGTTGAAGCGGAGGACGCGCAGGCCCCACGGCTCGTGTCCGGCCGCCGCGGCCATCTCCTCCTGCGCCGCCAGCGAGTGCTCCACGCACTCCCGGCGCACCTCGATGATCCTGCGGCGGTCGAGCTCGGGCAGCAGGTCGAACAGGCCCACCCTGACCTGGAACTCCTCGTCCTTCGTCAGGAGCGTCGTGTCGGCCGTGCCCAGCAGCGCCCGCAGCCGCTCACGCCCCTTGTCGGTGATCCGATAGACGGTCCTCGGCGGACGGCCCGGGGCGGTCTCCTCCGCCACCTTCTCGATCTCACCGCGCTGCTCGAAGCGCCGCAGGGCGGGATAGAGCGTGTTGTTGTTGAGCAGGCCGCCGGTGACGCGTTCGATGTACTTCTTGATCTCGTAGCCGTGCTTCGGCGTGTTGAGCAGCCCTCGGAGGATCACGATGTCGGAGTACACCCGTCCAAATTAACCTAGGTTACGTTAACCGTCGAGAGGTCAGGCGCCGCGGCCCCAGCGGTAGGCGCCGTAGCCCATGAGCAGCAGGCTCACCCCGCCGGCCACGGCTCGCCAGGTGTTCCACGTGGTCCACCGGGCCGAGTAGTCCGCCCAGATCCGGGCGGCGGCCTCCGCCGGGTCGCCGTGGGCCGCGGCGGCGGCCAGGGCGTTGTTCATCGGCACGTTCACGGCGCCCGTGACCAGGAGCACGCCGACGACGTACACCGCGGCCGCCGCGAAGAACGGCCAGGCCGCGCCGGAGCGAGGGGTGGCCAGCAACAGGCCGCCCGCCCCCGCCGCGGCCACCGGGGCGAGGAGGAACGCCGCCAGGAACACCGGGTTCTGGATCTTGATGTTGACGGCGTTCATCGCGTCGATCGCCGAGGAGGCCGGCGCGGCGTTCAGGCCCGGCATGACCCCGACCGAGAACCCGAAGAACGTGCCCGCCATCCCGGCGGTCATCAGCATGGACAGGCCCGCCGCGACGGCGGCCAGAAGGTATGTCATGACGCCTCCGCCACGGCCCGGGCGCGGACACCGGCGGTGGAGATGAGCGGATTGTGCGCTGTCGTCGTCATGGCGATCAGTCAACCGGCGGGCCGCTCCCGGCGACATCGCCGAGACGCTCGACCGCATATGCGGCCGTCTACGATCTGGCCATGGACGCGCTGGCCGATCTCCTCGACGGCCCCCGGGCGCGGGGAGCCTTCCTGCTGCGGGCGACCCTGAGCCCGCCCTGGTCACTGCGAATCCAGGACGAGGCGCCGCTGTGCCTGGTCGCGATGGTGCGCGACCAGGCGTGGATCATGCCCGACGACGACCGGTCCGTACGGGTGGGGCCCGGCGACGTGGCGGTCGTACGCGGCCCCGGTCACTACACGGTCGCCGACGACCCGGCGACCACGCCGCAGGTGGTGATCCACCCCGGGCAGGTGTGCACCACCCCGGACGGCCGCGCCCTGTCGGGGGAGATGGACCTGGGCACGCGCACCTGGGGCAACGACCCGGACGGGTCGGCCGTGCTGCTCGTCGGCGCCTACCAGATGCGCGGCGCGGTCACCCGGCGGCTGCTGGCCGCGCTGCCCACGCTGCTGGTGCTGCGCGGCGACTCGTGGGACGGCTCCCTCGTCACGCTGCTCGGCAAGGAGATCGGCAAGGACGAGCCGGGCCAGGAGGTGGTGCTCGACCGCCTGCTCGACCTGCTGCTGATCGCCGTGCTGCGCACGTGGTTCTCCCGGCCGGACGCCCAGGCGCCGGGGTGGTATCGGGCGCACGGCGACCCGGTGGTCGGGCCGGCGCTGCGGATGCTGCACGCCGACCCGGCGCATCCCTGGACGGTCGCCGAGCTGGCGGGCCGGGCGGGCGTCTCCCGCGCCGCGCTGGCGCAGCGGTTCGCGAAGCTGGTCGGCGAGCCGCCGATGGCCTATCTGACCGGGCTGCGGCTGGCGCAGGCGGCCGACCTGCTGCGCGAGACGGACGCGACGCTGGAGGCCGTGGCGCGGCGGGTCGGCTACGGTACGGCGTTCGCGCTCAGCGCGGCCTTCAAGCGGGAACACGGCGTGAGCCCGCAGCGCTATCGGGAGACCCTGACCCGCCCGGCCGGCTGAAGCCGCGCGGCCACACCCGCCGATTCGCACGGACATCCCTCCAGCAACGCCCCAAGCGAGAGAACGCTTTCTCATCCATCCCGGGGAGCATGCCCGGCACCGGACGGCCGTCTTCCTGCGCCGATAGCCATGGGAGCGCTTCCACCAGGTGTAACACCATCCTCAGATAACGGGAATCGTTACTGATCCAGCCCTTGACGCCCTCAAGAGCGACTCCCAATCTTGTGCGAGAGCGCTCTCTTCATGATCAATCAAATGCGGGAACCCAAGGAGGGTTCATGGGCACTCCCCACGCGGGCCGCCGGATGGTCCGGTTCGTCGCCCCCATGCTCGCCGCCTCCCTGCTCACGCTCACGGCGTGCGGCGGGGGCGGGTCCGGCTCCACGACCGGCGGCGGCCAGTCCACGGAGAAGATCAAGCTCAGCGTCGGGCTCTTCGGCGACTTCGGCTTCAAGCCGCTCTACGAGGAGTTCAGGAAGACGCACCCGAACGTCGAGATCGAGGAGCGCCAGGCGGCGTACGCCGACCACCACACGAACCTCGCCGCGCACCTGGCCACCGGCGCGGGCGCCGCCGACGTCGAGGCGATCGAGGTGGGCTACATCAGCCAGTTCACCTCGCAGCCGGACAAGTTCCACGACCTGCGGCAATACGGCCTCGACAAGCGGCAGGGCGAGTATCTCGACTGGAAGTGGCAGCAGGGCCTCGCCCCCAACGGCGCGCTCGTCGGCCTCGGCACCGACGTCGGCGGCCTGGCCATGTGCTACCGCACCGACCTGTTCGAGAAGGCCGGGCTGCCGAGCGAGCGCGACGAGGTGTCGGCCCTGTGGCCCACCTGGGAGCAGTACATCGAGACCGGCAGGAAGTTCGCCGCCAAGGCGCCCAAGGACGCGAAGTTCTTCGACGGCCCCGGCGAGATCTTCCGGGCCATCATCGCCCAGGCCCCTGTCGGCGTGTACGACGCGCAGGACAACGTGGTCGTCGCCACCAACCCCGACGTGAAGAAGGCGTGGGACCTGTCGGTCCAGATGATCGACGCCGGCCTGTCCGCCAAGATCGGCGCGTTCACGCCGGAGTGGAACACCGGCTTCGCCAAGGGCTCGTTCGCGACCGTGATCTGCCCCGCCTGGATGACGGCGTACATCCAGGACCAGGCCAAGAACGCGGCCGGCAAGTGGGACATCGCCACCGTGCCCGGCGGCGCGGGCAACTCGGGCGGCTCCCATCTCACGGTGCCGAAGCAGAGCAAGCACCCCAAGGAGGCCGCCGAGCTGATCGACTTCCTGACCTCGGCGCAGAACCAGGCCGCGGTGTTCAAGGCGATCGGCAACTTCCCGTCGATCCCGTCGCTGTACGACCAGCCGGACATCCAGAACTTCACGAAGGACTTCTTCAACGACGCCCCCGTCGGCAGGATCTACTCCGACGCCGCGAAGAACCTCAAGCCGCAGCACCTCGGCCCCCGCGAGGGCGACGTGCGTACGGCCATCGGCAACGGCATCGGCCGGGTCGAGCAGGGCAAGCAGTCGCCCGACGAGGCGTGGGCCCAGGTCCTCAAGGACGTGGAAGGCATCAAGTAGTCCGTCGCAGGCGGGGCCCCAGTCGACCGGATCAGCGACCGGCTCAGCGACCGGCGATCGGCTCAGGCGATCCGATCCGCTCGGGTTGTCGGCGCCGGGGCCCCGTCCAGAGGAGGATCTCCCATGGCATCACCCCCGGGCGGGTCCCTGCGGACCGCGGCGCCCTCCCCCGGCGGCCCACCGGCCGCCTCGCCCGCCCCGGCGCGCGCGCGAGCGGCGTCGGGCCGGGGCTCCACGCTGCACCGGCTCGATCTGCACGTCTCGCCGTACGCGTACGTCGCGCCGTTCTTCCTGCTCTTCGCGGCCTTCGGCGTCTTCCCGCTCGTCTACACGGCCTGGGTGTCGCTGCACGACTGGAACCTGCTGAGCAGCGACAACCCCTTCGTCGGCCTGGACAACTACGCGGCGCTGTTCGCCGACGGCTACTTCTGGAACGCGGCGTTCAACACGCTGTCGATCGGCGTGCTGTCCGCCGTGCCCCAGCTGCTGCTCGCGCTCGTGCTGGCGCACCTGCTGAACCGGCCGCTGCGGGCACAGACGCTGTTTCGCATCACGCTCCTGCTGCCCAACGTGACCAGCGTCGTGGCCGTGGTCGTCATCTTCAGCCAGCTCTTCGGGCGCGACTTCGGGCTGGTCAACATGGTGCTCGACTGGCTCGGGGCCGGCCGGATCGACTGGCAGGCGGGCGTGGCCTCCTCGCACGTCGCCATCGCCGTCATGATCATGTGGCGGTGGACCGGCTACAACGCGCTCATCTACCTCGCCGCCATGCAGGCCGTGCCCAGGGAGATCTACGAGGCGGCGACCCTCGACGGCGCGTCCAGCCTCAGGCAGCTGTGGGGCATCACGCTCCCGATGATCCGGCCGACCGTCGTCTTCACGGTCATCGTCACCACGATCGGGTCGATGCAGATCATCGCCGAGCCGCTGCTGTTCGGCGCGCAGGTCAGCAACGGCGCGGCGGTCACGGGCGGCACCGACCGCCAGTTCCAGACCCTGGCCCTCTACCTGTACGAGAAGGGCTTCCGCAGCTTCGAGTTCGGCTACGCCTCGGCGGCGGCCTGGGTGATGTTCCTGCTCGTGGTCGTGGTCGTGGGCGTCAACTATCTCGTCGTACGGCGCATGCGTGGAGGACTCGATGCTTAGGTCGCTGCGCGCTCGTCCGCTCACCTATCTGACCCTGGTGGCGGTGGCGTTCTTCTCGGCGTTCCCCGTCTACTGGAGCGTGGTCGTCGCCTCGCACGACAACGCGGCGCTGGCCGAGGTGCCGCCGCCGCTGCTGCCGGGCGGCAACTTCTTCGCCAACGTGCGGCGGGTCTTCGACACCGCGCCGTTCGCGCTGGCGCTGCTCAACTCGTTCGTCGTCGCGGGGACGATCACCGTGTCGGTGATGTTCTTCTCGACCCTGGCCGGCTTCGCGTTCGCCAAGCTGCGCTTCCGCGGCCGCAACATGCTGCTGCTGATGACGGTCGTGACGATGATGGTCCCGGCGCAGCTCGGCATCATCCCGCTCTACATGCTGATGATCAAGCTGGAGTGGACCGGCACGATGTACGCCGTGATCGTCCCCGCGCTGGTCAACGCGTTCGGCGTGTTCTTCATGACGCAGTATCTGAGCCGCGCGCTGCCGACCGAGTTGCTGGAGGCGGGCCGTATCGACGGGTGCAGCACGGCCCGGCTGTTCTGGCACGTCGTGATCCCGGCCGCCCGGCCGGCCGCGGCGGTGCTCGGCATGCTCACGTTCATGACGGCGTGGAACGACTACTTCTGGCCGCTGGTGGTGCTCACACCCGACAATCCGACCGTGCAGGTGGCGCTGTCGCAGCTCGCCAGCGGCTACGTGCGCGACTTCACGCTCGGCCTCACGGGCACGGCGGTGGCGACCCTGCCGCTGGTGCTCGTCTTCGTCCTGCTCGGCAAACAGATCATCGGAGGGATCATGCAGGGAGCTGTGAAGGGATGACGGCGACGACCACGGCCACTCGGGGGACCGGATCGTCGACGATGATCTTCCCTGACGGCTTCGTCTGGGGCGCCGCCACCGCGGCCTACCAGATCGAGGGCGCCGCCGCCGAGGACGGCAGGGGCCCCTCGATCTGGGACACCTTCTCCAGGGTCCCGGGCAACGTCGCCGACGGCCACACCGGCGACGTCGCCTGCGACCACTATCACCGCTATGCCGAGGACGTACGGCTCATGGCCGGTCTGGGCCTGGCGGCCTACCGGTTCTCGGTGGCCTGGCCGCGCGTCCTGCCCACCGGGGCGGGGCAGGTCAACGCCGCGGGTCTCGGCTTCTACGACCGCCTCGTGGACGAGCTGCTCGCCCACGGCATCAGGCCGTACCCGACGCTGTATCACTGGGATTTGCCGCAGGCGCTGGAGGACGCCGGCGGCTGGGCAACGCGGGACACGGCGCAGCGCTTCGCCGACTTCGCCGCCGTCGTGCACGAGCGGCTCGGCGACCGCGTCCGCACCTGGACGACGCTGAACGAGCCGTGGGTGGCCGCCTTCCTCGGTTACTGCTCCGGCGTCCACGCCCCAGGCAGGCGCGACCCGGCCGCCGCGTTCCGCGCCGCACACCACCTGCTGCTCGCTCACGGCCTGGCGGCGCGGGCCCTGCGCGCGGCCGGGGCCGCCGAGATCGCGCTCACCCTCAACCTCTCTCCCGTGATCCAGACGGACGGCCACGAGGAGGCCGCATTCGTGGACGCGCTGCTGAACCGGCAGTTCCTCGACCCGGCGCTGCGGGGGCGCTACCCGGAGGAGGTGCTGGAGATCGCCGCCCGCCACGGCGGCCTCGGCCACATCCGGGACGGCGACCTGGCCGTCGTCCACCAGCCGATCGACCTGCTCGGCATCAACTACTACAACCCGTCCTTCGTGTCGGCCGCGCCCGGCGAGCCGGCGAACCCCGCCTTCCCCGGCACCGAGGGCATCCGGTTCGAGCCGCCGACCGGCCCGACGACCGCGATGGACTGGCCCATCGAGCCGTCCGGCCTCAACACCCTGCTCGTACGGCTGTCGCGCGACTATCCCGAGGTCGGGCTGCTCGTCACGGAGAACGGCGCGGCCTTCGACGACCACCTCACGGGTGACGAGGTGCACGACGACGACCGGATCGGCTACCTCGACGGCCACCTGCGGGCGGCGCACGCCGCGATCTCCGCCGGTGCGGACCTGAGGGGTTATCTCGTATGGTCGCTCCTGGACAACTTCGAGTGGGCCTACGGCTATCACAAGAGGTTCGGCATCGTGTACATCGACTTCGAGACCCAGCGACGCGTTCCCAAGGACAGCGCGCTGTGGTATCGAGACGTCATCGAACGCAACGGGCTGGGGAGTGCCTGACGACCACTGCCCGTCGTGAGCGGCCCCCGGACCGCGCGCGGCGCGGCGTGACTCGCCGGGCACGGCGAAGGGGGACTGCATGAAACGACCCACTCTGGAGGCGGTAGCGGCGCGGGCGGGAGTGTCCCGCGCCACCGTCTCCCGGGTCGTCAACGGGCAGATGACGGTGACACCGCAGATCAGGGATGCGGTGATGCGCGCCGTCGACGAGCTGGGATACGTCCCCAACTCGGCGGCGCGCAGCCTCGTCACCCAGCGGACCGACTCGATCGCGCTGGTCGTGTCGGAGCCGCCGACCAGGGTCTTCTCGGAGGACCCGATGTTCTCCACGGTCATCCGCTCGGCCAGCGTGGAGCTCGAGGCCGCCGACAAGCAGGTCGTGCTCATGCTCGGCGGCTCGGCCCAGAGCCACGCGAGGATCGAGCGCTACATCGCCAGCGGCCACGTCGACGGGGTCATGCTGATCTCGATGCACGGCGCCGACCCGCTGCCCTCGGCCGTCGCGCGGATGGGCGTCCCCGTCGTCTCGTACGGCAGGCCGCCCGTGCCGGTGCCCCTGCCGTACGTGGACAACGACAACGTGGGCGGCGCGGAGAAGGCGGTGCGCCACCTGCTGGACGGCGGACGGCGGCGCATCGCCACGATCGCCGGGCCGCAGGACATGATCGGCGGTCAGGACCGGCTCAAGGGTTATCGCGACGCGCTGCGCGAGTCCGACCGGCGGTCGATCGTCGCCGTCGGCGACTTCACCCGTGAGTCCGGCGCCGTCGCCATGCGCCACCTGCTGCAGGACGACCCGGACCTCGACGCCGTCTTCGTCGCCAACGACCTCATGGCCATCGGGGCGCTGCAGACCCTGCGCCAGGCGGGCCGCCGGGTGCCCGACGACGTGGCCGTGGTCGGGTTCGACGACATCGAGGCGGCCCGCTACACCGAGCCCCCGCTGACCACGATCAGGCAGCCGGTCATCGAACAGGCCGCCGCGATGGTCCGGCTGCTGCTCGGCCTGTTCAAGGGCGGCCCGGCCGACCCGGTGATCCTCCCCACCGAGCTCGTCGTCCGCGAGTCCGCCTGAGCCCACAAGACGCCTGAGCCCACGAGACGCCTGAGCCCACGAGACGCCTGAGCTCACGAGACGACGGGGGCGCACGACTCCCGCCTGACGAGCTGGGCCCCGACGCGGTAGGTGCGGCCCGCGCGTCCGTTCGCGGAATCCGACGCCGGGCCGTCGCCGCGCTCGATCTGCTGCAGCAGCAGGTCCATGGCGAGCTCACCGAGCTCCCGGGCGCCGTTGTCGACCACCGTGATCGCCGGCTGCCAGCAGCGCAGCCAGGGCATGTCCTCGTGACAGATCAGCGACAGGTCGTCGGGAAGGCGAACCCCGGCGTTGACCAGCGCCGGGAGGACGCCGAACACCGCCTCGTGGTTCGCCGCGAACAGCGCCGTCATCCGAGGCTCGCGATCCAGCAACCGGACGACCGCCTCGGTGCCGAAGCCCGGGTCGAACGGGCCTCGCTCGACGAGCCCCTCGTCGACCGCGATCCCCCGCTCGACAAGCGCCTGCTCATAGCCGGCGAACCGTTCCCGTCCGGAGTTGGTCGTGAGCACGCCGCCGATGAAGCCGATGCGTTCGTGGCCGAGGTCGAGCAGGTGGCGCGTGGCCTCGTACGCGCCCTCCCTATCGGAGGCGAGCACTGACGGGGCCGCGCTGTCGGCGGCCGCGCGGATGACGTTCACCACCCCCACCCCGTTCGACAGCAGGGTGTTGGACGTGGCGGCGTTCTTGCCCGTGCCGATCACGATGAGTCCGTCGACGCCGTGGGAGGCGAGCACGCGCAGGAACGACTCCTCGCGCCCGGCGTCGCTGTCGGTGATGCACAGCATCACCTGGTAACCCTCCGTGGCCGCCCGGCGCTGCACCACCTCGACGATCGTGTGGAACGAAGCGTTGATCAGGTTGTTGAGGACGATGCCGATGAGGTGCGACTGCTTCGACCGCAGGGCGCTGGCGATCCGGTTGGGCTCGTAACCCAGCCTGCGCGCCGCCTCGACTACGGCGGTCCGCGTCTGCGGCGAGATCAGCGGACTGCCGCTCAAGGCACGCGAAGCCGTGCTCCTGGACACCCCGGCCTCGGCCGCGACGTCCTTCAAGGTGATCAATAGAGTGCTCCGTTCCTGGGATCGATCCCATGCGATGACCATTGTGCCAAACCGGAACGCCGCCGATCGCACGTTTCCCGAGAAAACCTTCTGGGTTAAAACCTCATTTCGGGTCTTGACCAAAACCGTAGTCTTGATGGAACGTAGTGCAACCGATCCCACAGCAGGGGTCACGAGTGGACACACCGGGGACGTTTCATGGATCGCGACGACGTCGACTGGCACGGTTACTGGCCGGCCGCTCCCACTCCCTTCACCTCCTCCGGTGAGCTGGACGAGGACGCGCTGCGCGCGCTGCTGCGGCTCTACGTCCGTCAGGGCGTGCACGGCGTGCTGGTCAACGGGAGCACCGGCGAGTGGTTCAGCCAGAGCCCCGCGGAGCGCAGGCGTGTCGCCGAGATCGCGGCGTCCGAGCTGTCCGGCCGGATCCCCGTGGTCGTCGGGGTCACCGCCTACACCGCCGCCGAGGCCGCCGAGCTCGCACGGCACGCCGAAGCCGCCGGGGCCGACGGCGTGCTCGCCACGCCGCCGCCGTACGCGCACCTCGGAGCGGCCGAGATCCACGCCTTCTACGCCGAGGTCAGCACGGCGACGGAGCTGCCGTTCATGGTCTACAACTGGCCGCGCGGAGTCGCCGTCGACATCTCGGCGCACCCCGGGCTGGCGGAGCGCCTCGCCGATCTCGATCGGGTGGTGGCCATCAAGGACAGCACCGGCGACTGGCTGCGGATGCTGGGGACGGTCGAGGCCGTCGCCGACCGCGTCCGCGTCTTCGGCAGCTTCCTGCACCGGCGCGGCCTCGCCGTGCTGATGGAGATCGGCGGCGACGGCAACATCGACGGCGGGGGCATCGGCGCACCGTTCGCCGTCCCCTTCTACGAGGCCGTGCGCAAGGGCGACCGCGAGACCGCGCGCGTCTGGGCCGACCGGTACGTGGCGCTCTCCTCGCGGCTGATCAACCCCGACTACAGCGGCGTCTACGCCTCGCCGATCTCCCAGCTCAAGGCGGCCATGGCGATCCTCGGCCAGCCCGGCGGGCACGTACGGCCGCCGCTCCTGGAGATCGCCGACGACGACGTGATCAGCGCCATCGGCGCCGTGCTGCGGGAGTCCGGGCTGGTGAGCGCCCTGGAGGCGGAGGACGGAACGGAGGCGCGGCGATGACACGGACCGGGACGGGCACACCTCCGCGGACCGCGACGATCACGGTGGACGGGCGTCCGCTCACCGTCGTGGACGGCGTCAGCGTCGCGGCCGCCCTCGTCGGCGACGGCCGTTGGACGCTGCGCCGCAACCCCGTCAGCGGGGAGCCCCGCGGGCCCTTCTGCGGGATGGGGGTGTGCCTGGAGTGCGAGGTGACGATCGACGACCGGGCGGGAGTGCGTGCCTGCCTGACCCGGGTGCGTCCCGGTATGCGGGTCGGCACCGGCGGAGGCGACGACGGTGACCGCTGATCATTGGAACGAGCCATCCGGCGCCCCCGAGACGGTGACCAGGGACGTCCTGATCGTGGGCGGCGGGCCGGCCGGGCTCAGCGCGGCCGAGCGGCTCGCGGCGGCCGGGCTCACCGTGACCCTCGTCGACGAGCAGCCCGAGCTCGGCGGGCAGTACTACCGCAGGCCCGCGCCCGCGGTCGCCGAGCGGTGGGGAGACCACCGGCCCGAAGGCGGCGCGCTCGTCGAACGGGTGCGCGCGGCAGGGGCCGAGTGCCGGACGAGGCACACCGTCTGGGGCGTGGACGACGACGGGCGCACCCTTCTCGCGGTGGACGGGGAAGGACGTCCCGTCCGGCTGCGCGGGCGTTACCTGATCATCGCAACCGGCGCCTACGAGCGGGTCCTGCCCTTCCCCGGCTGGCAGCTTCCCGGGGTCGCCACCCCCGGTTTCGCGCAGCACCTCGCCGCGAGCGAGCACACGCCGATCGGTGAGCGGGTCCTTGTGGCGGGATCGGGCCCGTTCCTGCTTCCGGTCGCCTGCTCCCTCGTCGATCTCGGGGTGACCGTCGTCGGCGTCGCCGAGGCCGGCACGCCGTACCGGCCCCGGCCCGCGGCGCTCGGCGCGCTGCGTCACCCGGCACGCCTGCGCGAGCTGGCCGGGTACGTCACGCGACTGGCCCGCGCCCGGGTGCCGATCTGGCAGGGCCACTCCGTGGTCCGCGCCGAGGGGACCGACAGGGTCTCCTCGGTCACGGTCGCCGCCGTCGGCGACCCGGCGGCGGCACGCACCTTCCTCGTCGACGCGCTCTGCGTCGGGTACGGCTTCCGTCCCCAGACCGATCTGGCCCGCATGCTCGGGTGCGACGTGCGCACCGACGCCGTGACCGGCGACGCCACGCCGGTCACGGACCCGCGCGGGCGAACCTCGCGACCCGGCGTCTACGTGATCGGAGAGGCCGCCGGCATCGGCGGCGCGCCCACCGCCCGCGCCCGCGGCCTGCTCGCGGCCTTCGACATCCTCATCCGGGAGGGCCGTCCCCCGGCGCGGCGCGACCTGCTCCGGGCGGGCGCCGCGCTACGCGGCCTGGCCCGCTTCACCGAGCTCACCGGGCGGCTCTTCCCGAGCCCGGCCCGGCTGACGTCCTCCCTGGTCCCCCCGCTCCCCGGCGACACGATGATCTGCCGCTGCGAGGCCGTGACCGCGCGTGAGATCCGGGCCGTGGCCGGGGAGGCCGAAGTCCCCGCCCCTGTGGATGTGAACGCGGTCAAGGCGCGCACCCGCGCGGGCATGGGCCCGTGCCAGGGCCGGGAGTGCGGCGTGGCCGTGGCCGCGCTGGTGCGCTCCGTCGCCGGCCGGACCACCGATGCGAACGTCTTCCCGGCGCGCACGCCGATCCGGCCGATCCCGCTCAGGGCGTTGCTCGCCACGGAGACGACCCCGGAGACGACCCCAAAGACGACCCCGGGGGCCTCTCCGGACGCCCTCGGGCCCGCCACCCCCCAGGAGGAACGGCCATGAGCGGCGTGCTGACCGCGGACGCGGTGATCGTGGGAGCCGGCGTGCTCGGCGCCGCCGCGGCTCATCACCTGGCCCGGGCCGGGCACCGGGTCGTGATCCTCGAACGCGGCGCCCCCGGGCGCGAGGGGTCCGGGACCACGGCCGGCAACCTGCACATCCAGGCCGTGCACTCACAGCGGCCCGGGCAGGAGGTGCCGCTCGACAACGCGCGCTTCCTGCCGCTGCAGCGAGCCGCGAGCGAGCGATGGGAAACGCTGGAGGAGGAGCTGGGCGCCTCGGTCGAGTTGCGCCGCAGCGGTGGCTTCACCGTGGCCGAGACCCCCGGGCAGCACGCCGAACTGGTCGAGAAGCACGCGTGGGAGACCGGCGCGGGCATCCCGACCGAGGTCCTCGACGGCGACGCCGCGAGGGCAGCGCTCCCCCAGCTCGGCCCCACCGTGATCGCCGCCACCTGGTGCGCTCTCGACGGCTACGCCAACCCGCTGAAGGTGACCCCGGCCTACCTCTCCTCCGCCGCGCGGAGCGGCGCGCGGACGCATCCGTACTCCCCCGTCCGGCGCATCGACCGCCACCGCGAGGGCTGGCGGGTCACCGCGGGGCGGGACGGCGGGCTTGTCGTGGACACCCCGGTGGTCGTCGACACCGCCGGGCCCTGGCTGGGCCGGGTGGCCGCCATGGCCGGGGCCGCGCTGCGGATGTCGCCGGTCGCGATCCAGATGCACTCCACGGTGCGGCTGCCGCCCATCCTGCCTCACCTGGTGCAACACATCGGTGAGGGCCTGTCGGTCAAACAGGTGGCGGCGGGTAACCTGCTCATCGGCGGCGGCTGGCCCGCCCGGACTCTCGACCTGGAGGGCCGGAGCCTGCCGAGCCTGGCCAGCCTGCACGGCAACGTCCGGCTCGCCGCGCGGGTGCTGCCGTTCCTCGCGGACCTGCGGTTGCTCCGCATGTGGGCCGGGCCGCTCGCGGCCACACCCGACGAGATGCCGCTGATCGGCGAAGTTCCCGGGCTGCCCGGTTTTCTCGTCGCCGGCGGGACCTATGCCTTCACCTTCGCCCCCCTGTGGGGGGAGACGCTCCGTTGTCTCGCGGAGAGCAAGCCACCACCTGTGGACATCGCCGACCTCGGTCCCGGCCGTCTCATGGACCACGCCGACCACCAGGCCGACCACCAGGAAGAGAGGAACACCCAGTGCTGACAACGCTTCCGAGGAGAAACCTGGTCGCGGCGACGGCCGGCCAGACCAAGGGGCGGCCCGCTTCCGGCACCGTGTGGCTGACCGGCGGGCACGTCGTGGACGTGCGGAACGGCCGGGTGCGGCGCGACACGAACGTGGCGGTCACCGAGGGCCGGATCGAGCGGATCACCGCCGAGGCGCCGCCGCCCGGCGCCACGGAGATCGCGCTGAACGGCCGCTATCTGATGCCGGGCCTGATCTCCGTGCACACCCATCTGTCGGTCGTCTATCCCTTCTCGGCCAACGACGAGGCCGAAAACCCCGGGCTGACCGCCCTCCGGGCGCTGTCCCGCGCCCAGGACGCGCTGTGGGCGGGTGTCACCACCATCCGCTGCGTGCACGAGCAGTCGCGGGCCGACCTGCTGGTCCGTACGGCGGCCCGGGAGGGCTGGGTGGACGCGCCGCGTATCGTCGGTGCGGGCCGGGCGATCTCCACCACGGGTGGTCACGGCAAGGGCGGCGGTTGTTCTTACGCCGACGGGCACGACGCCTTCCTCCGGGCCGCGCGGGAGGAACTGGACGCCGGAGCCGACCACATCAAGATCTTCATTACCGGCGGCATCGCCCATCAGGGCGAATCGTTCGCGGGCGCGCAGATGACGGTGGAGGAGATGCGCGCCGTGGTGCGGGCCGCCGACGAGCACGGCACGTACGTGGTCGCGCACGCGGGGGCCGGGGCCGCCATCAGGGAGGCGATGGCGGCCGGAGTGCGCAGCTATGAGCACGCCTACGACCTCGACGACGCAACGGCCAAGGAGATGGCGGCGCGGCGGGTGTTCCTGACGCCGACGCTGTGCGTCACCCGCTGCCCCGACTGGATGGCCGAGCACGAGTTCACCCCCTGGCAGATCGAGAAGGCGATGGAGACCGGGCCCGGCCACCTCGCCAGCATCCGCCGGGCGATCGCGGCGGGCGTGGCCGATCCGGCGGACCCGGAGGCTCCGGGGATCACCTTCCTGGCCGGGACCGACTACCCGCCGGGCGAGCCCATCGAGGACACGGTGGTGGCCGTACGGGAGATGGAGTTCCTGGCCGAGGCCGGGCTGTCCCCGGCCCAGGCCGTGCGGTCGGGGACCCTCGACGCGGCCCGCCTGGTCGGCCTGGCGGGCGAGGTGGGAGCGGTCGAGGAGGGCCACGTCGCCGACCTCATCGTCACGGAGGCCGACCCGCTGGCCGATGTCTCCGCGCTGCGCCGGATCCCGCTGGTCATGCAGGCCGGACGTGTCGTCCGCGACGACCTGCCGGCGGCCGGCCCAGACGACGGCACGACCGGCGGCGCCTCATGAACCCCCGGCGTCGCGACCGGCGCCCCAGCCACGTTCCCCTGGACAGAAGGAGTCAGGCATGAGTTCCCCCGCCGGCCGTGTTCGGCTCGCCGTGGACATCGGCGGCACGTTCGTCGACGCGCTCGCCTTCGACGAGGCGAACGGCACGCTACGGCTGCACAAGGCCCCCACTACCCCCGACGCCCCGGCCCGGGGCGTGCTCGACGCCGTGGGCGGCCTGATGCCCGCCGGCGACGACGCCCCCGGCGCGGCGCTCACCGAGGTCGAGGCGTTCGTGCACGGCACCACGCTGGGTCTGAACGCGATCCTGCAGCGCCGCGGCGCGGATGTCGGGATCATCACCAACGAGGGCTTCCGCGACCTGCTGGAGATCGCCCGCGCCAACGTGCCCGGGCATTCCATGTACGACTTCTCCTACGCTCCGCCGCCGCCGCTCGTCCCGCGTCGCCGCCGTCTCGGCGTCCCCGGCAGGATCGACGCGCAGGGCCAGGTCGTCGAGGACCTGGACGAGGACGCGGTGCGCGAGGCGGGCCGGATCCTGGTCGAGGAGCAGGGCCTGCGGTCGATCGCCGTGTGCTACCTGCACTCCTACGCCAACCCCGAGCACGAGCGGCGAACCGCCCGGATCCTCCGGGAGGCGTATCCGGACGTGTCGGTGTCGGTGTCCACCGACATCACCCGCGAGTACCGCGAGTACGAACGGACCAGCACGGTCACCCTGGACGCCTACATCCGTCCGGTGCTCAGCGACTACATCGGCACTCTGGAGACGCGGCTCGAGGCGGCCGGGCTGACCCGTCCGCTGCACATCATGCGGTCGGGCGGCGGCGCGATGACCGCGGAGCTGGCCCGCCGGGCGCCGCTCATGACGGTGCTGTCCGGCCCGGCCGGGGGCGTCGTCGGCGCGTCCTATCTGTCCCGCGAGCTGAACGGCAGGAAACTCATCTCGTTCGACGTGGGCGGCACGAGCGTCGACTGCTGCGTGATCGAGAACGGCACGCCGGGCGAGGTCCACGAGGCGTCCATCGACGGGTTCCCGCTGCTCATCCCCATCTTCGACATCCGCACGGTGGGCGCGGGCGGTGGGTCCATCGCCTGGATCGACGAGGGCCTGCTCAAGGTGGGCCCCCACAGCGCGGGCGCGGTGCCGGGCCCCGTGGCGTACGGCGCGGGCGGCACCGAGCCGACCCTCACCGACGCCGCGCTGACCCTCGGCTACCTGGCCCCGGAGGCGTTCCTCGGCGGGGACATGCGGATCGACGCCGACGCCGCGCGCGACGCGATCGCCACGAAGCTGGCCGCGCCGCTCGGCGTGACCGTGACCGAGGCGGCGGCCAGCGTCTTCCGGGTGCTGCTGGCGCGCACGGTGGGCGCGCTCCGCGAGATCACCGTCGAGCGCGCGCTGGACCCGCGCGAGTTCGCGCTGCTCGCCTTCGGCGGCGCCGGGCCGCTGATCGGCCCGATGCTGGCCCGGGAGATGGGCATCGCCGAGGTGATCGTGCCACAGGTGCCGGCGGCGTTCTCGGCCTTCGGAATGCTCATGTCGGATCTGGAGTACGAGTTCGCCACCACCGTGCTGCGGCCGCTGACGGACGAGACACTGGGCGAGCTGGAGCCGGCGTTCGCGGAGCTGGAGACCCAGGGCGACGAGGTGCTGTCCGCACAGGGCGTCAAGCCGGAGGACCGGCTGCTGGTGCGGCGGCTCGACGTCCGCTACAACGGCCAGGAGCACACGCTCCCCATCGACCTGCTCCCCGGCGACACGGCGGCCACCGTGCTCGCCCGGTTCAACGAGCAGCACCGGGCCCGCTACGGCCACGCCATGCCGGACACCGGGCAGATCCTCACCCTGCGGCTGCGCGCGGTGGGCCGGCTCGCCAAACCGAGCCTGCCGGAGCTGCCGGCCGCGCAGACGCCGACGCCGGACCCGTCCGGCGAGCGCCCCGCCTTCGACGTGGCCAGCGGCGAGGTCGTCGCCTTCCCCGTGTACGACAGGGCGACGCTCGGCCCCGGGCACGCCCTGAACGGCCCGGCCATCGTCGAGGAGGGCACCTCCACCACCGTGATCTTCGGCGACCAGCGCCTCGCCGTGGACCCGTACGGCCAGCTCATCGTGACCGCCGCCACCCCCGCGCCCGAGGAGGAAGACCGATGACGACCACCGGACGCCTGGACGGCGCGACGGTCGAAGTGATCCGCAACTACCTGGTGTCGGTGGGCGAGCAGATGCGCCGCACCCTGGTCCGCGCGGCCTTCAACCCGGTCATCTACGAGGTGCTGGACTTCGGCATCTCGCTCTACAACGGCGAGCTCGAACTGATGGCGGAGGCCGCCGGGATCACGCACTTCCTCGGCGCGAACGACTACGCGATCCGCAAGGGCGTGGAGTACGTCGGCCGGGAGAACATGGCGTCCGGCGACGTCTACCTGCTCAACTACCCCTACTGGAGCGGCGCGCACTCCTACGACGCGATGCTGTTCGCCCCGGTCTTCCGTGACGGGAAGGACGGCCCGGCGGCGTACCTCGCGGTGCGGGCGCACTGGATGGACCTGGGCGCCAAGGCTCCGGGATACGTCCTCGACTCCACGGACATGCACCAGGAAGGCCTGATCTTCCCCGGTACGAAGATCGTGAGCCGGGGCGAGCCCGTGCACGACATCCTGGAGCTGGTCCGGTTCAACTCTCGCCTGCCCGACCTGACCATCGGCGACTTCCACGCGCAGCTCGCGGCGCTGCGCACGGGCGAGATCCGGCTCGCGCAGGTGTGGGAGAAGTTCGGCGGGGACACCGTCGACCAGGCCGTACGGCAGATCATCGAGCACGGCGAGCGAGTGTCCCGCAAGGGCGTGGCCGCGCTGCCCGACGGCACCTGGACCGCCGTGGAGTACTGCGACGACGACAGCATCACCGACGACCTGATCCGCATGGAGGTCAAGGTCACCATCGACGGCGACCGCATGATCGTCGACTTCAACGGGTCGGACGGCGCGGTTCTGGGGCCGGTCAACCTTCCGATCGGCTCCACGGAGAGCCTGGCGAAGGCCACATTGAAGGAGCTGACCAGCCCGCACGAGCCGACCAACGCCGGCCACTTCCGCAACCTTGAGGTCAGAGCCGATCCGGGCAATTTCTTCCACGCCGTCTACCCGTCGGCGACGTTCACCCAGTGGAGCGCGATCGTCGCCTTCGAGATGCTGCACAAGGCGCTTGCGGGGGTGATCGCCTCCATTCCGGCGTCGTCGGGCGGTGACGAGCCCGGGTTCATGGCTCTCGGCCACGACCCGCGCACCGGCCGCGACTTCGTGATCAGCAACAACGAGGGCATCGGCTGGGGCGCCACCCGGGACCACGACGGAGCCAACGCCCAGCAGCACCCGTCCCAGAGCGTGGTGCGCAACACCCCGATCGAGGTGCTCGAGCACAAGTCGACGATCTTCCACGAGCGGCTGGAGCTCATCCCCGACTCCGGCGGCGCCGGGAAGTTCCGGGGCGGCGTGGGCGTGCTGCGGCAGGTCCGCTACCTCGCCGACGGCGAGGTCCTGTCGATGAAGAAGAAGAGCAAGACCCGGCCGTGGGCGCTGGACGGCGGCCACGAGCCCGAGCCGAGCGAGATGGTGCTGTGGCCGGGCACCGACCGGGCCAAGCGAGTCGGCATGTATCGCGCGGCCATGAAAGCGGGCGACCGCTTCATCAACCGCACGGCCGGCGGGGGCGGCTACGGCAACCCGCTCGACCGCGACCCGGCGGCGGTGGTCGCCGATGTGCTGGACGGCTACGTCACCGCCGAGAGCGCCGAACGGCTGTACGGCGTGATCGTCAACGGGCCGGGCGACTGGCGGCCGACCCCGGCCCGGACCGCCCGCGCCACCGAGGTCTCCAGGCGTACGAAAGAAGGGTAGAAGACCCGTGAACCTCACCCATCCCCCCGTTTCCGGGCCGAAGGCCCGCCCGTTTCGAAACCCGGCTCGTCCGCTGCGGCTGATCTCCGTCGCACTGGCGGGGGCGCTCGCCCTCGCGGCGTGCGGCGGCGGCGCCGACGGCGGGCCGGGCGCCTCCGGCGCTCCGTCCGCCCGCGCGCAGACGCTGGTCATCGCCGAGAACGAGCCGCCCGCCACCTTCGACCCGGTCCAGGCCGACAACTCGACCGTCGACGAGGTCGTCCGGCCCGCCTACGACACCCTGGTGAAGTACGACGACGACAACCGGCTCACCGGGGTCGCCGCCAAGGAGTGGAAGGTCTCCGGCGACGGCACCGCCATCGACGTGACGCTGCGCGACGACATCACCTTCCATGACGGAAGCAAGCTGACCAGCGCCGACGTGCAGTTCACCCTGGACCGCGCCAAGAAGCTCGGCATCGGCGTGGCGTCGCTGGTGACGGCTTACGACAGCACGACCGTCACCGACGACACCCACCTGACGATCAAGCTGAAGCAGGCGTACGCGCCGTTCATGGCCGCACTCACCCGCGTCTACCTGCTCAACTCCACGCTGGTCCAGGCCAACGCCGGCTCCGACGACGGCCAGCAGTGGCTGGCGAACAACGACGCCGGATCGGGGCCGTACAAGCTGGTCTCCTACAGCCCCAACCAGGAGGCCAGGTTCACCCGCCACGACGCCTACTGGGGCGGCTTCACCACCCAGGCCAAGGACCTGGTGTTCCGCTACCTCGCCCAGGCGGCCACGCAGAAGAGCGCCCTGACCAGCGGTGACATCGACATCGCGATGGACATCGACCCCAACGACTGGGCGTCGATGGAGAGCGACCCGAACTTCACGGTCGACAAGGCCGACACCAACGTGCAGCTCTACGTGTTCTTCAAGATGAAGGACTCGCCGGTGGCGAACAAGGCGCTGCGCGAGGCCCTCTCCTACGCCTATGACTACGACCAGCATGTGTCCGCCATCCTCAAGGGCGCGGGCAAGAAGGCCGTCGGCGTGCTGCCCAGCGCGATGAGCTGCTTCGACTCCACCGTCACCCAGCCCGGTCACGACCTGGACAAGGCCAGGAGCATCCTGGCCGGGGCGGGGCTGAGCAACGTGTCGCTCACCATGACCTATCTCAAGGCCACCGCGGAGATGGAGCAGGCGGCGACGCTGCTGCAGTCGGAGCTTTCCAAGATCGGCGTGAACCTGAAGCTCGAGGCGGTCACCTACCCGCAGTACGTGGACATGCTGAAGAGCAACAAGACCACGCCGGATCTCGGCATGATCTACGCCTTCCCGCCGTACCCCGACCCCGACTCGGTGCTGTACCTGATGTTCGACTCCAGGTTCATCAACAAGGGTCAGAACAACGGGGGCTACGACAACCCGAAGGTCGACGAACTGGTGGAGAAGGCGCAGCGGCTCACCGACGAGGGTCAGCGCTGCGAGCTGTACAAGCAGGCGCAGCACATCATCGCCGACGACTACGCGTCGATCAACCTGTCCAATCCGCAGACCGTCGCGGTCTACCGCAAGGGCGTCACCGGCTTCCGGTACGACCCCTCGCACCACCAGACCGTGGACGTCTACCGCATCAAGGTCGGCTGACCCGGCGGAGCCGGCGGATCACCGTAGAGGGGAGGTGCCCACGTGGCCCGTTTCCTGCTGAGACGACTCGTCACCAGCGTCGTGGTGCTGGCCGGGCTGGCCGTCGTCACGTTCCTGATGACGCAGGTCCTGCCGGGCGACCCCGCCCGCGCCGCGGCCGGGCGCAACGCCACCGTCGAGCAGGTGGCCGCGGTCCGGGTCCGGCTCGGGCTGGACCGGCCGCTGTGGGACCAGTTCCTCGGATACATCGGCCGGCTGCTGCACGGCGACCTGGGCACCTCGGTGTTCACACAGCGTCCCGTGACCGACGACATCGCAGCGGTCCTGCCGTCGTCGGTGGAGCTGGTGCTCGCCGCCATGTCGATCAACATCGTCGTGGCCGTGCCGCTGGGCGTCTACGCCGCCTACCGGCGCGGCCGGGCGGCCGATCTCGCGGCCCGCGTCGTCGCCATGCTGGGCGCCGCCGTGCCGGTCTTCTGGCTGGGCCTCATGCTCCAGCTCGTGCTGTCGGCACGGCTGCGGCTGCTGCCCCTGACCGGCCAGCTCGCCTTCGGCCGGGAGGTCTCCGAGATCACCGGGATGACCACGGTCGACGCCCTGCTCGGCGGCGATCTCCCGGCGTTCGGCGACGCGGTGGCCCATCTGGTGCTGCCCGCGGTGACACTGGCCGCGTCGTTCATCGCCGTGGTCGCGCGCACGGTGCGCTCCTCGATGATCGGGGCGCTCGACTCCGACTACATCACGCTGGCCCGGGCCACCGGCGCGTCGGAGTTCCGGGTCGTGGTGCGGCACGGGCTGCGCAACGCGCTGGTGCCGGCCAGCACCATCCTCGGCATGCAGCTCGGCTGGATGCTGGGCTCCACGGTGCTGGTCGAGTCGATCTTCGGGCGCACCGGCGTCGGGGCGTACGCGGTCAACGCCGTGCTGCAGAACGACCTGTACGCGGTGATCGGCACCGTCCTGGTGATCGGCGTGGTGTTCGTGGCGGCGAACATCGCGGTCGATCTCGTCCAGCTCTGGCTCAACCCGCGGCTCCGGCAGACCGGCGGGGGATCCGCGCCCGCCGGCCCGGGCCCCGTCGCCGGCGCCGAGCCCGTCGCGACTGTGGGAGGCACCCCATGAGCGGGCAGAACGGACAGAACGGGCAGAACATGGCATACAGCGAAGCGCCCGCGGGCGTCGCCGCCCGCCTCTCCGGAGGACGGTGGACCCGCGCCGCGCGCCGCGCACCGCGCTCACCGGTGCTGGAGCGTGTGGCGATCGCCGTCGCGGCGCTGATGGTGGTGATCGCCGTCGTCGGGCCGCTGCTGGCGCCGCACGACCCCTACGCCGTCGATCTCGGCAGCGCGCTCCGGGCTCCCTCCGCGGAGCACTGGTTCGGCACCGACGCCAACGGCCGCGACATCCTGAGCCGCGTGCTGTACGGCGCCCGGGTGACGCTGCTCGCCACCGTAGTGGTGATCATCGCCGCGACGTTGATCGGGACTCTGGTGGGCACGGTCGCCGCGCTCGGGGGCCGGGTAGTCGACGAGGTGCTCATGCGCATCTGCGACATCGGCCTGTCCCTGCCCGCGATCATCCTGGCGCTCGGCCTGGCCGCCGCGCTGGGCCAGGGACTCGACTCGGCGGTGATCGCCCTGGCCGCGACGTGGTGGCCGGGCTACGCACGCCTTGTCCGCACGCTGGTGCGGGAGGTGCGAGACGCCGAATATGTGGACGCCGCCCGCATGATCGGGGTCACCCGGGCCCGCCTGGTGTTCCGCCACATCCTGCCGAACGCGCTCGACACCCTGTACGTGCAGACGACGCTGGACGTCGCCGCGGTGATGCTGGTCATCTCCGGCCTGTCCTTCGTCGGCGTGGGCGCGCAGGTGCCGTCCGCCGAGTGGGGCGCGATGATCGCGGCCGCCGCCAACAACCTGACCAACGGCTGGTGGGCCGTCGTCTTCCCCGGTCTCGCGATCATGATCACCGCGAT